>CAYMSH010000533.1:0-3266 GCA_964392945.1 uncultured Planctomycetaceae bacterium | reverse complement strand
AATGCGCCTCGGCTGTGCTTGAGCAGGGCGACGAGAATATCCAGGAGCATCTGTCGGTCTTCAAGAATTCCTGGCGAAAGACGCTGGGACTGTACCTCAGCCCGCCGGACGCCAGCCTCCAGATGCTCGTCCCGCTCCTGTTCGCAAACAAGAGAGTCGTCTCTAGATTCACCAGGGCGCTGCTCAACGGCGCCAACATATATCGATCGCCCCGCCGAGGCGCGATGCGCACATACGCTGAGTAAAGGGAGATAGCGAAATTTTCGCTTTATTTAGAGTATTGACCCGCCGCGGTCCGATGTATACAATACGTCGTTCGAATCAATAGCTTTTGGCAATGACCAGGGAGCACTACTGATGGCCGGCAAGTTGGAAGGCAAGAAAATTCTGGTAGTTGACGACGATCGCGACATTCGCATCGCCATGGAGATGGCGCTGAAGGACCTCGGTCCGGAAGTGACGTCCGTTGGCGACGGGAACCAGGCCGTCAGACAGATCGAAGAGAGCGAGCCGGATCTCGTTGTCCTCGACATGATGCTTCCCAAACGCAGCGGTTTTCTCGTTCTCGAGAGGGTCAAGCGAGACCGCACCCCGGGCGAGAAACCGTTTGTGATCATGGTCACGGGCAATCTCGGAAATCGCCACAAGATATACGCCGAGCGACTTGGCGTTGACAAATACATCACCAAGCCGTTCCGTATGAACAAGCTTTTAGAAGCGATAACCGAACTGCTCGACGAGTAGTTCGACAGTAGAAACAACACGAGAGAAATACATTATTGAGCGTTGTTCGCTGCATTCAGGGCTTGTTGCCCGGCATGTAGCGGCGAACACAGGAATGAAAAATGGCGAATACGCAAACAGTAGACCGCAAGAGCATCGTAGCAGACAACCAGCGACACGGCGAAGACACCGGATCAGTTGAAGTACAAGTGTCTATCCTCACCGCGCGAATCCTTCACCTCACCGAACACCTTAAGGCTCACAAGAAGGACCACTCCTCCAGGCGCGGTCTGCTCAAGATGGTTGGAAAGCGAAGCAGTCTGCTGAAGTACATCGCCAAGGCCGATAACGATCGTTATCGGGCCCTTATCAAGAAACTCGGCCTGCGCAAGTAAGATCGCCCTGCGACGCCGGCCGATCGATTCGGCGGCGTAATGCAGCGGTGTAGTACGGCGTTTTCAGGTTGGGCGACTCCCTCGATGCGGTTCATACCGCGCACTGATCGAAGGCGCGGAGTATGTATGTATTCCCCGCCGACAGTATCGCATGGGGCATAACAGAACACTCAGGAAGCACAGTTTATATATCGTAATGGCGGCAAACGGCCGCCGCACAAGACCCAGTGCGGGTCGTGTCAAGCAAGGAAAGAAAGAATGAGTCTAATTAGAGTTGAAAGAGAAATTGGCGGGCGTACGTTATCGCTCGAAACTGGCAAGTTGGCGATGCAGGCCCATGGCGCGGTCACAGTAACTTACGGTGAGACCGTAGTATTGTGCACGGTGCTGTCGGCGGCTCCTACGCGGGACCTGGACTTCTTCCCATTGTATGTCGACTATCGCGAGAATCGCTACGCCGGCGGCAAGATCCCCGGCGGCTTCTTCAAGCGAGAGGGACGTCCCTCGACTAAAGAAGTGATCACGATGCGAATGATCGATCGTCCGAATCGCCCGATGTTCCCCGAAGATTTCACCGACGAAGTGCAGATCCAGTGCATGACGCTGAGTTTTGACAATGTCAACGATCCCGATCTCCTGGCGATGATCGGAGCTTCCGCCGCTCTGCACGTGACCCCGATCCCGTACCAGGGCCCCGTGGGAACCGCACGCGTCGGATACGTCGACGGCGAATATGTTCTGAACCCCACGCTCGAACAGATGGAAGAGTCCGACATGGACCTCCTGATCGCTGGACCGCCTCAGGGCGTCAACATGATCGAGATGGACGGCATGGAAATGTCCGATGAAGTCGTAGCCGGCGGCATTGAAATGGCGTTCGACGCGGCCAAAGAGATCATCTCGATGATCGAAGAACTCGGCCAGAAGCTTGGCGAAGTCGATCGCAGCTATACCGAAAACCCCGTCTCACCCGAACTCAAAGCCGCCATCGCCGACAAGTACGGCGACCAGATCCGCACGGCCAAGCAGATCAAGGGCAAGACCGATGGCAACTATACTCTCAATGATATACCGGCTTAAGTGCTGGCCGAGTTTTGCCCCGAAGACGGCGATCCCGAAGAGTTCGAATTCACGCCCGCACAGGTCAAGCGTGCGTTCTACAAGACACAGGGCAAGATCCAGCGAGAGCTGATCATGCAGTCGATCCGTCCCGACGGCCGCGCCATGGACGAAGTTCGCCCCCTGGAAATCGAGATCGACACCCTTCCGCGAACTCACGGATCGGCGATCTTCTCACGCGGCGAAACCCAGGCCCTCTGCATAGCCACGCTCGGCACGCCGCGCGACATGCAGATCGTGGACGGGCTTATGGAAGAGTACAAAAAACCCTTCTCGCTGCACTATAACTTCCCGCCGTTCAGCGTCGGCGAAATCCGCCCCATCCGCGGACCGAGCCGTCGTGACTACGGACACGGCGTGTTGGCCGAAAAGTCGATCCAGCCGGTAATGCCGGATCGCGACAACTTTCCGTACACCGCACAGGTAGTCGCTGAAATGCTCGGATCAAACGGTTCGACCAGCCAGGCGACGATCTGCGGCGCCACGCTGGCCCTGATGGCCGCCGGCGTCCCGATCTCGGCTCCGGTAGCCGGCATCAGCATCGGAATGGTCTCAGACGAAGACAACTACGTGCTGCTGACCGACATCATGGGCGAAGAAGACTTCCACGGCGACATGGACTTCAAAGTCGCCGGAACAAAAGAAGGCATCACTGCCATTCAGCTTGACATGAAGGCCCCGGGCATAGCCCAGGACCGAATCGTCGCCACGCTGAAGCAGGCTTACGAAGCCAGGGTGTGCATCCTCGATCAGATGACGGCCGTCATCGGCGAACCGCGCCCCGAGACCAGTGCTCTGGCGCCGAGGATCATGTCAGTCAAGATCAACCCCTCCAAGATCGGAAAGGTGATCGGACCGGGCGGCAAGACGATCCACTCCATCCAGGACGAGACCGGCGCCACGATCGATATCGAGGAAGACGGAACCGTCATGATCTTCTGCCTGAACAAAGAAGGCGCAGAAGGCGCCAAGGCGATGGTGGAAAACCTCACCGCCGAGGCCGAGATGGGCAAGGAATACACCGGCAAG
>CAYMSH010000532.1:0-3268 GCA_964392945.1 uncultured Planctomycetaceae bacterium | reverse complement strand
GGCCGAACGTCTTATCGCCGAATCAGGCGAGCTTATCGCCCGGGCCGAAACGCTGATTCCGGTGGGCTCAAGCGATCTGCCGAGAACGCCCCAGTGGAAGCTTATCGTCGAAACCTGGCGGGTCGCCTCGGACCTCGCGGTCACCGGGAGCACCGTTGCCCAGCGAGCTTCGATCAAGGAGAAGTTCACCAACGCCAAGCAGGCGGCCGCCGAACTGGACAACGCCGGACTCATAAGCAACGCCGAGGCGTGTCTCCTGGCGGTGGATGCAGACGTGATATGGGAACGCATTGTCGCCCGACCGCCGAAAGACCTGCGCATATCCTGCTACAAGATGGCCTACTATCCGCCGGCCCAGAAATCCGTCAAGTGGCTGGGCAAACGCCTGGAATTGGTCCGGAAAGTCGCCGCGAGGGACAAGGTGTCGCCCGTGGCGATGGATAAGGTAATGGACAATATCACCGCTCACCTGGCCGTTCTGGGTTCGGACGCCCAACTCAAGAAACTCAGGACCGACGAGGCCAGGCGGGAGGCGGTCAAACTTCGCGACGAAATCGCGCCGCTCGTCGCACAGATCAAACGCAAAACGCTCTCGGTCAGACTGGCCAGGACGTCCGGCTGGCGGACGGTGGACAAGGCGTTCTCATCGGCAGCGGCCCTTGCCCGGGCCAGCACGTCGGCCCAACGGGTAGCCTTCGTCAAGCAGATCAAATCGGCCGCTGATTCGATGGCTTCCATGGTCGCCGCCGGGCTGCTTACCGAAGGTGAGGCCGAACTGCTTACCGGCGAACTGGCTCGACAAAGGACCCTGGTGTATCGCAATCCTCCGACCGATTTCAAAGGCACGTGTTACGGCGCTCCGGCTCCGATCGATTACGTGCTCATCGCGACCAAACGCCTGGACAGGCGCGTGGCCCTGTTGGACAAGCTCGTAAAAGCCGAAAGGCTGAACCCCCAGGTCGTTGGGAAACTCCTGCCTTCGATCAAGGCGGACATTAAACTGCTTACCAACGCAAAGAAAGCCGCCGAGCTGCGCGCCAAGGCTGATGCGCTGCTCGAGAAAATCCAAGCCGCACTTCCCGGCTCCGGGGCGAACGTCGCCGCCGGCGCGTAGCATGCGAGGTGAATTCTATGCCTTATCGACTGGTTAACATGTGGACTATCGTACTGGGAATCGCCGGGCTGATCGTTGTTGCTCTGATGGTGCTCTTCGGGGCCGATCTGGTTCGCGCTTCACGCACCGGGCCCAAGTGGAAACGCGCCCTGGTCACCGCTTCACTGGCGGTATTGGGGGCCATCGGCATGAATTTCGCCGCCAGGGACGCTCTGGCTGATGATCCGCCTCCTGTCCCGGTGCAGTTACGCCGGCCCGTGCCTTCATGTTACCTCATGGTGCAGCGTCCGGACAGGCCGTTGGCCGGCGTTACGCTTCCGGCCCGGATGGCGGCGCTGAAGAAGTTGGGCGTGATGGAGAAGATCAAGCCGGACGTTCTCAAGAAAGTCGCGGACCAGATTCGCAAAGACACAGGTCCATACGAGAGTAACTTCGTCAATCGCCTGCCTGCCGGCTCGGGGCAACGAACCAAGGCCCAGAAGACCGTCTCCGAGGCCAAAGTGTGGGTAGCCGCGGCGGATATCCGCCTGGCCGCGGGCGACAAGCCGCTGGCCGATGTGCCGGTATGGAAGACTCTTGCGACCGATTGGCGAGATGCTGAAGAAGCCGCCTCCGGACGGAAGGGGCGGTACCCGTTCGACACGAAAACGAAGAAGCGACTGCTGACGGCTCTCGATGCGGCCCCCGGCCGGTTGGACGCCCTGGCCACCGCGGGATATCTCACCGACGCCGAGGCCGGCCTGCTCAAGAGCGGCCTGGAAGGCCTGCCGATTCGCGTAAGACGAATGCGGGCGACCGAACTGAAGAACGCCACCTGCTACAGACCCGCCCCGATAACCAACCGAGACCCGATGATCGCCATGCTCGCCCGGATGCCGCTTCTGGAAAAAGTCACCCAAGGCGGAAAACTCCACCCGGCCGCTGTAAAAAAAATCACCGAGGTCGTCGAGGCCGAGGTCGTCAAGTTGACCGATGAAAAGTATCTCAAGGGCCTGACGCCCGACACGCGGACTACGGCGGGCAATCTCGTCAAGGCCGCCAGGGCGGCGGTAAAAAAACTCGCCGACGCGCCGAAACCCAAACCCAAAGCCAAAACAGACCCCAAACCTGTCGCCGCGACGGACTGAAAACAGGAGATTTCACGTGCCCCATCGCATAATGAATTTGTGGACCGTAATCCTCGGGATCGCCGGGCTGGCGGTTGTCGCCCTGATGGTCCTTTTCGGAGCTAATCTGGTGCGCGCCTCCCGCACCGGCCCGCGATGGAAACGCACGCTGGTGGCCGCTTCGTTGTCGGTGCTGGCGTTCCTGGGCGTTGTCGCCGGGCGGGGAGTCGCGGTAGAACCGGCGACGTCCGCCGAATCGACCCGGGAGGGCGAAACTTCGCCCGTGATGGCGATTTTCAATCTCGAATTGCAACTGGAGAAGCTCGGAAGGTTGACGTCGTCGCCCGACTTTGACGGCGCTGCCGCCGAAGCGATGATCGGGGAAGTAGACGCCGATGTTGCGATCCTCTCGAAGCCCGCAAACTTGGCCAGGCTCACCGACAAGGGCCGGGCTCGGGCCAAGATCCTCGTCGCCGCGGCGGCCAAACAGACCGCTGTTGTCCGAGCTCTGATCCCGATCGGGACAACCAATCTTGCCAAGTCGAACCAGTGGCGGATCGTCAGCGATGCGTGGCGTTACGTCGCGCCGCTCGCCGATTCGCACATGAGCAGCACCGTCCAACGCAAAATCGCCCAGGCGAAACTCAAAGACGCCGCCGGGGCAATATCCGAACTTACCTCCGCCGGACTGCTGTCGGCTGCTGAAGCGGCGATGTTCACCATCGACATGAATCGCCTCAAGAGCGATCTCCTGCTCGAACCGCCGACTGATTCGAAGGTTTCGTGCTACGACATGGTGGTTATGCCCGCAATTAACGTGAGCATGGCCAATCTGACCAAACGCGTGGACCTGCTCAAGAAGGTCATCGCATCGGGTCGAATGTCTCCCGCGGCAATGGATCTCATCGTCCCGCGAATACAACGCGAATTGAACCAGTTGGCCGATCCCAAACTCGCCGCCGCACTGCGAACCGACGCCGAGCGTTTGAAAGCCAAGAAACTCCACGCCGAAATATCGGCCCAGATCGTGCAAATCCAGTGCAGCGTC
>CAYMSH010000531.1:0-3268 GCA_964392945.1 uncultured Planctomycetaceae bacterium | reverse complement strand
GTGGGCGCCGGCGCGTCCGCCGCAACCGATCATGGCGAAGCGAAGCTTCTTACCGTCAGAGGCCTTGGCGGCCTTGCCGGGTTTCTTTTTCGCATCGGCCTGTCCGGCGCCTGCGATCACTGTTGCAGCAGCGGCCGTCGCGGCCGTCGTCTGCATGAAAGCACGACGAGTTACGTTATTATCTGACATTTTCTGCTTCTCCGATTACTGAGGTTAGCGTGAAATACTTCTTTAGAATCCTACTAGTGTATTAATAGAAACGCGAAAAACAAGCGATTATTACCGAATTTATCCCACCTGACGAAACCTACTGGCGCACGTGTCCCTGCCCGGTTACGATCCACTTGTACGTCGTCAGATCCTCGGCGCCCATCGGGCCGCGAGCGTGCAGTTTGTCAGTACTTATCCCGATCTCGGCGCCGAGCCCGTACTGGCCGCCGTCGCTGAAGCGAGTAGAGGCGTTGACCATCACGCTGGAGGAATCCACCCGCGAGATAAACTCTTGGGCCGCCTGGACTTGATCGGTCACGATCGCTTCGGTGTGACCGCTGCTGTAGGCGTTTATGTGCGCGATCGCCTCGTCGATGTCTTCGACAACTTTAACCGCCATGATCAGATCGAGATACTCAGTTGACCAGTCTTCTTCGACTGCCGCTTTCATCTGTGCGAACTGGCGGGCCTTTTCGCAGCCGCGGAGTTCAACGCCAGCTTCGGCGAACTGGGTGACGATATCGCCGATGAAGCGCCTCGCGATGTCGTGATCGACCAGCAGGGTCTCGGCGGCGTTGCACACGCCGGGCCGCTGGCACTTGGCGTTCAGCACGATCCGCTCGGCCATTCCGAGATTCGCCTTGGCGTGCACGTAGACGTGGCAGTTTCCGGCGTAATGCTTGATAACGGGTATTGTCGCGGCCTGGGTGACCGCACGGATGAGCGTACCGCCGCCGCGTGGAATGATCAGGTCTATGAGCCCTTCGGCCCGGGCCATCGCGCCTACCAGCGCCCTATCGGTGCTTTCCAATACGGTAACGCACTCGGCCGGCAAATTCGCCGCCATCAGCCCGCGTCGCAGCGATCCGGCGATCGCCAGGTTGGAGTTGATCGCCTCCTTGCCGCCTCGAAGGATGCAGGCGTTGCCGCTCTTGATGCACAGCGCCGCGGCGTCTGCGGTTACGTTGGGGCGGGATTCGAATATGATCCCGATCACACCGATCGGCACGCGGCGTTTCTCAACCCGCAGACCGTTGGGACGATTGGTTGCGTGTATCGTATGCCCGACAGGATCGCTCTGTGCGGCGATCTGCTCGAGGGCCTGGGCCATAGATTCGATGCGAGCGTCGTCGAGCGTGAGGCGATCGATCATGGCCTGCGAGAGTCCGAACTCTTCGCTGCGGGCCAGGTCTTTGGCGTTTTCGTTCTGCAGCCGATCGGCGTCGTCGCGGATCGACTTGGCGCAGGCCAGCAGGGCTGCGTTTCTATTTTCGCCGCGGCTGGCGGCAAGCGTCGCGGCGGCCCGGCGCGCCGGGGCGGCCAGGTCGGCGATTATTCTCTCAGGTTCCATAATGATGCTCCAATACAGAGATATCAGCCCCAAAGACTACGCAAGAGATTCCGAAATTGCAAACAAAGGCAAGGCACACGGCCGCACCAGGAGCCTACGGCGTGACCGCTGCTCGTTTTTCCAGGCGGAATTGCACTATCGGTTCGGTCTGCCCAGAGGCCAGTTGGATTTGCAGATCCGGCGGAAATCGAAGCGTCACCGGACGCGATGACCAACTGTCTATCGGTTCGGTGTCGCTGTCGGTCAGGACAATATACGCGTCGATGGTCTTGGTATTGTCGGTCTTGAGGATGTCGATATCCTTCCTGGGACCGGTAACTGTAACCTTTCCCCGCCACTCGAGGCGATCCTTGCGAACGAGCTTGTATTGCGCCCAGACGCCCTCTTGGCCCTCTTCGGACCACTCGGCGGGCGCTATGATCCTTACAGTGATCGGAATAGTCTCGGTAGCCGCCGCGGTCCGGCGAACGACTTTGACGCTAACGGTCAATTCGGCCTGGTCCAGTTCGATCGGTTCGGCGCCTATGGCGGCGATAAGCTGGAAGGTGACGTCTCCAGTTTCGCCTATCGGCAGGTCAGTCAGGTCCTTCTCGATGGTCCGGATCGCGGATTTGCCGGGAATTACTTCCCAGCGGCTCTCGGGCGCCTTGACCTGGACCTGGGCGATCGGGACGGCGTCCAGCTCCACGCCCTTGTAGATGAACTCAACCGGCAGGTTACGGGCCTCGAGTTTCTCGACGTTGATGTCCCGTATCTTCGCGGGCCGGCCGGAAACGACCCGGAGCCCCAATTCCGTAACTTCGCTGACGTTTTCCAGCACGGCCACCGAATCGATTTCCTGATTCAATCCGGGCCGGAAGCCGGGCCTGCTGCTGAGGTCCAGATCGACGACCTGTCCGCGGAATTTCTTGACGAACTTGTCCAGATCGCTGCGACTGCCGCGAAGCTGGAAGGTCACTTCCCTAGTCAGGTTCTCCGATGTCAGGACCGCTTCTTTTGAGCCGGCGGTGTTGAGCCGCACCGTCATGGCCACATCGGCGGTCTGTGTGAACTCCATGTCGGCGTATACCCAGACCAGGACGGTGACTATCACCACCCAGACTGAAATCCTGGCCGAATCGATCCACCACTGACGGCTGAATCGCGGGACTTCTGTAGCTTGCCTTGCTTTGCTCATATCTCGTCTGCAATCCGGGCCTGGCCCGGGGTGTTAATTACTGTCTTCCTTGGCGTCTCTCTCTCCGAGAAGGGCCTTTCGCTGCGTCTTTCCGGGAGCCAGCAGGCCCAGCAGCAGTGCGTCAAGCGCGTCGGGCGACAGACCGAGGTAGAGTTGACCGTCGCAGGCGATGGAGACCCTACCGGTCTCTTCGGAGACCACGAGCACTATCGCGTCGCTGTCCTTGGCCAACCCCAGCGCCGCGCGGTGGCGCGAGCCCAGGGATGCGTCTACTTCTTCGCTTTCGGCCAGCGGAAACTGACATCCCGCGGCGGCTATGCGGCCGTCGCGTATTATCACGCCCATATCGTGCAGTGCGCCGCCGGGGTAGAATATCGAGTTCAGCAGACCGCTGGTCAGTTCTCCGTCTATCGGCGTGCCGGAAGCTTCGATCTCGCCTAGCCCGACTGAACGTTCGATCGCCAGCACGGCTCCGGTCTTGTTTCGCGACAGGTACGCCGTGCTCTCCAGCAGCGCCGCGATCGTGGCCT
>CAYMSH010000530.1:0-3272 GCA_964392945.1 uncultured Planctomycetaceae bacterium | reverse complement strand
TGCTTTCCGAAAAATACGTCCTTACACTGGTTACCTATGCCGTGCCGAGCGAGGCGCACCGCAAAATGTGAAAAAAACCTCCGAAAATGTGAAAACGCTCCGTATATGGAGCCTGGCGGCGCCGCGACGGGGGCTATCGCCTGCTCTTCTGGACTTCCGACAGCTTGATCCGCTGTTTCAGGCGCGTCGTTCTCGCGTCGGTTCCGGGCAGAACGGCCCCTTGGACGGAAGCCGCCACGCCGCAGCCGACCAGGCAGTCCAGCCAATGGTTGTCCGGCCCGCCTGCGCGGAGTTTCCACTCGTCGACCACGCGGCCTCTCGCTTCGGTCCGAACGCGGTACTCAGAGGCGAGGTGTTCTGCTATGAGTTGATGCTCGGCCGGATTGCGTCCGAACAGGGACAGGCAGCCCGGATCGCCCATGGCCACCGCCAGTCGGGCGTGGATGAAGCTCTTCCAGTAGTTCGTGTCGATCAGGACATGGCGGACCTGGCGGCGGCCGTGGGTGTTGGGGATGCGCCAATGATGGCCGATCCGCTCGCCGCGTTTCCGCTTGTATTCGCTGAAAGGCACGCTGGAGGCGCCTACGTAACGCCCGTGGCTGGGCGTCACGATCGCAGAATGGGGGCTCTGCCTGCAGAACTGATAGACCACGTCTGTGGATTGGCCCCAGTTGGCGTCGATGAGACATCGCTCTATGCGAATCTCCGCGCCGTCGTCGCGGCGCCAGCGGCGAGTCAGATACTCCTGGGTGAGCTTTTCCAGCCCGGCGTATATCGAGCCTTCCAGGCCCGCTCCCGGCGCGGCTCGGCCGAGGGTCTTCTGCAAATCCCGCAAGGTGAAAAACGGTCTATTCTGGTCGGGATAGACGCCGTAATCGATGACATAGCCGGTGAAGTCGTCCTCCCAGGCCGCGACGGTGTGGAACAACGCCTTGCCCTGCACGTCAATGAACATGGTCAGGCAGCTGGCGCCTATGGGAATCACGCGTCGCTGATGGCCGTTGGTTTTCGCGGCGATCTGTTCGGCGGTGAGTTGTTCGCCGTCGCCCTCGGTTTCCGGCATCGGCTCGTTTTGGTATTCGGCCCAGAACGCCCGCTGGTCCTGGAGTTTCAGGTTCATCGCGTGCTGGATCGCCGACAGTTCATCGCTGTTGTGCCGCTCGGGCCATGCGATGACGGCGCCGGCGTCCATCTTGACGCGATGCTCGCGGTAGAACTCGGCGGCTTGCGAGCCGTCTCCGTCGTTGCGGAAGCTGTCGGCGCGGATTTGGGCGTACTTCTCCCATAGCTTCTCATTTGTCGGGAACGAGTAGATCAGTTTTGTCCGCTTGCCTTGCCAGGCCGGGTGCTTGTCCCGATCGAGGATCTGATCGGCCATGTCGCCGGGTCGGATCACCGTGCATGGCATGATGCCCGATATCTTCTGGCCGGGGCCCGCGAGGTTTAGTATCGCGCCGTTGAGCGTCTCCATCCTCGTGCGCACCTGCTGTTCGCTGCGGGCCGACTCGTCGGTCTGCGGGTCGTCGAGCACCACCAGCGAAGGGCGCGCCGCCCGGCCGTCGGCCCGTTTGAACTTCATCCCGCGAATGCGGCTCTCGATCCCGGCCACGCGAATGATGGCGCCCGAAGCCTTGGAGTCCGGGATCGTCGGCATGACGATCTCGTCGGCGGTCCAGACGATCCGCGTGTGCCTGCCGTTGCACAACTGCCCCTTGGCGCGGTTGTGGATGCGTTCCAGGGCGTGGATCGGGTAGACCGCCTCGGGGTAGTCGGCCAGCAGCGAGTCGTTGGTCTCGAATTCGACCTTGATGCTCTCGAGCATCGCCCGGGCGTGGCCGGCGTCCGAGCCGATCAGGCATACGAAATCCTGCGCTCCGGTCAGCATCGCCCAGATGCAGGCGGTCTCGGCCAGGGAGGTCTTGCCGCTGCCGCGAGGCATGGCCATCGCGAACAGCCCGCCGCGCAGAACGGCCTGCTCGATCTTGGCGATGACCTGCAAGTGATCGTCCGACCAGGGCAGGCTGAACGTCTGAGGGAAGTAGGCCTCGCAGAAGAATCGAAAATCCCTTGCAGCGCGGGCCTTGCGGTCCGGGTCGACCACCTCGGGGATATCGCCGATGTCCCGCCCGACGGCCGACAGTTCGGCGTTGCGGGCGCGGGCTGCCTCCTTCATCGCCTCGTAGTCGGTCGGCTCCTTGGCCGGAGCAGGGTTATGACGCTCCCACGCCAGCCATGCGACGTAGGCGAACAGGTCCACTCGTTTATCGTCGCCGATTTGATATCCGGCCCGGTTGCGGTGGCGGCGCAGCTGTCGCTCGCCGATCACCTCGCCCAAAGGCGTGGAGTTCAGCATTCGCGTCAGCATGGATGGACGAAGTTGTCGAGGATTAATCGCCACTGGTAATCTCCCGCACGAGCCAGGCTGCGTAGTGAATGAGGTTTATTCGTCCGTCCGGGTTGACCGGCGCGCCGGCGTCGATGTCGGCGCGGAGCATTTCTTCAGTGATTCGCCTGCTCCCGGCGGTCGACAGCACCTTGGCGGTCTGGGTTATCGTCAGCGACGTGAGTTTGGTTGCAGTCTCGGTCATTTCAGCGTCCTCCGGCCCATCTGGCGGTCCATTCCTGGGGGAGTATTCATCGCCTGTTCCAAGTGGCGGCACACGCGACAGTTGTGTGCGTAAGTTCTTTCAAATAAACATGTTAATTGACTTGATGAGTCCGCCGAATTGAGCGAACATGAACCTGTTGGGACGAAGCGTAAACCATTACAGGAAAGGATGTTGCAATGAGAATCACGAATATCGAACTGGCGGGCGGCATCGAAGACAACCAGGTGTTGCCACGGGCTTTCGCCAAGATCGCTCGCAAGCAGGGCGACGAGCACATCACCGTCGAACTGCTCACCCCCGGCGGCGATCGAACCCACCACGTCGGCGCCGACGATCGCGACGACCAATGGTCGATGGCCCAGATCCTCCAGCACGCCCTCGACGGTTACGAAGGCGCCAACAGCGAGATCAACGACTACATGCGGATCATCGAACAACTGGCGGACTGAAAGGAGATCAAGACCATGACGGCGAAAACGAACACAAAACGCATGACCGACGCCTTCAAGCGGGCCAAGGCCGATGTCGCCAGCCTGGCCGACTGGATCGAGTGCGAACTCGACAAGCAGAGAGGCAAGCAGATCAGCTGGGCGTCGGTCGGATCGCTCGAATACGTTCGCGAGCAGCTGATCGAGACGCTGGCGTTCTTCTCCGGCGTCGAGC
>CAYMSH010000529.1:0-3283 GCA_964392945.1 uncultured Planctomycetaceae bacterium | reverse complement strand
ACAACACACGACTCGGCGAATAACCAAAGTGAATATCCAGGACAGGCGAGCGAACGATCGATCGCCAGCTATTAGGACAATGCCGACAGGAGTCTGATGCCAATGGCCCGCAAGATGTATTATACCGAACAGGAAGCCGCCGATTTACTCAAGATCAGTCTCGACGCGTTGGCGCAGTATGTTCGAGACCAGCGCTTGCAGGTTTTCAAAGACGGCAATAAGAACATGTACAAGGGCGACGAAGTTGAGTCGCTGGCCGACAGTACCGGAGCCGGCGCCATCGGCGACGCCGACCCGATGGCCCAGACCGCCCTGGACGCACCGGGTTCCGGAGAGATCGAGTTGAGCCCGATGGATGAATCCATCGGCGACGCCGATCCCATGGCGCGCACCGTTATGGACACCCCCGACGCGGTGACGCTGTCTGACGCCGACGATGTCACATCATCCGGCGGCAAGGAAGACACCGTAATCACGGCGGAAGGCATCAGCATCTTCGACGAAGAGGATCTGGAGATCGAAACTGCTGACCCCATGGCCAAAACGCAGATCGCTCCGAGCCTCGAAGACCAGATCGCACTGGACGGCGTCGGAAGCGGCTCAGGCCTGCTGGACCTCACCCAGGAAAGCGACGATACGTCGCTGGGCGCAGAACTCCTGGACCATATCGATATCGAAGAGCCCGTAGAACCGGTAGCCTTCGATCCCACCGATCAGCCTGTCGTCGCAGTGCAGCCGGTTGCGACCGAATACGTGCTCGATGACGCCGATGTTACGGAAGTCCCCGATTCTATGGCCGGTCTGTTTACCGGAGTACTCGTCGGATGCGCCGCGATAGCCCTGCTCATAGGCGCCGTCGCTATCGCCGGGATAACAAACGTCCTGCCGGAGTACCTCAGAACGCTTGATGATAAACTCACAATGGTCATGGGCGTCGGCGTAGCTTTTGCTCTGCTGGCTGGCGGCCTGGGTCTGATGCTGGGAAAGGCTACTGCGTCACGACGCATATAGCCGATACAACTCGAGGAGCGGCGCCGTATCCGGTCCGTTCGAGAAGAGACCCCTGATTTATTGGAAAGGACTACTGCGATGAAGAAGAACCTTGTGATCCCTGTTTGTGTGTTGCTCATGGTCGGTATGCTCACGGCCAGCGGGTGTGTCCCGAAGGCCGATCTGGACAAGGCCCTGGACCTGAACCGAAAATGCCGCGCACAACTCCAGGCGGAAATGGCCAAGAATCAACATCGCACGCTCAGCGAGCAGCAACTCCAGGAGCAGCTTGCGATATCCCAAGCCCAGGCCCGCAAAGCCGAAAACGACGTGGCCTCGCTGACAGCGGCTCGCGATGATCTCCAACTGCGTTTCAGCGAACTTTCCAGAAAGTTCGAGGAACTGCTCAACAAGGGCGACGCGCCGCCGCCGATAGTCGAAGGCTTCGTCCTTCCCATGCAGGTCAACAAGGCCCTGCAGGCTTTCGCACAGGCCAATCCCGATCTGCTTGAGTTCGATCCCAAGCGAGGAATGGTCAAAATCAAGTCCGATCTGACGTTTGAACTCGGTTCGACAACGGCTCGCGCCGAAGCTGTTGCGGCTCTGAGCAAGCTGGTTACGATCATAAACGACCCGGTCGTGGCGAACCATCACGTATACATCGCAGGCCACACCGATAACGTTCCTATCAGCCGACCGGAGACAAAGAGACGCCATCCGGATAACTGGTATCTGTCTGTACACCGCGCCGTGGCGATCAAGAAGGTCATGCAGAAAGCCGGACTCGCTCCGGCCAGGATCGCGGCTATGGGATTCGGCGAGTATCACCCTGTAGCGCCGAACAAGACCAGCGGTGGAAAGAAACGCGGAAACAAGCTTAATCGCCGCGTGGAGATATGGATCGTTCCTCCCGATCGCTTCCTGACCAGCCCTGCCGGGGTGGTCGGCGAGAAGTAACTAACCCGTGTAACCCAGAAAGACTCAGGGCCTCGTTGCGCAAGTGCAGCGGGGCTCTTGTTTCGTGACAAGAACTATGCAGAAAACACCGCCACCGATACCGCAGCCGTCACCGCCACTGTCGCAGCCCGAGACGCCGCCGATTGTCGAGCGTTCGCTGGGATTGCGTCTCTGGCGATTTGTCTCCAGTGTCTGGCTGGGCGTGGGGCTCATGATCGCTCTAGCCGTGCTCTATGGGTTTGTGTCGATTCAGGAGCAGTTGAGCCCGTCCAAGACCATTCTGCCGCCGACTGGCAGTATCTACGCTCACTGGACCGTGCTGACGCTCACGGCGATGTTTTGTTTGAATCTGCTTTTCGCGACGGTGCGAATTCCCGTCAAACTTGATCGCGCCGGGGCATGGTGCAGCCATCTGGGGATGATGTTCCTGGTTGTCGGATCCGTGGCGTTCTGGCGAACTCGCATAGAGGGGCAGTGTTTCATTCCGCGTGCCCGCGATGATCGCTGGCCGGTGATGAGGCATTTCTTCAGATCTACCGGTGAAGTGGCGTGCCATGTATCTAACGTGGAGATGATTACCCCGGGCTCGGGAGTCGAAACCGTGTTCGATTCGCCCGGTGTGGCCGAAACCGTCGATGTTGACGTGCCGATCAAGGGATCGCCCGCCGGCGTTCCGATGAGAGTCACGAAGATATACCCTCGCGCCGAACTCACCGAGCGATGGTTCGAAGACGCACCCGGGCCTGTGCCGGCGATCGACGTTGAGGTATCCCACGGTCCCCAGACCGGCCAGGTAACCATGTGCAGGGCCTACAGGGATACCCGCCAATTCGGACTGCCGCATTGTGTTCTGAGATTCATGGATTCAGAACCGATTAGCCAGGCCGAAATCGATAGGATAAACGCAGAAACCCCGGCGACAAGTCAGCCGTCCAGCGAAGTGTTCACAATCCACTACTCCGGTCAGGGGCCTGCGGTGCTGGTCACTAATGATCCGGCCGGTAAAATGTCGCGTCGCACCCTGGCGGTGGGACAGAGCGTCTCGACAAGCAGTTCGGGGCATCCTACGCGGATCAAGCTGATCGGCGTCAGGAACCGCGCCAGGAGAGGCTGGCACGTTGAGGTTCCAATCGGTAAGCCCGGCAGGTTCTCGGCGGCGTTGAAACTCGAGGTGACCGACGGGACGAGGACGTTCGACACCATAGTCCCGTACCAGGCGTACATGTCGGGCCGGCCGACAAGCATCCGCCTGGCTTCGGGAAGAGAGTTCTTCGTGCTGATTTCCCAACCCACCCAACACAACCAAGCGACCGGTCAGCGACTTGCCCTGCCCGGT
>CAYMSH010000528.1:0-3283 GCA_964392945.1 uncultured Planctomycetaceae bacterium | reverse complement strand
ATCGATCGGTCCTACATCGGTTCGTGCACGGGCGGCAAGACTACCGACTTTGTCGCCGCCGCGACGGTATTGGCGGGGCGCAAAGTCGCCGTCGATACGTACATCGTCCCGGCCACAATAGAAGTCGAGCAGGATCTCGAACGCTGCAAGATCGGCGATCAGACTCTGCGCGAGATATTCGTCGAGGCCGGATGCCTGATCGGACCGGCCGGTTGCGCCGCATGTCTCGGCGGACCGTCCGACACGTTCGGCCGCGCCAATGAAGCGATAAACGTGATCTCCACAACTAACCGCAACTTCCCCGGACGCATGGGCTGCAAGGAGGCCGGCGTGTACCTCGCGAGTCCTCTTACCGCCGCGGCCAGTGCGGTCACCGGAAAGATCACCGACCCGCGCGACTACGTGACCGGCGATACGGCGATCGGCGTCGAATGACGGCCGCGTAAGAAATACAACTCCAGGAGACTTCTCCCATGGAAGACCAGCCTAACCGCGTAGCGATGATAACCGGCGTGAGCGGGGGGCCCGGCAAGGCCGTTGCGATAATGCTGGCCGAACTCGGATGGTCTGTCTTCATTCACACCGAATGTTCGCCGGAAGAAGCCGAGGCGATCATTGACGAAGTCATAGACGCGGCCGACGCGCATGACCAGGACATTCAGGTTGCCGCCGCGCGGGCCGATCTCAGCGATCCGACCCATCGCGAGCAACTGCTGGACAGGGCCCTGGACGCAATGGGCCAGATCGACATGCTGGTCAACGCTCCGTGGGATTCCGCGTCGGGCCCCGTCGATCTGCTGGAACTGACCCAGGACGACTACATCGAGCAGATGGACGCCACGGCGACATCAAGCATTTTCACCACTCAGATCGTCGCCAACGAAATGGTCCGCCAGGTGCAGGCCGGCATGATCGAAAATCCGCGGATAGTTACGATCAATTCCGTACACGCCTACACGTCCAGCACGGATTACGGTCCGCAATGCCTGGCGCGTGCGACGCTTTCGATGATGACCAGACTGTTCGCCGATCGCCTGGGCGATTACGGGATCAACGTTTACGAACTGCGTGTCGGGCTGCTGGCCGCCGGTTCGGAGGACCCGGCCCACGGGCGATACGACTCGCTGATCGAAGAGGGCATTACCCCGATAAGGCGGTGGGGCAGGTCCGGAGACATAGCCCGCGCCGTGGCGGCGATCGCCGAAGACATGCTGACGTTCTCGACAGGCGAAGTGATAAACGTAGACGGCGGATTCCACCTTCGCAGGCTCTAGCTAGGGCTCTTGGTAATACCAGAGGGGGCTGTCGCTTTCGAGTTTGCCGGGATCGAGCGCCCTTATCGACCCATCGACGAATCCCACATTGAGACGTCCGAAATGTAATCGGCCCTCATCAGCAAGTCTGTCGAGGGTGTCTTCATGGCGGAGCTTGGCGTTGGGGTAGATAATTGAGCTGCCGTATTCGGAGATCAGTATCTGTCCGGGCCTGGTTTGCATGGGATCGATCGCACCGTTGACACCGTAGCTTCCCGAGCCCACGCCTCCGCTCTCGGTGAGAATCCGAACATGTTCACCGGGGAAAGTGGAATGAAATCGAACTATATCCAGCGTGAGCATATCTTCGCTCAACTCGACTCTTTCTGCGCCGTTTTCAAATCCTCGTGCGCTCTGATTCGACGGATAATTCGTGCCTTGGCTACCGAGGATCGGGTCGCTGTCGCGTAGTGAGGCGGTGCTCACTATCAGCCCGAGGATCGGCGACGAGAACGATATCGTTCCGCTGGAGGTGGCGTTGGTGCTGCCGACAGGATCGTAGAGCAGGTAGTAGCAGTCCACCAGCGTGCCTGCCGGAATACTGCCCGCATTGGACCCAAACGAAGTGTAGTAGCCCGGCTTGTTCAGATTCACTGACACCGCAGACGGCAGGACATAGTTTTCCCGCTCAACAAAACCGTGTATCACGGTGTTGGATTCTATCTGGTTAAATACAACTGACGGCGGCGGGGCGCCCAGGTCGGCGATCGAGCCGGAGATATTGAGGGCCTGGTTGCCGCCGTTTTCAAAGGACCCTTTGGGGCATCGCAACGAGTCGAAGAGTTCGATATCCCTTCCGTCGCCGGCCCTCCAGTCCGTGTCGCCGAGCCCTATCATGAGATTGCCGGTGAGCTGGTGAAGATTCGATCTGCAGACCACGTCGTATTTATGTTCGCTGGCGGAGCCGAGCGATGGAATAAGCATAGACGCCAGCAGCACGATCACTGCTATGACCACCAGAAGTTCAACAAGCGTAAATGCAGCATTCGAGCGGCGACAGACCCTCGGGCCAATACCCCGTCGAGAATGTTGCTTTGTCTTTGCCATGATAGAATTGTCTCGTTAAACAGCCTATTGCGTCTGATCCGCTTGCGGCGAAGCCATGGTAATTATATCTTACATTGCTCGGTCGATTCCACAAGAGAAGATAAAGAGTGCATCGCTTCGTGGGGCATTGTACGAAATAATGCGGATCGGCATTAGCTGGACTTCCCGGTATGTAAACGCTATTGTCCCCACAGTGAAGAGGACGGTTTTGCGATGAATAAACAGATTGCAAGAGCCCAAAGCGCCGTGAAACGAATAGCATTTTCTGCAACCGTGGTTACCGTGTTGATTATGGGACAGATGGGTTGTCAGGAGCCCCCAACCCGCCGTGAGGTGCGTCAACGCAAGCGACTTGAAGAGATGAAGAAGGCGCTGGTGTCTGACGGCAGCCTCGAAGAGAGGCTTATTGCCGCTGAGAGATTGGCGAATATGGGCGCGAAGGCCACTGGCGCCGCCGCGGCAATTATCCAGGTGATGGAGAATAAGAACGATACTGAAGAGTTGCGTGCTCACGCGGTTTGGGCGTTGGGCAAAGTATTCAAATCTACAGAAGGCTCAAAGCCGGAAATTCCCGATACGGTGGTTTCCGCTCTGCAGAAAGCGCTGAAAGACCCCAGCGATCTGGTCCGCATACGGGCCGTGTTGTCGAAGGCCAGGATATTCCCTGACCAGGAACCGGAGATGGAAATATTGCTTGAAATGTTCGACAAGAATAACGACCTGAAAATGGAAGCCGCCAGGGCAGCGGCCTGTATGGGTCCGCGCGGCAAGGGGGCTGTACCCGTTCTGATCAGGGAGTTGAAAAACTCCGTAGTCGGCTATCACGCGGCATGCGCCCTGGGCAAGATTGGCCCGAATGCGAAAGAGGCGATTGGCGCTCTGACCAGTGTGGCTGGACGCGGCGGGCCGGTAGGTCCCGCCGC
>CAYMSH010000527.1:0-3301 GCA_964392945.1 uncultured Planctomycetaceae bacterium | reverse complement strand
GGTGCTACAGGCGATGGGTCGAGACCATACAACGGTTTGGCGCTGGATGGCGGGACACTCCATGGCATAACTTTCTTAGGAGGAAACGGTGCCGGCTCGATGTTCTCGATGGGGACTGACGGAGCCGGATATTCCCAGCGCCATGCGTTTGGCGGTCCCAGCGGAGGGAACCCATACTGTACGCCTACGCTTGGGGCTGGGAAATTGTACGGAATGACGCCGAACAACGGCGTGCACAATAAGGGCACCATCTTCTCGATAAA
Source organism: uncultured Planctomycetaceae bacterium (assembly GCA_964392945.1). Taxonomy (GTDB): domain Bacteria; phylum Planctomycetota; class Phycisphaerae; order SM23-33; family SM23-33; genus BS750m-G57. The sequence goes on along the minus strand of CAYMSH010000527.1, from coordinate 3,038 downwards.
TGCTATTGAATCACCGTCCCTTTCCGTACTCCACGATTTCGATGGTCCCACCACCGGCCAGGCCTCACAGGGAAACCTGCTCCTGGACGGGGGAACGCTATATGGAATGACCCATTCAGGCGGTAGCGGCAGCAAAGGCGTTTTGTTCTCCATGGCGACTAATGGAAGCGGTTTTACTGTGCTTCACAGCTTCACAGGCGGTGTTGACGACGGAGGCAACCCCACCAACGGTTCCCCAGTTCTGTACAACGGGAGGATTTACGGTACTACGATGCAGGGGGGTGATAGCAATAACGGCGTGATCTTCTCCATCGGAACGGATGGAAGCGGATTTGCGCTGCTGCATGAATTTGTCGGCGGGCCGGACGACGGCGTGCATCCTGGGAGTTTGCTGTTGAGCGATGGTCATCTATACGGCATGGCCGCCTCAGGCGGCGACAACAACAAGGGTGTGGTGTATGAAATTGGCACAGACGGAAGTTCATTCGCACTGCTGCATGAGTTTGCCGGCGGAGTCGATGACGGGGCGACCCCATATGGATCCCTGACTATGGGCGATGGGACGCTTTACGGAATGACCCATTCCGGCGGCGATAGTGATCTGGGCGTGATCTTTTCGCTGCCTCTTTCTACTGCCTTGTGGTCCAGTGGTCTCAGCGGTTCGTGGGATACCGCAGCTAACTGGGATACAGGCGCCGTTCCCGGCGCCGGTATTGGTGTCATTATTGGTCCCGACAACGGGATTGTAGTCACCGGGCCTGCAGCGGCGACGAACATAAGGCGAATGACCATCGGCGCTACCGTAAGCGGTGTGGCCGAGCTTCGTACTCAGAGCAGTGGGACGCTGACTATAGGCGACGACCTGATTGTAACCGCCTTGGGCAAAGTCGAAGTTGACGGCGCCTTGTCTGCCGGGACGGGAATCGATAACGCCGGCGAAATCGAGATGGTCAGCGGAAGTTCGCTTTCAGGCGGATTGCTTGCGAATACCGGACTGCTGCACGGCAGCGGGGCGATCGCAAATGTGCTGGACAATAACACGGGCGGTCAGGTCCGGGCTATGACTGGCGATCTGCTTACCTTTACCGGCGTGGGAAACACCAACAGCGGGGCGATTAATCTGCTCGGCGGGGCGGTTACTTTCGATCAGGATCTTACTAACGAGTCCGGCGGGACCATCAGCGGCCGGGGCGTGTTGACTTGCACTGGCGGACTGACTAACGAGGGCGACATCCAGTTCTCCGGCGGTGTTGGCGAGATTCATGGAGAGGTCACCAACACCGGCAAGATTATCGTCACCGGCGGCACGGTGGCCGATATCCACGATAATCTGCTGCACAACTCCGGCGAGGTCCGCGTAAGCGAGGCCGGGCACCTGACGACCCACGCTGATGTAACGATAGCCGCGGCCGCCGAGGCCAACGTGACCGGCGTGCTTACCGCTCTGAACGGGATCAGCAACGCCGGAGATATCGAACTGATCAGCGGCGGGCAGCTAAACGGGGCTTCGCTGGCCAACACCGGCCTGGTCCATGGAGACGGGATCATCGGCAATCCGCTGGACAACCAGGACGGCGGCGAGGTCCGAGTCGGTTCAGGCCAACGGATTCGAATGACCGGTTCAGTGGGCTCGAATCTGGGGTTGCTGCGCAATAACGGCGGGACGATGGAGTTCGATCAGGCTTTGGTAAACGATATCGCAGACACTGATGAAGATGAGATTATCGACGTGACCGGTACGATCTCCGGCCGCGGAGTGTTCGAGTTCGGCGGCGGGCTGAATAACAAAGGCGCCATGAATCTGGAGTCCGGATTCACGGACGTTTTCGGAACGGTGAATCTGTCGGATGCAGATAATGCGATTGTGACAGTGGCTTCCGGCGGGCATGCGACGTTCTACGGCGACGTGGATCACGACGGTGTTGCGATAGACACCTCGGCTTCGGCGCGAACCGTATTCTTCGGAGATGTGACCGGTCCGGGGGCCTTCACCGGAGCTGGTGAGGTGATATTCGAGGGTTCATATTCTCCCGGCAGTAGCCCTGCGGCCGTCAATCTCGAAGGTGATGTCACGTTCGGCTCCAATTCGACGCTGATTATCGAACTTGGCGGTCTTGTCCCAGGCGACGAGCACGATCAACTGAGCATTAGCGGTGAGTTCACGCCCGGCGGAACGCTGCAGGTTTCGCTGATCGACGATCTTGCTCCGGCCGACGGCGATACATTTGACATACTCGACTTCGCCGGGGCGCCGGGCGGGGAGTTTGACGCTATTGAACTGCCGGGGTTGGCGGGGCGGAAAGTCTGGGATACATCCAGCCTGTACGTCACCGGCGAAATCAGCGTGATTGGAATGCTCGATGGCGACACCGACGTTGATTGGGATGTCGATGACGCGGACCTGGAAGCTTTCATTGCAGTGTTCGGGGCGGCCGGTGATTGGCGAACGGACTTCAACGAAGACGGCAGCATAGACCTGATGGATTTCATCATGCTGCGCGAGAACTTCGGAACCGTCGTCGAATCGGCCCCGAGCGGCCAATTCACCGCAAGCACACCCGAACCGACGACATTGGCGATGTTCGCTTTCGGAGCCCTGGCGGTCTTCAGGCGACGCGGACGCCGTTGCTGAGGCTTAGGCGGATCAGACGGGCCTACGATCTTCGCCGTTTCAGAACGGCCAGGCCGCCGAGCAGTAATAGCGACATTGTTGCCGGTTCCGGCGTGAGCGTTACGTCCCACGCTACTGTCTGCTCCAGTTGCGATGTGCTCACGCGGACCCAGCCGTCGATCGGGTCGAACCCCGTAGGGTCGAACGCCCTGGCCTCGACGTCGTAGAGACCCGGCCCGTAGCCGAAGTTCAGAAGGTCGAACGTCTCTCCGGCCGCTCCGGGTACCGGGGCCCCGTTGACGAACCACTCTACGTCAATCACGCTGTCGTCGATACGCTCGACAAACAGGTCTCCCGGGTCGGTCAGCGGCAGCGAGTGGTAGTGTAATTTCTTTTCTGTAAATTGGATGTTAAGCGTTGGATTCCC
>CAYMSH010000526.1:0-3305 GCA_964392945.1 uncultured Planctomycetaceae bacterium | reverse complement strand
ACCAGATCGCCCTGGCGCCAGGTCCTCTGCACTAAACCAATGCGCATTGAGTAGAGATACTGCTGTGCTCGGGTTGTCTCCCGCCTGGCGACATCCCGTTGATCGGCGGCTGCTTTTCTCTGGCGCTGAGCTTCTTCCTTCTCCTGATCGGCGCGGCGCCGCTGCTGATCGGCGACGTTACGCTCCTGCTGTGCGACCTGCCGCTGTTGTCGAGCCTCGCTGCGCTGATAAAACGCCCAGGACGTCAGGAGCCCCATAACCACCAGCAAGAGCGTCATCACGGCTCCGGCCGTCGCCAACCGACGAATCTGTCGCTGCTGATCCCTGCGAGCCAGATCGTCATAGCGAACGCCGAGAATGCACGCCAGCAATCGCAGTCTGGCCGCTCGCTTGAGATACCGCGCCGACTCGTCGCGCGACGAGCGAACATCGGCGGCCAGCGGTTCGATCTCCTCGATCTCGTCCCGCACGAGGCCTTCGGAATCCACCAGGGTGCGGCGAATCTCCATCAGGGCTCGCGGGAACGACTCGGACGGTTCGCCGTCTATCAGCACCGCCAGAATCTGGTTGTGCCGGCCCATTTCGCGAAAGCGAACGACCTCCCTGTTGACCCATTCGGACTCAGGCGTGTTCGGCGAGCAGACGACGATCAGGAAACGCGAATCGGCCAGGGCTGTTTCGATCTCGGCGCTCAGATCGGCCGATGCGGGAAGCTCGTCCTCGTCGCGAAAGCAACGACTGATCCGCGCCGGGACGCCGCGTTCCTTGACAAGGTGTTTCGGCGTGCGGTAGGTTTCCAGCGACGTCGCAAGCCATTTAGCCCACGCACGATCGGGTTCAACGTGGCGATAGCTGATGAAGGCGTCATAGCGGTATTCGCCTTCGGCCGTCGGTTCACGTTCTGCGAATGCCGGCCTGGCGGGCTTATCGCCTGGGCCAGCGGAATCGATCGGCGGTTGATCGGGCATATGCGGTGCGTTCTGCTCGGTTCCACAGTGAGGGCAGCGAATCCGCTGTCCGGCGGCTGGCGGCGGAACGTTCAGCTTATGCTGGCACGTGGGGCACCGGAATCTGAGCTTCTCACTCGCCATTTGCATACTCCCTGATCGACAAAGTTGATGGCGTCGGTATTGGGATCGGGCTTACTGCTGATCGCTGTCGAACAACTCGAGTCTTGACTGCGTTGCGGCGCGGACGGGCAGCTTCCAGGCTATGTAGTCGCTGACTTGACGCAACAGATCCATGTCGTCCCTTACTTTCACTTCGAGCCAGTATCGACCCGAATCGTTCTTCGGCTCGGCGGGGGTATCGACGGAAATGAACAGTCGCTTCGGGCTCATGGCTACATCGCGAGAGAACCGCACCTCCCGCCGCTGATCACCGGACTGGAGCCCTTTGACAACTCCGGCGACTTGCGTGTCGGGTATCTCTGAAGAGTCCCACGGCATCGGCCCGTCCAGCGGAAAATCGTAGCCCAGTTTGCGTTTGTGCATCGCGTAGCATCGATACAGGCCCGGCGATTTGATCTTCACTTCCCTGCTGAGGGTGTGCATCACCTGCACGGCCTGCTTGGAGACCTCGCCGTCTGCTGTCAGTCTGCGGCGGAAGCGCAGATAGGGTTTGCGCCCGTTGTAGACGGCGATGCAGTTTTCAGTAACGTACACGTCGCGATACGTGAAGGTTTTGCGATCATTGAGATCGAATTTTCTCTGCAGATGATCCAGGACGATCTGCGGAGCTTGATCCGGATCTCCGTCGGGGTCCAGCATGAAGCGGGCCTCGTAGTATGATTTCATGACGAAACCCGCGGCCTGCAGGCGCCTGTGCCGCCACATATACGCGCACTCCACGGCGATGACCTCTGCGATCGACGCGAGCGCCACGGCAGTTATGAAACTCACCGCCGACAGCACTGCAACGCTTACCAGGCCTGCGCCGGGAGATATCCAGAGCATGAACCACAGCAGCACCGAATACGCCGGATCGTGATAGAGAAGGTCCGCCCTCAGCGTAGGCCAACCCTCTCGCCAGATCCGCTTGAAGTAGTAGCTGCAAGGTTTTCGCTCCCCTGGCGGGGCGGACTTGTACTCCCGCCACGCGTCGATTATGTACTTTGTGAACAGCGCCGGTTTCTCAAATACCGGGCCGACGATCGCCAGGACGATCATTTCGAAATGCGATCCGACCAGGGAGGCGCCCAGCCATAGGAAACCCAGTTTGAACAGGAACGTCCAGAACGCGCTGGACAGACCGGCGAACAGTTCGTCGCGTCCCAATCGTATGCCGAAAGCCACGTACGGATTCGGCGTCAGCTCGATAAGCGAATATGATTTGTCGCCCGTCTGACCCATCGCAACCCGTCTCCCAAACACAATGAAAAGCCCGCATGCAAGGTTTTCATTATCCACGTATTTGGCGACATCGACAAGCGCAGTCTGGCCGAAACGGCCGCATTTTTTCATCAGGTGAGGCGCCGCCGGACGTCGAGGGGTATTTCAGAGGTTACAGCTCAGCCGGCTTGCAGAGATTGCTCTTGGACTTGGCCGAGCGCCCGCATTTGCAGCAGAAGTATTTGGCGCCCTTGACGAGTTTCTTGAACTTCTTCTGATCGCTGTCGATATCGTCGCTTTTCCACTTACAAAGACTCTTCTTGTCCGATGCCATCTTAACGTTTTCTCCGCGGGAGGAATGTAATGCGAGTGTTTCTTTCTACAGTATAGCACCCAACCGCGATTCTTCATCTCCACAGACCATTTATCACAAACAACGCAGCCGACACGGCGCTTCAAGACCCGGACATTTGCGGTGACTTTTTTCCGTTTTTTTCGATTTCTCGGCGGCCGAAAACGTTTGAAGTTTTAGGTGGATTGCCAGACGACGGAGTTATACACTCTGAGCCCTGAAACCAAAAGATAACAGGAGTGACCCGATGAACACCAGATTGACCTGTATCGTAGCGTTCTTGAGCATCGCACTTACAGCCGTGCTGATCTGCGACGCGGCCGAGCCCGAGGCCAAGAAGCCCACGTCCGGCTGGCCCCAATGGCACGGCGTCAATCGTGATGGCAAGTCGCTGGACACCGGTCTCCTGAAGAGCTGGCCCAAGGAAGGTCCCAAGCTGCTGTGGAAGGCCACGAACATGGGCCAGGGATACTCGACGGTCTCCATCGGCGGCGGACTGGTCTACACCACCGGCCGGAAGGAAAAAGGCAATCCCGGCAATCCGCCGTCTGAGGAGGGGATCGTGGACAAGCGCCCGGGCCTTCGCATGTTCATGATGGCCATGGACATGAACGGAAAGGTCA
>CAYMSH010000525.1:0-3311 GCA_964392945.1 uncultured Planctomycetaceae bacterium | reverse complement strand
GGGCTGTTGAATGTTGGCTTCTAAGCTGCGCCATGAACACCGTAGCCGACCCACCCTCGCGGGGTGGGGTCGCCTTATGTCGGCCCTACGGGCCTTGCGACAGCCGCTCTTGGGTCACTCGGCCCCTTTGGGGCGTTTGCTCCGGATGTTGATTTTCGATTCGGCCCCGGCGATCAGGCGTTTGATGTTGCTCCTGTGCAGGTAGACAATCAGCAACGACATCGCCGCGGCGAACGAACACAGGGGCCACAGGTCTTTCGGCGTCAGGCCAAACGCCAGTAAGTTTATCCCTGCAAACAGCGCCACGAACGCAAGCGCCGCGACAACGCTGGCCAGCGACACGTAACGGGTTGCGATCACCACACCGGCCCAGACGGCGAACGCCGCGAGCCCTGCAAATGTGAAATACGGGAAAACGCCGAGCACGACTCCCAGCGAAGTTGCTACTCCTTTGCCGCCTTTGAAACCGAGCCAGAAGCTCATGACGTGTCCGAGTATGGCTCCGAACCCGACCGCCAGCCACGCAAACTGGGCCAACTCCGACGGCGCGGAGCCGGCAGCGAGCGTCGGCCCGAGCAGTTTGGCGGCCAGGACCGGGCCAAGCCCCTTCATAACGTCCAGCCCGAAACAGAGCATCCCCCAGCGCCGGCCAAGCGTTCTGCCGACGTTCGTGGCGCCGACGTTGCCCGAACCGTGTTGGCGCAGATTCACACCGCGGGTCCGCGCCAGGATCGGACCGAACGGAGTGGCTCCGATCACGTAAGCGATCAGCGGAAACACTATCAGCAGAATGTAGGGATTATCGATCATCGCGTTCCTGTTTCATGTTCTATCGCAGAGCCGGGGCCCGGCGGTAGGCTTCCAGCAGTTGGTTTGCGTGTCTTTCCGGTCCGAGGTAGTCGGCCAGCGAACCGCAGGCCGACGAGTGTTTTTCGCGAGTCGACGGATCGGCCAATTCGCCGCACGCTGCAGCTATCGCGGCTATGTCCAGCGGCGAGTCGACTGTGATGCATCCGCCGCCTTCGAAGGCTTCGGCGGCGCCATTGAACTTCGTGGTGATCGACGGTATCGACCAGCGTGCGGCCTCCAGGACCACTCGGCTGCACGGATCGTACCAGCTCAGCAGCATCACCGCGTCTGCGGCGGCGTACCATTGGAACACGTCATCGCTCGGCGGGATGAACGTCACTGCGTCGGCGGCGCCGAAACGCGCGGCGAGTTTAACGTACCGGTCCGGCGACTTACGGCCCACGACAAGCAGACGCGCGCCGAGCACGCCGGATTCGCTTCGCCATTTTGCGAAAGCCTCGATCCCCTGGGCCACGCCTTTGAGTTCGAAGTTCGTGGCGACTGTCAGGAACACCGGGGCGTCGGTCCCGGCGCCGATCTGGTTGCGTATCCGCTGGCGATCGGCGGATCGTGTCTGCTGGTCGGCAGCGGCGACGCAATTGAACACAACTTCTACTCCGTCGTCCAGGCCGTAATGCTCCCGGCATTCATCCTTGACCATTTGGCTTACGCAAAGACAGATCGCCCCGCCGCCGGTCAGCAGTTGGCGTTCGTAGCGAGCCATTACGCGTCGATACGAGTTCAGCGGTTCGGTTACTTTCCGCAACAGTCGCCCGGCGACAGATCGCCTGCGAAGACTGGCGGCCAGTTGGGCCGGTATGGTCCCGCCGCGGGGACGATAAACGTTCGCCTGCGGGATCGGAAGCGTTGTCTGGACGATGTCGAATTGGCGTTTTGAAACCGCCGACGCCACGTCGGCGGCGAAGTTCTTCAGGCGACTGGTTCGCGAATCTCCCCTGGCTCCGACCTGCAGCATATCGACCGTCGGCGATGACCAGGACCCCGACTGGCATACGATCGTAACTTCGCATCCGAGTGCGGCCAGTTGCTCGGCCGCCTGGGCGGTCGAAGTCTCGCGACCGCCTCGCATAAGGTCCAATCGTTCTATCACCAGGGCGACTTTCATTGCTCTGATTTCCTCTTGGCCCGACGATCGGTCTGGCGGCGGATGGAGGCTGTTTTGGCGTCGATCGCCCGGGCGTATCGCTGGCGATCTCCCGGGCATTTCTCCAAGTAGGCGTCCAGGAACGTCTCCCAGCAGTCGCGAACCCAGACCGGCGGCATTGAGTATTTCAGCTGGGCCAGATCCTTGACGCGCCAGCGGAACATCCGCCATCGCGGCGAGAACACGCGGGCCATGTCGATCATGTACAGTTCGATCCGGCCGCTGGATTCGTGAAGAAACACGTGTGCAGCGTACATGTCGCGATGCACCATTCCGCCGGCGTGAAGAGCGCCGATCTGCTCGGCCAGCGCGCCGGTCAGACGCTCGGCCCTGTCGTCGTCAGCCCCGGCGGCAAGGAAGTCTTCGCCGCATCTTTCGAGCGCATCTCCGGGCACGGAGGTGACCACCATGTAGCTGCGTTTGGCCGCCAGTCCGCAGGGGCCCATATCGTGTCCGAACGCCACAGCGTTCATCGTTGAAACCCCGGCCGCCTGTGCGGCTCGGATATTGTTAAACTCTACGCTTGCCGGGCTGCACGGGCCGTAAGTCCAGAATCGCCGCCAGCGGTCCTTGAACCGTTCGGGTCCGTATCGTTTGAGATAGAGCACGTGCGGCGCGCCGTCTGAGTCGGCCAGTTCGATTCGAGTGCGGCGTCGCGTGCCCAGACCGGGTTTAACGAGATCCTCGCCGCCGCCGTATGCCAACGCGCCGGCGACGGTGTCCAGCCCGGCGTCTGACAGCATCCGATGCAGCTCGCTGTCGGGTGAACACTCGAGGGTCATTGAGCGTCCCTCCCGCCGGAGGCGTCGAGCAGTTGCTCGACAGCATCGACAACCATGCACGACGTGACTTTGTGCATGCAATGATGGTACATCGGTCCGGGAATCTGGCCGCAGAGTTTCTTGCCGCACGGACCGCAGTCAACTTCGACGCTTACGATGATCTCACGCTCACAGTCAATCGCCGCCCAGAGCGGATCGGTGCTGCCGAACACGGTGACCAGCGAGGCTCCCATCGCGGCCCCTATGTGGCGAGCGCCGGTGTCGTTAGTCACAAGCACGTCAGTTCGGCTGAGCATGCTCTTGAGCAGTCCCAGCGTGTTGTCGCGATCGGCGAAGTTTATGATCGGCGCGTGTTTCATTCGATCGGCCACATCGGCGGCGATACGCTTCTCGCCGGGCGCGGCGTTGATCACGATCTGCGCCCCGCGGCTTTCGATGAGCGTATCTGCGGCTTGAGCGTATCGTTCGGGTCCCCATATCTTGCTGGTCCCTCCCGAGGCTCCGGGATTGAGCAT
>CAYMSH010000524.1:0-3314 GCA_964392945.1 uncultured Planctomycetaceae bacterium | reverse complement strand
TCCAAAACAAAAACCGTCGGGGGCTTGACAGCGTGGCTTTCAGAGATGCGGCGAGCTCTCGCCGCTTTCACTTGTCGCGGAGCGACGCCGTTTGTCGTTGCCGTGGACTCTACGCCGTTACTGATAACTGACAACCGGCCCCGACAGTATGCTCTCAATCGAAATAAAACACACAGACGGTAAAGCCCGCGCCGGAGTGCTCACCACTCCGCACGGCCAGGTCGATACGCCGATATTCATGCCTGTCGGCACCGCCGGTACGGTAAAAGGCGTCACGCCCGATCAGCTCACCGCTTGCGGTTCGCAGATGATCCTGGCCAATACGTATCATATGATGTTGCGTCCCGGCGGCAAGACCGTCGAGGAACTCGGCGGGCTCCACACGATGATGGGTTGGAACGGGCCTATCCTGACCGACAGCGGGGGGTTCCAGGTATTCTCCTTGGCTCACCTTCTAAAAATAGACGACGAGAAAGTCGTCTTCCAGTCGCACATTGACGGGAGCCTGGAGGAACTGACCCCGCGACGCTGCATGGAAATCCAACGCCAGCTCGGAGCCGACGTGATAATGCAGCTTGACGAATGCCCTCCCGGCGACGCCGACAAGGAACACGTCGAAAAGGCCGTCGCTCGCAGCATTCTCTGGGCCAAAGAGTGCAAAGACGCCTGGTTGGGCCAGGGGCGATCCGATCAGGCGCTGTTCGGAATCCAGCAGGGCGGCGTGTTTTCCGATCTCCGCGCACGCAGCGCCGAGGCCCTGGTCGAACTGGACCTGCCGGGATACGCCGTTGGCGGACTGAGCGTCGGCGAGGGGCACCAGGCCATGACTTCGGCGCTTGATGCGATAGATTCCCAACTGCCGACAGGCAAGCCCCGATACCTGATGGGCGTAGGCGAACCGCGAGACATACTCGCCGCCGTTCAGCGAGGGATAGACATGTTCGACTGCGTTATGCCAACGCGAAACGCACGCAACGCCTTTGCCTTCACCTGGTCGGGGCGCCTGAGATTGAGAAACGCCAAATGGACAAAGGACCCGCTCCCGCTGGACGAAAACTGCACCTGTTACGCCTGCAGAAACTTCTCGCGAGGAACGATCAGGCACCTGTTTATGGCCAAGGAAATGCTTGCAGCTACACTGCTTACGATACATAACCTGCATTTCTTCGCCGAATTCATGTCCGCGATCCGCAGTTCGATCGCCGCCGGAACGTTCCAGGCCGATGCAGAGCGATGGAGCCGGGATATCTATCCGGAATTGAATAATCCCACCGCCTGAGAGCCGCCGAGCCGCAGCCGGCTTTGCTTTTCATTTGACCGCGGGGCGCAAAATCGGCACAATTCGGCGTTTGACGTTAGCCGAAACCAACACCAACCAGCCCCAAACGGGTAAGAAGGAAGAAAACAATGAAGATTACCAGGACTCTGCTGCTCGTACTTATCGCCGCAATCTCGCTGGGCGTGATGACTGTTACGGTCCAGGCCCAGGATGACGCACCGGCCGCACCGGCCGCCCCGGCCGCTACAGACGCGCCCGCTGGGCCCGCGGCGACGGCTACGACAGACACTCCCGCAGTGCCGGATGGCACTCCGGTTCTCGACGAAGGCGGCAGGTCTGGCGACGAGTCGGACGGAAAAGAAGACGACGGGAAGAAGCCGGTGGATTCCGCCAAGGATGAAGAGACAAAATCGACTCCTTCTATGTTCAACCCGCAGATGATCTTCCTCATCCGCGCCATGGTGCTGTTCTTCGTATTTATGGGCAGGGGCAAGCGCAAGACCGAAGCCAAGCGTAAAGAAATGCTCGCCGCGCTGAAAAAGGGTGACAAGGTCACCACGATAGGCGGTATCGTAGGCACGGTCCTGGAGGTGCGTGACGACGAAGTGACTATCAAGATCGACGAGAACAGCAACACCCGCATGCGTTTCGCCCGCTGGGCGGTTCGAGGCGTTGGAGCCGACGGCAAGAGCGAAGAATCCGACGCCAAAAAGTAAGCTCCCAGTCGGCAGGGCCGGCCGCCGATTCGCGCAGACGCATCCGGCGGCTTGCAAATTAAGGTTTGAAAGCTCAAAATATGTTCTTGAGAGATAGAACCCATACGCGCTGGGCTTCCGAGGTCCGTAGAGGTTTACGAATATGAGCAAGATTAAAGTCGCTATCGTTGGGGTAGGCAACTGCACAAGTTCGCTTGTTCAGGGCATCCATTACTACACCGATGCTCGCGCCGACCAGGCGGTGGGACTCATGCACTGGGATCTCGGCGGTTACAAGCCCGGCGACATAGAGATTGTCGCGGCTTTCGATATCGACAAACGCAAAGTCGGCGAAGACGTATCGACGGCGATATTCGCACGACCCAACTGCACCAAGGTGTTCTGCCCCGATGTGCCCAAGACAGGCGTTACCGTGCGAATGGGACGCGTGCTGGACGGGTTCAGCAAGCACATGGACGAATACGAAGCCCGCTACACGTTCATCCGGGCCGACGCTCCTGAGCCGGACAAGGACGAAATCGTCAAAGTCCTCAAAGACTCCGGCGCCGAGATGGTCCTGAACTACCTGCCCGTCGGCTCAGAGAAAGCAACCCGCTTCTATGTTGAGTGCGCACTGGCCGCCGAGGTCGGATTCGTAAACAACATGCCGGTGTTCATCGCCAGCGATCTGGACTGGGCCCGGCGATTCGCCGACGCGAACCTCCCGATAATCGGCGACGACATCAAGGCCCAACTCGGAGCGACTATAACGCATCGTATTCTCACCGACCTGTTCAAGAAGCGCGGCGTCAAGATCGAACGCACGTACCAGCTCAATACCGGCGGAAACACCGATTTTCTGAACATGCTCAACCGAGCCCGCCTGATCTCCAAGAAGACATCGAAAACCGAAGCGGTCCAGTCAGTCGCCTCCGAACGCATTGACGACCACAACATACACGTCGGACCCAGCGATTACGTACCGTGGCAGGAAGATAACAAGGTCTGCTTCATACGCATGGAAGGGAAGCTGTTCGGCGACGTGCCGATGGATCTGGAGCTTCGCCTGTCGGTTGAGGATTCCCCGAATTCCGCGGGTGTCGCCATCGATGCAATCCGCTGCTGCAAGCTGGCACTCGATCGCGGAACGGGCGGCGTGCTCGATGCGCCGTCATCTTATTTCTGCAAGCATCCGCCCAAGCAGTATACCGACGACGAAGCCTACAGCCTGACCGAAGCATTCATCAAGGGCGATGGCCGATACGTCAAACACGACACGTCAAATGTAGGCGCCAAGAAGCTTTAGCCCCGCGGGGGATTGTCGATCATTTTCTCGAGCG
>CAYMSH010000523.1:0-3319 GCA_964392945.1 uncultured Planctomycetaceae bacterium | reverse complement strand
GAGCGGCCCTCCAGCCAATCGTTGAGTTCCTGCTGTTCACGTCGCTTCATGCGTCCCTCTGCAGTTTGCGTGTAATGCAGGTGTGCAGCGCTTTTCTCCCGCGTGCAAGCCGATTGTAGATGGCGGCTGTCGCCGTCTTCTGGCGTTCTGCGATCTGCTCGCAGGGCAGGTGCTCTTCATAGAAGAGGGCAATGGTATCCCTTTGCTGCGGCGACAAGTTCTCGCGGCAGTCCCGCAGCGCCTCCAAGCGTTCGGAGAGATCCACGCCCAGAGTGACGCTGCCGAATCGTTCCCAGAATTGCTCGATTGCGTCGCCTTGGAGAAAGATCCGGTGCTCCAGGGATCTGCGCCGGCGCGCATTGGCGGCGAGGTTTCGGGCGCTGGTGAGAAGCCACGGCAGAATCGGCCGGTTCAAGTCAATTTCGTCGATCTTCTGCGTCAGGAGTATGAAGGTATCCTGTGTGAGATCCTCGGCCATCTCGCGATCGCGCAGCAGGGAATACAGCATCCCGAACACGGTATCCCGGTGTTCCGTGACGATTACTTCAAAGTACTTATTCATGTCAGGATAATCCGGGATTTCCCATTTGGGTCGAACGGAGTTGAGCCTCGAACCGATCCAAGCCTTCAACACCGCACATTCTAGCATCACGCCCGCCCCCTTGGCTAGCGCCTGAAGGAATTATCCGGGCAGAATCCGCAAGTCTCTTTGTTTCTGCCCGCGAGGTACAACGAATGTGTGGTGCTTCGTTAGAAGCCGATCCCCAGATCATCGACATCAACAAGAGCAAAAGTTCGTATCTGAGTGGAGATTTCTTATCTGACATTATACCGTTATTTCCGTTCCTACGGGCGAAGCCTTGTGATCCTTGGTTATAATAAACCGAAGGAACAGCGTCATATTGCCTTTCTTCTACTGGCCCGCTCCGGGCTACGGCAAGCAAACGGGCGCCTCGGGGCGTTGTGTGTCTGATCTCGGCACTGGCGTTCCATGAACTGATCACGCAGATCCCCCACGTTGTGCATCTGGCGATGCGGCGGTAACCAGCAGCCGTTTTGCAATCGGCCAGTCGCTTATGCACGACTCTGGACCCCTCGATCACAGGTTTGCCCGCAGGGAGCAAGTCCCATGCGACATTCTGGCCCGGCGCAGCAGGAGGTCTTTAACGCTTGGCTGGTAAGACAGTTATGGACTCGCAGAGGGTGTAGACACTTTTTGTGCAAAATGGTAGACACTTTTCGCGATTTCGGGCTGGCAAAGGCGGTCATCGTGCAAAGACAGTTATTGACGTAAGACACTTGGGTAAAAGAAGCTACCGCCGAATAAAAAACCGCCTGGCGAAACGTTTTACTCCTGCTCGACACGCAGGAGGTCACTGGTTCAAGTCCAGTACGGCTCAGTGAATTGGCACAGCGAAGGGCTTGGGATTTCTCCCAAGTCCTTCGCTGTGCGCCTATGCGGCCAGGTTCCGCGTGCAAACGGCCTAGAGCGGAAGAACGAGCGCTGATTCGGCCAGGAGGTCGGGCAACAGGTCTTCAGCGTTGTCCGGCGTCGGCTTGTCGCTCAGCGGGCGGAGGTCGCGGGCCGTTGTTGCAGCGAAGAACTCGGCGGCGACCGGCCGCGATTGAGGCCTCGGGAGGTAATCGGATGTCGACGGGCTGATCAGGAGATCAATCTCGAACATCGACGCGGCGACGGCGGATTCTTCGGCGTTGGCGGTGGTCGATCGACGCGGCGGGAGCGGGGTTTCCAGCCGGGGGGTCGGGCCGGTGATCGGGGCCGGAGCCGGGGCCGGGATCGGTTCGGGAACTGTGTTTCCGAAGTTCTCACGCAATGCAACGAAGTCGCCGAGGGTCACCATTCCGTCGTTGTCGTAGTCGCTTACCAGGCCCGGACCGCTCAGGCCGAACTGGCCTATCAATGCGTCCAGATCGCCATCTCCGACGACCTCGTCGCCGTCAGTGTCGCAGCGAAGTACGTGGAACTGCGGTTCGTAGGTCTCCAGACCGGTCGCAGACAACGTTGCGGTGTAGCGGCCGTCAGTCAGTGACAGGCCGGACGTGTCCCAGGTGTTGGTCGAGTCATCGAACGGGATCGAGTCGAGCGGGAAGGTCTCGTCGGTGCTGGCGTTGTGCAGAACAAGATCGCCGGCGGCCAGGCTGACCGGGCCGCTGAGGGCAACAGCGATCGAATCGATTCGCGATCGTTGGATGTGCCCCGAGTTAATCAATACGGCCTCGACGGTAACTGAACCGTTGGGGTCGATAACGTTGACGTTTCCGTCAATCGGCGTCAACGTCATCGTGTCTTCGTTGAGCCGACCTTCCAGATCAAGATCGGACGTTCCGGAAGTCTCGGTCGGTGCGTGTAGAGTGATTTCCAGAATCTCACCGCCCGGTCCGGAGATCGGACTGCTTCGGAAAGCCCCGATCGTAATCAGACCGGCTGCATCATCGACATTGGGCGTTAACACCCAGCCGTCGCCAGACAGCAGGCCGCCCAGAGCTATATCGGCGTTATCAACGTCAAACAGCATCGTATCGTAGCTAAGAGTGAAGTCGAACGTCTGGAGACCGTCAGCGGCGTCTATGCTCAGGGCGATAACGGCCGAACCGCCGGCATCGACATACTGGCCGGAGGGAACCGTAACCGTCAGTTCCGGGCCGCTTACGACGGGACCTGGCAGCGTGCCGGGGAGGTCAGGGATAGAAGGCTGGGCCAGATCGACAACCTTGGCCCGAATATGCGAGATGTCCATCACGTCAACCTCGCCGTTGCCATCAACGTCGGCGGTAATACGGGGATCGGTCAACTCGTAAGCGTCAAAACCGCTGTCGGAATCAGCTACAACTCGCGAGATGAGCATAGCATCGGTCGAGCTGTAAGTATGATCGCCCGTAGCGTCGCCAACGTAGGATGTGCTGTAGACTGCCTCGTCGGCGACGACGCCAATGCCTCCGGCGTTGATCCTCAGAGACTCAAACCGCAGCACGCCGGACGATCCGTAAGGCGCGTCGTGAAGGACCGAAGCGTCCAAGACAAGCAGATCGCGTCCACCAGAACCGAGAGGTATCGCTCCCCCGAGCTCCACCTCCACCTGCCCCGAATCGATGGTGAGTTTGGTGATGCTCCAATCGTTCGGCATGTCGGTAGCCAGTGAGACCCCTGTTATATCCAGGAGCATCGGATCATACGCCATCACGAGTTCGACCGTGAGTAGTCCGTCGGCGTTGTCAATACGGATCGGCAGGCCGTTTGAAGTCGCCGGAATGTTAATCGCCTGGTCAGGTCCGCGGGCGAAGTCCGGGATGCTGACTA
>CAYMSH010000522.1:0-3320 GCA_964392945.1 uncultured Planctomycetaceae bacterium | reverse complement strand
TCTATCATGGAAACGGATTAAGGACAAGTTATCATTCACGGATTAAGGAAGCACCAGCCAAACGTTAATGGCCCGGGCCGATCGCAATTCATGGTTATGTGCCGCGATCCCTCAAAAACACGAGCAAAACGCTCAAGCGGTGCGGATGTCTGTGCCGAAACTGTAGGTACCTGAGTTGCTCAAGGCAACATGGCCGCCGGAATGAATCCTGCTTGCAGGAATGGCGGGCAGAGCAGCTCGGCGACAGGCCCACGGAAGCGGTCTGGCCGGATCGTCATTCGGAGTATGCAGAGTTCAACGAAAGAAAAGGAGTTCTTATGTCCGCCAACGCCAATCACCCATCGGCCGTTAACCCACGCTCAAACTCGGCTCCGATAGCATTAATGGAAACGCTCGAACCCCGCCTGCTGCTGTCGGGCAGCGTTGAAAGCGGGATCGATATCGAGAAGTTCGTGTACGTCGAGCCGGCCGTGACCCCCGACGCCGGGGACATCATGTGCAACGACTACGCCTACGGCAAGCCGGTCGAACTGACGATGAAATACACCGGCGGCGGAGCCGATGCGACTGACACCATGCAGCCGCTGGGCAAATACAACGTCACCGACGCTCCCGGCTTCACGCCCGGGACGCCGCTTGTCGACATTATCGCCTCCAGTTCATCGAACCTGGCGTGCGTTTCGTCGGGCAACACCTTCTTCAGCGGCGAGGACATCGCACTCGGCGAAGAGTTCGTGCTGGATGTGGACAATGCGGCGTGCTACGACAGGTTCAAGTCCAATACGTATATCTTCATCATGACCACAGACGGCGATCTCCTGCAGACGGTGCAGTACCACACATCCTGCTCGGCTCCGATTCACCTTGGCGACACGGTCGGCGGGGTCGAGATCAACGCGTTCTTCGGGACCAACGGGATCGGCAAGGATCTCGACGACATTGTCGAAGAGTCGCCGATTGGCGAAGACGCCGACACGCCGGCCGACGCGATCAGCGCCGATGTCGGCAGCACGGTTGTCTGGACATACGTCGTGACGAACATCGACCAGGAGCCGCTGAGCGACGTGAGCGTAATCGACGACAACGGCACGCCTGGCAACCTCGCCGACGACTTCAGCCCGGCGCCGGTCCTGGACGGCGACTTCAACGTCGGCGACACCAGCGGTGACGGTCTGCTGGACATTGGGGAGCAGTGGCTGTTTACGGCGTCAAGCTTTGTCGAATACGAAGGGCTTTACGGCAACACGGCGACTGCTTCTGTAACGATCGAAGGACCCGTCACCGGCGAACCGGCGGAATTCGCCAACTACGCTGTGCTGGCCCAGGATATGATCACGATCGGCGATAACTTCAGCGTCGCCGACGGACTGCTCGGCTCCAACGCCGGCGACGTATTCGCCAATATGACCTTTGAAGCTCCGCTGGGCGTTCGCGGAGCCGGGGTCTTCGGCGAACTGGGCGGATCGAGCATAGGAACCGCGGGGTCCGACGCCATCGTGTTCAACGGCGGGACTTTTCTTTACACCGACACGGTGATCAACGGCGACATCCGCATAGGAGCCGATTACGCCACAGTGTTCGGGGCCGGAGTCGAGATCAACGGAGAGATCTTCACCGGCGGAGACACCGACACCGTGGAGATGCTCGACGAATTTTTCATGCCGATCACGTACACCGGCGTTATCAACACATTCGCCGATCCGGCTCCATTTACAGGACTGGACCTAGCGCCGCTTGATGATTTCGACCCTGTAGTCGATTTCGCACATGGCCCCACTTCCATCGGCGTTGTGCCTGAGGACCCGACGGTACTCGTTCTGGAATCCGGACACCACACTTTTGAGTCGCTTGATTTCGGGCACGGCGCCACGCTGTCTCTGATTCTCACCGACGGACCTATCACGATTCAGGTCGGAGATGCTGATAATACCGGAATGTCCATCGGACACGATTTCATCATGCAGTTGACCGACGGAGGCGCCGACGATGTTTACATTGAGGTCGACAGCAATCTGTTCGTCGGCGATCGCGCGACAATGGCCGGAACATTCTACTCGCCTGCTGGAGATATGTTCTTCGGAACGGACCTGCGCCTGACCGGAGCGGTCTACGGCGGGGCGACAATGGCGTTCGGCGGCGATGCGGCTGCGGGGGGACCCAGCGATATCCAGTTCGAGCAGCTCGATTTCGCGGCCGTCGGAATAGACGCCGGAGGAAGCGTCGGCGGCGAGCCGATCGTGCTTTCCGACAGCGACTCGGCGCATTACGACGGCGTGCTGCCGGCGATCGACATCACCGATCCGTGCGAGAAACCCGAATCCCTGATACTGGAGTACACCGGCGACAATATAGTCGACCACGAGCAGGGTCACTGCAAGGTCCAGGTCACCGGCGACGCCCAGGACGCCGCGACAGTCTGGATAGTCGCCTCAAGCAAATCCAACCCGGACGATCCCAGAGCAGAGATCTACTTCGACGGCGAAGTCAATCTTGACGAGACGTTTGCAGTCGAGGCCCTGGCGGCCGGGAAGACCAAGCTGAAGAGCGATATATACATAACGATCTTCGATACGGACGGAGAAGTGATCGCAACGGCGAAGTTCACCACGTCGTCCTGGTATCCGCTGGTCCTCGGCAACCAGTTCGGCGCGGTCCGACTGGTCGGCTTCGTAGGCGAAGACGGAACGCGGGCCGGCGTAGTGCCCGTCGAAATGCAGACCGGTCTTTCGGGCTTCGTGTTCGAAGACGCCAACGGCGACGGACAGGTCGATCAGGACGAATACGCCGTCAGCGGAGCGACTGTGACGCTTACGGGAACCGACGACACCGGAGCGACGATCAACCGCGTCGAGACTACCGACTCAGACGGAGCGTACTACTTCGACGCGCTGCGACCGGGTACGTACACGATCACCGAGACCCAGCCGATGGGCTATGACGACGGCATCGACTCGATCGGAACCGCCGGCGGGGTTCTGACAGCCAACGACACGATCGCGGAAATAGAGCTTGGCGCCTATGTCGAAGGCGAGAACTACAACTTCGCCGAGACTCGCTCCGACGCCGGAGCGGACCAGATCGTCCTCGGCCAGACCGCGACTATCGGATTCTGGGCCGGCAGAAAGGGCAGGAAACTGATCGAATCGCTCAACGGCGGCAGGAATTCCAAACTTCTGGGCGATTGGCTGGCGTCCGAACTGCCGGAGATATACGGCGACCTGGCCGGCAAGTCCAACAAGGATGTCGCCAAGTACTACCGCAAGCTGTTCAAGGCGACCAAGAAGCACAGACGCCGTCATTGCCGTCATCACCATCACGGA
>CAYMSH010000521.1:0-3324 GCA_964392945.1 uncultured Planctomycetaceae bacterium | reverse complement strand
CCCGATCCCGCCGAGCGTGCTGGCTGAGAGTTGATCGGTCCGATCAGGAGCCGCGGGCGATTGCGGCCTGGAATCGCCCGGCCACGGCGCCGTCGCGGCGATAGCTGCAAAACAGATCATCGTGGCATATCGTGCAGACTTCGGCCTGGTGCACGTTGCGTTTGACCAGTCCGACGCGCAGCAGTTGATCGCAAAGGCACGCCTGCATGTCGAAGTGCAGTTTCCCCTTGCGGTATTCGAAGAATTTCACTGCTCGCGGGCCCAAATACGCCATCGCGGCGTCCTGCACGTCTTTTCCGACCTCGTAGCAGCAGAGCCCCACTGAGGGACATATGCACGCGGCCAGCCTGGCCGGATCGGAATCAAAGCGTCCCACGAGCTTTCGCACGAACGCCTTGGCGATACCGCCGGTTACGCCTCGCCACCCGGCGTGGAACATTCCGATCGCCCCGCCGCCTGTATCGGCGACTAACACGAGCGGGCAATCGGCGCTTCGGCCGACCAGCGCCAGATCAGGCGTCCGGCTGATCAGCCCGTCAGCACTCCCGGCGGCGCCAGGTGAGTCAACGATAATGTTGTCGATGCCGTGGACCTGCTCGAGCCAGGCCGCGTCGCTGAGTCCCAGAGTTTCGGCGAAACTCATCGCGGCCGACGCCGGGTCCGCGGCGGCAAGTGCGGTGTCAAACCCCTGCAGGGTAGTCACGCCGTGGAGCAGTCCGAGCGAATCGAGGGCTCCGAACCGCCCTATCGTGGCCCCGTCGCTGGTTCGATCGAAATAGAATCCGGCGTTATCGTTTTCATTGGTCTTCACAGAGCGGCTCCCTGCTGCACGTCGATCAGTACTTTTATGTTTCGCCCGTCGGCGGCGGCGTCGAGTGCTTCGAGTCCGTGGTCCAGATCGAAGCGGCGCGAGATCAAATCAGTTACTTCGATTCGCCCGGAAGCGAGTGCTTTTATCGCATCGTCAAACGGGCCGCAGCGCGAGCCGACTATCGTTACTTCGTCTATGACAACAGGCGCCAGATTCATCGGCTCGCCGGATGCAAACGTGCTCTTCAGCGCCACAGAGCCCATCGGTCTGACGGTTCGCATCGCCAGTTCGAGCCCCTCGGGCCCGCCTGTTGCGTCGATGACGACGTCGGCCGACCGATCCGGGGAAAACTCATCGAGACTCACGGCATCCAGCCCCGCATCGCTGGTGAGTTTGAGTTTGTGCGGGTGCTTTCCGACAAGCAGCACGCTCCTGGCCGGTTCCTTGACGGCCCGCGCCGAGAGCTGGCCGAGGCGACCGTCGCCGAGGACGACAACGCGAGCTGACGACAGGTCGATCTGCTGTGCGATCCGCATCGCCGCGGCCAGCGGCTCGACAAACACCGCGCGATCATCGCTCAAGTCGTCCGGCACGAGATGCAGATTCGCCACGGGAACTGTCGCCAGTTGGGCCATCACGCCGTCGCGTCCCAGGATTCCAAGCACCGAACGATGCGGGCAGTGATTCGCCAGCCCATCGCGGCAAAACTCGCACGTCCCGCAGCCGCAGTTGATCTCCGCTACGACGCGTTTTGACATCCACTGGTCCGGACCGTCGATCACGGATCCGACGAACTCGTGTCCGATCACGCCGGAGAATCCCATGTAGCCCTTGATTATCTCCAGGTCGGTCTTGCAGACCCCTACGGTTCTGATTTCGACAAGAGCTTCGCCGGGCCCGGGGACCGGTCGCGGATAGTCGGTTCGAAGGCTCACGCCGCTGTCGTTGTCAAAAACAATTGCTTTCATCGCAGGCTCCGACGCCTTGAGATCAGGGCAAGTACCGCATGAATATCGGTCTGTACATCTCGACTCCCCATACATTATACCACGCGGCCCAGAGGGAAATCAGCGACGTGAGTATCAGGATGTACGCCGCCCAGCGCCGACAGTAGATCGCCACTATGACCCCGGCGACTACCTTGGCCAGCGCCCCGAGCAGCGGACCGGCTACGGGGCCTGCGATAATCGCCGCAATGCGCACCATCGGGTGAATTTCCGGTTCAGGTCCCAGTTTGAGCATGAAATGAATCGTGCTGGCCGCATCGCAAAACAGCGACACGACAAAAAGGACCAGCACCCATCGATACGCCGTCCAGAATCCCCTGGCGTTGTTTCGGAACTTGAGGATCGCGGGATTAGCGGCGCGTGTGTCTGCGTCGTCGACCAAGATAAATCACCTAAAACCAGTTCATCGGATTCCACATTGACTTTTTCTTCTCGACCTCAATCGCCTCGAGATTCTCCAGCTTCGTGCCGACCCAGTCAGTGTATTCGGGGCCAAAATCCCGGCCGCACAGCGAGATCAGCGTCTGGTGAGCCCGGTAACGCACGGAAAACTCCTCTTCCGTCGGCAGGCGGCTTATCAGCGTGTCGATCACGTCCTGTCGCTGGTAATGCCGCAGCGCCTGGCAGCATGCTACGCGCACGTCAGTCGATTCTTCGTTGCTGGGATCCGAACTGTGACAGAGCTGGTCGATGGCCTTTTCGTCTACGACGCTATTCAGCGCCACAGCAGCGTCCCAACGAACCTGCTGCGAAGAAGCCAACTTCAGCGCCAACGCCAGAATCGTGACATACTTGGGGTTCTTCCCTTTGCCGAGTGCCCCGATCGTGGCCGACATCAAGGCGGTATCCCTGCGGTCCCTGGGCTTTCGCATTTCGGCCCGGAGTATTACATCGTATCCGTCGAGGTAAGTTTCGGTAAGGCCCCACTCGTGTGAGGACAGCGAGATTATCGCTTTGCGTCGCAAATCCGGATCGACGGTGTCGTCGAAGGCGTACCTTGTAAGCTCCTTGGGATGCGGGTCCTTGAAGGCTCCGAAGAATTTCCCGGTGCTGAACATCGCATCTTCGAACTTACCGCCGCAGCCGCACGCCAACAGCATGATCGTACTTAACAAACAGGTTTTCGCCAGCATTTTCATCAACGTTCGGCCTCGATCAACAGTGGTTAACTCACATTCGCATCATCCGAAGACCGGCGCGTTTGGCGGGTCTCCAGTTCGTCGGTCCCGACGAATACTACGTCCTGCAACTCACGGCCCAGGAAACGCCGGCCCAACTGGGCGAATCGTTCCGGATTACCCGTGGTGAAGCATTTCAGCGTTCCGCCGTCGTCGTCGGCGCATGCGGCCTGCTCGCTGACGAGGAACTCTTTGGCCCGATCGGCCGCGGCGCGAGCCGATGAAATCAACTCGGTCTGGGGCCCCATCAATTTCGCAATCGCACTGGACAGCAACGGGTAGTGCGTGCATCCGAGTATAAGCGCCGCCGGTCGGAACCGCTGCAGAG
>CAYMSH010000520.1:0-3325 GCA_964392945.1 uncultured Planctomycetaceae bacterium | reverse complement strand
TGTCCTTGCCGGCCCCCTGGAGCGCCAGGCGTTTGTTCTCGGCGCGCAGCGGATCGTTGTTCATTCGCGCCCGGAGTACGCGAATCTGCGTATCTCGCCAGGCTGTGATCTGTCGCCTGCTGACCGTTTCGCCGCCCGGAGCTTTCGGCGGCGGCGTTACGCGCGTAGGCTGCTTGTCACGCTCTCTGGGGCCCGGCTTGGGCGGAGGGCGAGAAACGGGCTTGTCGCCCTTGGGCGGGGTCTTGGCGGCGAAATCGATCGGTTTGCGTTTGCCCGCCGCAACCTCGGCGACGTACTTCATGTACCCTTTCGAAACCGTCTGTAACTGCTCGATCGACACCGTCGACGGATCGACGCCTTTGCTTTCGATCGCCGCCTTGATATCGGGGTACAGGCCATAGACCTTCGCCCGGAACCACTTCTCGGCCCACTTTGGGTCCTGGATGTACAGGCGGGTCACGATGTCTATGCTGCCGCGGTCCATCGGCACGTTCAGGTCGCCGGACCACGCCTTGAGCTTATCCTGGGCCCCATTGAACTCGCTTAACGCCTGCTTGAGCGGCTTGTCCGGATCGACCATCACCTTGCGGACCCGCTCCTTGAGCAGCGTCCATGCGGCATCATCGCGCGCACTGGAGGCCAGTTCCTTGCAGGCCTTGGGATCGTTGAGCAGCTTGAGAATCTGGTTGGGCTTGGGCAGTTTCTTCTTGTTGACCATCATCCACTGGGCGGTGATCGCCTTGATCCGCTCGTGCTCGGCGGCGCTGATCGGCGCCCACAACCCCGAATCGCCGCGCAGGAACCACTCATCGGCCCCCTGATCCTGCACGCCTTTGATCACCGGCACGCCCATTAACCACAGTTCGGTCCGCTGGTAGCCGCTGGTGCTGTTGTTCTTCGGCAAGCCGGCCAGTTCGGGCAGGTCCTTGCCCATCAGCGCCCCGCCCTGGAGGTTGTATATGATGCGTTTGTTGGTCTTCTGCACCACGCCTACGAACTTCTCGGTCACCTGGCCGTACGCGTCGAGGCACGCGCCCAAACCGGGCACGTCGCCGGCGTGCTGAAGCGCCGAACCTAGCGCCGAAAGAGCCGCCAGAGTCCTGCGGGCTCCGGAAGGCAGGTCTTTGGACTCGCGCAGAATCTTCGCCGCCTGGGCGGCCTGACTGCGGATCGTGTTGATCTTGTCGGCGTACCCGATTGCCTTGCCGGTCAACTCGCCGGCCTTGCGGGCGGCCTGGAAGGAGGGCATCGACGTCAACGCTTCGATCCGCTCGGCGAACTGCTCGACCCGCTTGAGATCGTAGTTGAAGCACAGCCCGGTCTCCCGAACGATCTGCGTGTAGGCCTGCAGGTCGTCGAGGCTCTTGGCGGCCAACTCGGCCGTGCCCAGGAAGTTATTCACCAGGTCCAGCCGGGCCTTGGCGCGCTGGGCGTCGGACAGTTGCTTGTCGTGGTCCACGCGATCCAGCGCCGCTTTGAGCCCCGCATCAAATCGGTCCGCCGCCGGAGCGGAGGCGACTATCGCCCCAACGGTCAATACGCCGCTTAGAATCACCACTCTACGCAAACTGTTCATCGTCCATCCTCCTTCGCCGCCGCGGGCATGCGTATCAGCGATTTGACGCCCGGGCGAACCTCCAGTTTCGTAGTCGAGGTCGCATATCCGGTCCACAGAATCATCACTTCGTAAATCCCGGCCGGGAGGTTATCGAACGTAACCTCGCCGTCCCGGCCAATCTCAACAAACGATCCGCCGCCTCGCAGCATCACCGCCCCGCTGCCGGCCAGCGGCTTACCGTCGCCGCCGACCACAAACACGCGGACAGACTTGCTCGCAGGTCTCTTGGTCGCGACAGGCGGCCCGGCTGCGGCGCCTCCTACGGCAGTGGGCCTAAAGGAGTTCACCACAGCCGAAACGGCCGGCAGGTTCACGTCGTACACCTTGGCGCCGCGATAATCGCTGGGCGCGGTGTAGACCAGCGTGGAGATCCGACGCCCATCGAGCGGCGAAACGCAGAAGAACATCACCTTCATCGGGATCTGGTGCTGGCCCTCGGTCCGATCGTACTGAGCCTGGAGCAGATAGGCCTTCGTCTTGACCGCCCCGGCGGCGTAGTCGCTCTTGCGCAGCTCGGCGAATCGGGCTTTGGGATACTGTTTCTCCAGTTTGGCCCGCAGCCTTGCCAGCAGGGCTTCGGCGTCGGCGTGCTGGCCCCCGGCGGCCTTTGTCGCCATGGAGTGCACGCCCAGGTGGATCAAGTACGCATCCGTATCCTTCTTACCGCTGAGCCGAACGCTCGAGCCGTCTTTAGCCGGTTTGCACTCCCAGTTGCCCGGGTAGCGCAGCGAGAAACCGAGTCGACTGCTGTTGAAGGTTTTTGTCAGGGCGATCTTCTCAGCCCCCGCCGCCGAGGCGGCAGTCAGCAAGACGATCGCCGCCAACACCGCCGAGATCCGTCCGGCGGGATTCCTCGTGTGTAAACCAACCATCTCCTGCTCCTTTCCTCGCCGCCCCGCCATGCGCACAACAACCGAGCGGACAGCAACCTATGATCGCCATCGGACAGATCTGGGCGCCACTTCAGCAACGAACCGGCCGAGGCGGAGCCTGTAACTCACTCTTTTTTCAACAGGCAAATCGTCGTCTGACTAGCGACGTTGGGGCGTCCTGGTCCTTGACTGAGCCGGGATCGGGCGTCATATTGTTTCTATTCGGCTCGGGGACGGTCTCCGGGCTTCACTGAACAGGGCTGACGCAAAACGCCGACGCTCCGGCTTGTCCTGTCCAATGATCGTGACCGAAGTCCAAGGAAAGCCCCACGCACACTGGCGCGGAATCGGATTTCCCATCAGCCGCCGCAACTGGAGACAGGCATGACAGAAGAACACCTGGCCTCAGCAAAGGTCTATCCGACTTCAGATCAAGTCAGCCTCAGTATTCTCGATATGCTGGAGTACTTCGTAAAACAAGGGGCGATGCGTGTTTCCGATCTGCATATCAAAGTCGGCTCGCCGCCGGCCTATCGCATCGACGGGAATCTGCTGCACCTCAACGGCCCGGCGGTGACAAACCAGATGGCCCAGCAGCTTCTCCACCCGCTCCTGAGCGAAGAGAATATGCGAAAGCTCCGCTCCGAACGCAGCGTGGACTCCTCCTACAGAATCGGCCAGTTGCAGTTCCGCAACAACATCTTCATGGAGAACGACGGCCTGGCCGGGGCGATCCGCGCACTGTCGCTTGACATCCCTCCGGTCGAGGATATCGGATTCACAAACGATTTCTGGAAGGACATCATAGAACGCAACCACGGCCTTGTCCTCATTC
>CAYMSH010000519.1:0-3346 GCA_964392945.1 uncultured Planctomycetaceae bacterium | reverse complement strand
AACCCGGCCGTCGACTTCTCGCAGATTCTACTGGTCGACAACCCTTATCCGAACGCCCGGCACGAATCAGCACATCGTCACGGCTATCGAGCTAGCGGCCAAGGAAGATTACTGATTCTGGATCGCCTTCATCCGGACAGTCCCGTGCGATCATTGGTCCCGGACAAAAAGGCTGGCTTCCTCTGGCGGCCGGATCTGTCCTTCAACGCCAAGAAGGTGGTCTTCTGCCTGATGCCTTTCGACGAGAGATCGTTTCATCTGTACGAAGTCAATACAGACGCCACGGGCTTCAAGCAGCTTACGTTTGGGGATTACGATGATCTGGACCCGATCTATCTCCCTAACGGAAAGCTGATGTTCAACACGACGCGGGCCAACACTTATGTGCGATGCGGCCCGACACACCATTCGCCGGTGCTGGCCCGCTGCGACGCCAACGGGAAGAACATCTACGTGATCTCCAGGAACAGCGAACCGGACTACCTGCCGGTGCTGCTGCCTGACGGGCGGATCATATACACGCGATGGGAATATACCGACAAGGAACAGAAGCGCCTACAGTCGCTCTGGACAATGAACCCCGACGGGACCGGCGTGGCGGCGTTTTGGGGCAACCAAAGCGTCTGGCCGGACATACTGGCCGAACCGCGACCCATTCCCGGAACCAAGAGAGTTATGTTCACCGGTGTGGGACATCATATGTGGTTCCAGGGTTCGATCGGTATTGTCGACCCGTCGCAGGGGATGAACTATCCGAATGGCCTGACCAAAATTACCCAGGAAATACGCTGGCCGGAAGTCGGTGACGGGCCGAAGGAAATAGCCGAGACAAAAGACTATCGTCCGGCAAAGTACGGTGCATACAAGACCCCGTATCCGATCAGCAAAGAAGATTTCCTGGTCTCGATCATGCACCCCAAGACGCGAAGATTCAGCCTGTACCTGATGGACCTGTCCGGCAACCGCGAACTGATCTACAGCGGCCGGCATAACGTCTGGCACGCCATGCCGCTCAAACTGCGCAAGAAGCCTCCGCTAATTCCCGATCAGGTCCAATGGCCTAAAATCGGACCGAACCAACCGCCGCTGAAGCAAGGCGTCCTTTACAGTGCAAACGTATTTGAAGGCGCCCCGCTGCTCCCCAAAGACAAAGTCAAGCACCTTCGCGTGCTCCAGATCGATCCGAAAACATATACGCCCTGGAAGAAGACTTACCAGCACTCCGGGCCGTCGATCTCCGTGACCCAGGCCGACGGTGTAAAACGCATCCTCGGAACAACGCCGGTCGAGTCAGACGGTTCGGTCTGCTTCAAGGCCCCGCCGGGAGTATCTCTCCATTTTCAACTCCTGGACAAGGAGTATCGCTGCTTGCAAACCATGCGTTCCTTTACCGGAGTGATGCCCGGAGAGGTCCGTGGGTGTGTCGGTTGTCATGAAGGACGAAGCTCCACTCCCGCCAAGGCGGCGCCCGGTAATGTCGGCCTGGCCATGCGCCGCGGCGCCAAGGCCCTGACGCCTCCTCCCTGGGGCGCCGGGGTCAGCATTGGTTACGAACGTTTCGTCCAGCCGGTGCTCGACCAGTACTGCGGCAAGTGCCACCAGGGCGACGGAAAGGCCCGCAAGAAACTGGACCTGACCCTAAGGCAGTCCAATCTGCGGGACCCGGTCTATCCCAAACTCCCGCCGCAGTTCAAAGAACCCTACCTGACCCTTGTCGGCGGCGGGAATAACTGGTATAGCCCGGTAAGCAAGAAATTGCACAATAAGCACGGTTTGCCCGCCTCCTTCTCCGGCGTGTTGATTGTCGAAGGCTATCGCGAAAGGACCCCTGCCGCACTGGCGACTCTCAAACCGATGACGCACATGTCGTCGGCGAGTTTGCTGATCGACAGGGCCATGGACGCCAAACACATCAAGGCCAAGATGGACGCAAACAGCCTCCGTCGCCTGATCGGATGGGTCGACGCCAACGGCCCGTATCTCGGCGAAGAAGAGATCCGCCAAATGCCGGACCCCACAGCCAAGACGCGTTGGGCCAAACCCGAGCCTGTGGTAAAACCGCGATTGAAAACCGCGCCGCGAATCAACCGTTTCAATATCCGCCAGGACGGAGATTCAAGCAAGGTACACCTGAACGCCACAAGCCCAAAGAGCTAGAACGCTCACCTTCAAGGACTCTCCACAGCCTCCAGATCGCTCTGCATCGTCGACTCGTGCCTGCCTCGGCGCCGTCAGTCTTGTGTGCGCGGCCCATCAAGAACCTTCCGCCGCAGCCGCACGCCTTCCAAACCATGGTACGTAAGCAGCACGGCGCCGACGGCCGCGTGGCGATCGAACATGTCGGCGATCACCTGCTCCTCGCCCGGCCAGGGGTACGCGAAAATAACGTCGAAATCCTCCGCATCCAGCCCCATCTCCTCATAGGCGTCGCCGCCGCCCATGGCCAGCCACGCCAGTTCGCCCACATCGTCGGCGCAGTCGTCGCCGCCGGGGGGGATGAAGTTGCCGCACACGAAGTTCGTCGGCAGATCGAACTCGTCGGCCAGTTCCTCCGACGCGGCCACCAGATCGCGATCGATCTCAATTCCCCAGGCGTCGAACCCGAGCATCGCCGCCAGCGAGGCGGCTACTCCGAATCCGCTGCCCCACTCGCAGAACGTGTCGCCCGGGGCGAGGGCGCGGTCGACGATCGTGCGCAGCGCTGAGTGTACGAGCACAAAATCGCTCGGCACGAACCCATGTATGTTCCGGTTGCTGCGAACGTCGAGATACTCGCCGACCCGCCGATCCGCTTGGCGCAGGAAGGCCGACTCTTCATCGCTCACCGTCGCCAGCACATCGGGTAAGTTCACCTCCAATAATGACATCCCCCTATTGTATCAGAAGACCGTGCGGGCGTATAGACCGCCGAAGTCTGCATCCAGGGCAAACGCATCTAAAACCTGCTTGAGTGCGACAGTGACGACAACTGCGAGGGCTTCTTACCACGAAAAACTCATAATTGAAACGGCCACGGCTACGACCACGGCCACGACTTTCTTTAACCACGGACCTGCCTGCCGTAGGCAGGAGGCACGGAAAACACGGACAATTAACGGCAACGGCGACAACAACGCGGCTGTGCTCCACGCCGATGGTATTGTCCTCTGTGTCAATCCAGGCTCCCCTAGCGGGCTTGATCGTGCTCTTGAAAACACTGTCTTTGACAATGACGTTGTCGCAATCATTGAACACCTGAACGGGCGCCAAAAGATATCTGTTGGCGATGCTGCGTCGTCGCAGATCCTGAGTTTGTCCAACGGAGGACCGAATCGAGCATAGTCGCAAGAACAACAGTTCTAAAAAC
>CAYMSH010000518.1:0-3369 GCA_964392945.1 uncultured Planctomycetaceae bacterium | reverse complement strand
TTGGATATGCGCTGGACCACGCCGTCGGCCTCGTGGGTGCCCTTGGCGGTGTCGAAGATAATCATCTCGCCCATGCGCGGCAGGCCGTGATGGCCGCCGACGATTCCGACGAACTTCGACGAACTGCCCGGGATGGGACGCGCGAAGAACAGCGAGTTGGGCCAGTACGAATTGCTGCCGTAGTAGCTCAACTGGTTCGTTCCGTCGGGGTTCATCGTCATCATGATGCGGGTGAAGTAGTGTGCGGTGTCGGGGTATTCCCAGCGGAGGTACATGATCCGCCCGTTGGGCATGATCGTCGGGCACCAGTTGTGGTCCTGCTCGAAAGCGAGCATTCGCGTTTTCTTGGTCGTCGGGTTGTACAGCGACATGTTGGCCACGTGCGACCCGCCGCCGATGCAGGGAACGCCCTGCATGTTGGCGGTCGAGGTGTACATCACGTTTCCATCCGGCAGGTAGCACGGATCGTAGCTGCTGACGTCCTTGTGGTCCGAGGGGGTCACCTGCTTGAGGTTCTTGCCGTCAACGCCGATTTCGAATATCTGCCAGTCTTTTCCGTCTTTCGGCATCGAGAAGAGCATTCTCTTGCCGTCGAAATGCAGATCCACATCGCCTACGTACTCGCTTTTCTCGGGCTTGTATACCGTGGTGATTTTGCCGTCAGGGCTGATCGGCGAAAGAATTGCGATCTCGTTGGTGTGCCCGGTCTTCTTCAGTGCGGTGTTGCTTAGCCAGTTGTTGACCAGGAACTTGTTCTGCGAGTCGCGTTTGATAATCAGGAGCTTGTCGAAGTCGAGAATCGGATTGGCCAGCAGCGCTTCGTAAGCAAGCGCCTTGAGCTTCTCGGCGTCGGGAGTTTCCTTGAGTTTTGTAAGGCGAGCCATGAACGCCGGACCCTTGGAGTATTTTGTGGGATAGGTCTTCGACAGATCGACGATCGCCCTTTCAAGCGATTCGACGGTGATGTCCGGTCCGCTGTGCTGGGGAGCACGCCTGCGCGATGAACGTTTGGGGCGGCTGGGCTTGGTGATTTCATGGACTCGGAAGTAGACGCCGGAACCGCCGCCGCGGTTATGGACTTTGATCAGCAATTTGTTCTCGCCCTTCTTGAGTGCGAGCTTCGCGGTCTTTGAATCGGCTCCGAAGACCTTGTTGACCAGAAGAATCTGCTTGCCGTTCAACCATGCAGCGCAACCGTCATCGCTGCCGAAACCGCCGGTAACCGTAATGGCGGTCTTTGCGGTGATCGTGCGGTAGAAGTACTTTGAAGAGTCGCCTGACATCTTCAGCTTTAGATATGCGCCGTCTTTCAGTTGCGGGATCGTATTCCAGAGGGCTTTTCCTCCGGCGGTCTTGGCTTTCAGGTCGACGTTCCTCTCGGCGAATTCAGCCTTGGCCAGGCTGCATTTGACTTCAACGCTGGTGTACCACGGGCCGAGCTTCACCAGTTTCTTTGCATTTGGCGCCCTGGCCGCAGACGCCGGAGCCGCGGCGAGCAGGCCGACAATCAGCGAAACAAGCAGAGTCGCCGCGATGGATTTATACGTCGAGAAGTACTTAATATTCATACCGTTAGTTCCTTACTCCGGTTGCGATTGAACGAATTCGAGTCAAATATTATACGTCAAGAGCCGTCGAAACCGAAAACCTATCTTCCGGCCGCGATTGGCCGAACCGACAATTCTCTGGTTTCGACGGGTCGGTTTCCATAGACTGTCGCCCACCAATGTTCCTTGTACTATTCATTAGAAAGCTGCTGTCGCTTCCGTTTTACTGGGGCGGTCAGCTGGCCGGGATGTTCCAGACACCGCTGTCTGCAACGCTGTTCAAGGCGGCGTGGTTGATATCCGCCGACGGTCATACCGGTTTTGCCGCTATGACCGCCATGATGAAGTACGCACCGGCGGGCCAGGTTATTGCATCCGCACGGAAGTGGATGGAGACCAATCCGCGCGTGGAGATCGCCGCATACGCCGGTTTCCTGGCCGCGATGGAAGGCGACGAGCAGACCGCACGCGAGATGCTGGCGGTGTGCGAAGATTTCGACAAGGACCATATCGGGCTGATCGAGATGCTGGAATACTCGATCGCACAACGGTTCGAACCGATCGGTTCGGCTACGGCGTGCGCGCGGCGCCTGGAGAAACAAAACGACGTGTCGCCGACAGTCAGCGTGATGATACACAGCGAACTGCTCTGGGACGATATGCTCTCTATGCGATTCGACCAGGTCAAGCGTAGATCGAATCTTATGCTCGCTGTCGGACCGGCGCCGGCGGCCAGCATTGCCGCCGCTGGGATAGCCCGACGCGAAGGAAACGAGTCCAGGGCCCTGCAGCACGACGATGAGGCCGCCAAGCTGCCGCGCGAGCAGTGGTATTACTTCCACTACCTCACGGCCCACGCTATGGGGCTTCAGCCTGATGCTGATGAGTACATGGCCCAACTGATCGAGTGCAACGGTTCACTGGCCGAATATGCCAGGAGAAAAGTACTTCTGGCCGGGGGGACCGTGTAATGATGAAACTCGACGTCGCGGTTCGCCTTCTACCAGGGCTGATCATAGGCCTTTCACTGCACGAATTCGCTCACGCATGGTCCGCCAGCCTGCTTGGCGACAATTTCGCTCGCCGCCAGGGCCGCGTCAGCCTCAATCCGTTCAGGCACCTGTCGATCACCGGCACGCTTGCGATCCTGCTGCTGCCGATGGGCTGGGGCAAGCCGGTGATGGTCAACCTTTATAACTTCAAGCACCCCAAGCGGGACTACCTGATAACGAGCCTGGCCGGACCGCTGGCCAACGTCTTCATCGTGCTGGTCTGCCTGGCGTTGGCTCAGATAACCCGGCACGACATGAGTTTCGGTGACGCCGCCCAGCCGTACCTGGCCGGGGCGCATGAAACGCTGACTTTCATCGCCCTGATCAACGGGATAATGGCGACGTTCAACCTGCTGCCTATCCCCCCTCTTGACGGATCGAAGATCTGGCCCGTTTTGATCCCGGGCCTCAAACCGTCGTTCGGAGCCAAGGGCTTCTGGATATTCCTGATCGCGATTATCTTCCTGCTGCGCGGCGGGTATCTGAGACCCATCTTCAATTTCACGTTGAATTCCACGGCTTACTACATGCCGAACACCGACAGCGACAACATGCGGTACGAGCGGCATATGAGACAATACCAGCGGGATGCGGCGTACAAACGCCACCAGGACGCGGCGGAAAAGGCCTACGAGTCGGAGAAGTATGCAGAAGCCGAAAAACACCTGACCGAAGCGCTGGGGCGGAAGCCCGATGCTCACTACACTCTGTACTGGCGATCGCTGACTCGCTGGCAGTTAAGGAGACTGACCGAAGCGCTGGCCGACATC
>CAYMSH010000517.1:0-3395 GCA_964392945.1 uncultured Planctomycetaceae bacterium | reverse complement strand
AACCGCCGGCACAGAGGATATCTACATCATGATGGGCCGCGGCGGCATCGATGACACGCTGCTTACGTCGCTTAACATTCCCAAGCCGGCCGGCTGGGACTGGACCAGCGTTGTTGTAGAGTTCGTAGGACCGGGCATCGAGGCCCTGGTGCTGAAGGATGCAGTGTTCGGAGTACAGACCCAGAATCCCGGCGACACCAACGCCGACGATATCGTGGACGCGATCGACTTGGCTAACTTCCAGCTCGTCTTCGGCCTGACAGGCCAGGATCTGCTTGACGCAAGCGAAGAGCTGCTGGTCGATCCGTTCGACGCCGACTTCGACAATGACGGCGACGCGGACCTGGACGACTTCGTGATCCTGCGCGAGACCTTCGGCGACATCTACACCACATCTCCGGTAGTTCCGGATCTGTCCCAGACGCCGGAACCGGCGACGATGAGCCTCCTGGCCCTCGGCGCCCTGGCGATCCTCCGCAGACGACGAAGAAAATAGGCCCTGAGCCATAACAATAACCCCTCGGATTACACCGGCGGGCGAGCCTGTTGAAAAACCGGCTCGCCCGTTTTCTTTTTTTGGCGGATCGGCCGATCGGCGAAAAAGGACAAACTTTACATAAACTATTGACATCTCGCCGATACACTACTATGATGTGGAACTCTTCGTAATCTTGTGTAGCAGAAACAGCTTCGAGGGGACGCATCCAACCCGATTAACCACAGCGAGTAACGTGCAGGTGTGCTGTACGAACTGACATAGACGGCGTTAAAAGAAGAACGCAAAACAGACGCAAAAGGCGGCAGTCGGAAACAGTAAAATGAAGAACATACGTAGAATCAGAAACATTGGAATCTCCGCTCATATCGACTCGGGCAAGACCACGCTCAGCGAACGAATACTCTTCTATTCCGGACGAATTCATCGCATCCAGGAAGTCCACGGAGCCACAGTCGACAGCGGCGCCACGATGGATTTCATGGACCTCGAACGCGAACGCGGAATCACTATCGCCTCGGCGGCCACGCAGGTTGACTGGGGCAAGAATATAATCAATATCATCGACACCCCAGGACACGTGGACTTCACAGTCGAAGTCGAACGCTCCCTGCGAGTGCTCGACGGAGCGATCATGGTCCTGTGCGCCGTCGGAGGCGTGCAAAGCCAGTCGGTAACCGTAGACCGCCAGATGAAGCGGTACCGCGTACCGAGAATCGCGTTCATCAACAAGATGGACCGAACCGGAGCCGATCCCCAGCGAGTCCGCCAGGACCTGGCCGAAAAACTCGGACTGAACGTAGTCCCGATCCAATTGCACATGGGCGAAGGCGAAAACTTCGTCGGCGTGATCGATCTGGTCACCAACGAAGCGGTGACGTTCGAAGGTTCGCGAGGCGAAGATGTAGTTCGCGGACCGATACCCGCCGAGTACGAAGAGGCCGCCAAAGAAGCCCGCGATGAAATGCTCGACGAACTGAGCATGTTCAATGACGAGATGATGGAATTCCTGCTGAGCGACGAAGAAGTCAGCGTCGAGATGATCCGCGAAACGATCCGCGAAGCTACGATCAACCGCGACATTGTCCCGATGATGATGGGTTCGGCGTTCAAGAATCAGGGCGTCCAGCCGATCATCGACGCGGTCTGCGCGTATCTGCCCAGCCCGGTCGATCGCACCTCGTTCGCACGCGATCACGACAACGAAGGCGCCGAAACGCCGCTTAGTTGCGATCCCGACGCCCCGCTGGTTGCGATGGCGTTCAAGATCGTCGACGAATCGTTCGGCCAGCTCAGCTACACCCGCATCTACCAGGGCCGCATGGAAAAAGGCAAGCGATACCGCAACGCCAGGACCAACGGCATGCTCCGAGTCGGTCGCATCGTGCGAATGCACGCCAACGATCGCGAAGACGTGAAAGACGCAGGACCCGGCGACATCGTGGCGCTAGTGGCCGTAGACTGCGCCTCGGGCGACAGCATCTGCGGAGCGGGCGCCAACTACTCGCTGGAAAGTATTTTCGTGGCCGAACCGGTTATCTCGCTGGCGATTTCGCCGGAGAGCAGCGCCGATCAGGACCGAATGGGCAAGGCCCTCAACCGGTTCATGAAGGAAGACCCGACGTTCCGCGTACGGACCGATCCGGAATCCGGCCAGACCGTTATCGCCGGAATGGGCGAACTGCACCTGGACGTTTACATCCAGCGGATGCGTCGCGAATTCAAAGCGGCCGTAACTGTCGGAGCCCCGAACGTAAGCTACCGCGAGGCGCCGACTGTCGAAGCGTCGTACAACTACCGCCACAAGAAGCAGACCGGCGGATCGGGCCAGTTTGCACACGTAGTCGGAAAGCTGATCCCGCTTCCCGACGACGCCGAGGATCCCTACGAGTTCGAAGACAACATCACCGGCGGACGCATTCCCCGCGAGTACATCCCGGCGGTGTCCAAGGGCTTCGTGGCCGCGATGGCCGAAGGCCCGCTGGCCGGTTACCCGATCGTCGGCTGCAAAATGACGCTCGACGACGGATCGTACCACAACGTGGACTCCAGCGAGATGGCGTTCCGCACAGCAGGTAAGGCGGCGTTCAAAGAAGCGTTCAAGAAGTCCAAGCCCTGCCTGCAGGAGCCGCTGATGACCGTCGAAGTTGAAACCCCTGCCGACTTCCAGGGTTCGCTCGTCGGCGATTTGAACTCACGCCGCGGAATGATCCTCAGCACAGAGACCCGCGAGAGCTACACGGTAATCCGGGCCGAGGTGCCGCTGGCCAACATGTTCGGCTACGCGACGGTAATTCGCAGCCTGAGCAAGGGAATGGCGACGTTCACAATGGAAATGGCCCGCTACGCACGCGTGCCGGCGAAGATCGCAGAAGAGATCATCGAAACCCGCCGCCAGGCGAGAAACTCAAAGACCTGAGCCGCGGCGATTGAATCGATTTAGAGTTCACAAAAACGCCGACGCATCACGCGTCGGCGTTTTCATGCGCCTCACATTGTTTAGCGGCGGATCAGTTTAGTTCAGGTTTTACCAGCTTGCCGGCGCTTTGGTCTTCGAGGTTCCTGTAGGCGCCGTAGAAGACTGAGTTCGCGTCGAGCCATAGTGTGATCTTCCGCATATCCTCTTTCGACAGTTTTACCTTGTAGTGACCCTTCTTCAGCAGCGCGTAAAGCTTCGACGCTCGCGCTCCGAGCTGGCCCGGAATCGAGTAACTGCGTTTGTTGATCACCCACCCGTCGCCACGGGGCAGGAGCTTTGAGTGGCGCCTGCAGGCTCCGCCGCCGTTGTCGGCCATCGCCCAGGCAAACGGCGCCAGGGACCAGTACGACTCGCTCCAGCCGAGTTCCGATATCTTCTTACCGCTCAGATCGCACGCCTTTTCCTCTTTGGCGTGACACT
>CAYMSH010000516.1:0-3444 GCA_964392945.1 uncultured Planctomycetaceae bacterium | reverse complement strand
GCTCAGATTGGCGCCGTTGCGGGTCAGGCCGACTCTGTGCTGGTAGCAGCCGGTACGTCTCGTTGGAATACGAAGGGCGAGACCCCGCCAAAACCGCGATCCCAAAGAGCCTGGCGATGCTGCGAAAAGCGTTCAGGCCTAAACGCCGCCAAAGCGGCCAGGAGACTCCAAATGAAAAACCCACCACTAATCGCTAAGGTCACGTTGGTCCTGCTGTTGCTGGCCGGAGCGTCTGTCTCGCTGATCGGCAGGTCCCCGGCCGCGCCGAAGCCCGCTCCTGCAGAGCAACAACCGTGCAAGGCGCCGCAATGGAAAAGCCTCTTCAACGGTCGCGATCTGACAGGATGGGTTGACGTCAACACCAGCCCGAAGACCTGGACCGTTCGCGACGGGCTGCTTGTATGCAGCGGCAAGCCGATTGGCGTAATGAGGTCGCACAAACAGTACGAAAACTTCATACTGCACATCGAGTGGCGGCACATGAAGGCCGGCGGAAACTCCGGCGTGTTCGTCTGGAGCGAGGGCGAGATATCCAGAGGGCGGCTGCCTAAAGGGATGGAAGTGCAGATGCTGGAGCTGGACTGGGTCAACATTCATCGCAAGAAGAACGGCGAGCCCCAGGACATAGGCTATATCTCCGGCGAACTGTTCGGAGCAGGCGGCCTGAAGGCCACGCCCGATAACCCGCGGGGCAGTCGCAGCAAATCTCTGGAGCTGCGATGCAAAGGCAAAGGACAGTGGAACGTATACGATGTTGTCTGCGTTGACGGAACGGTTAAGCTGGCGATCAACGGCAAGTTTGTCAATTCGATCCGAAACTCCTCTGTGCGGAAGGGCTACCTGTGCCTGGAAGCCGAAGGTTCGGAGATCCACTTCCGAAATATCCGTATTCTCGAGCTTCCCCCAGGCATCACAACTCCCGAGCAGACCGCAAAAGTGCTCAAGTGATGCATGTCGGTGATGTTCGATCTTAAGCGCCGCGGCCGGGGTCTCACGCGCGACGCGAAGCAAAATGTCTGAGGAAAGACCTTTACTGCACCCCGAGATAGTGATAGCGTCATTGGAGAATTCCTGCAGACACCTGGAGACAGCTAATGACAAACCCCAACGGAACTAATCGCCGCGACTTCCTGAAGGCCCTGGCCGGGACCGCCGCTCTTGCTGCGATCGGGCGAGGCTCACTGGGCGCCGAATCGGGAAAGAAGCCCAACATCATCTACCTGATGGCCGACGATCAGTGCACCTATTCGGTCGGTTGTTACGGCAACAAGGACGTCAAGACCCCGCATATGGACAAGCTCGGGCATGACGGGCTGATCTTCGACAACCATTACGACACCACGAGCATCTGCATGGCCTCCCGGGCAAACGTGTTCACCGGTATGTACGAGTACAAGACCGGATGCAACTTCGGATACGGCGGCGTGAGCGCCGAGGTCTGGAGCCGCTCGTACCCCGTACTTCTTCGCCGTGCCGGCTACTTCACCGCGTTCGCCGGCAAGTTCGGAATCTCCGTCAGCGGCAAGGGCCTGTGCGAAAGCGATTTCGACATGTGGGGCGGCGGGCCCGGACAGACGAACTACAAAACCGCGTCGAACAAGTCGATGGCCAAATACGCCGACAAGTATCCGCACTCGACGCTGTCGTACGGCGCGTTCGGCCAGGACGTCATCAAAACCGCGGCTAGACGCAAGAAGCCGTTCTGCCTGTCGATCAGCTTCAAGGCGCCGCACCGTCCGGTCACGCCGGACCCGAAGTTCGACGACGTCTACGCAGGCAAGAAGTTCACCAAGCCCGCAAACTACGGCCGTAAATACGCCGAACACTTCGCCGAGCAGTCCAAGAAAGGTCGCCAATACCAGCGGTTCTCCGGCTGGAACTACGACAAGGACTACGACGGCGTGATGGCCAAATACCACCAGCAGATATACGCCATTGACGTGGCGGTCGGCATGATCCGATCCGAACTCGAGGCTCAAGGCCTCGCCGATAACACCGTGATCATCTACACCAGCGACAACGGATTCCTCTGCGGTTCGCACGGGTACGGATCAAAGGTCCTGCCGATCGAGGAATCGGCCCGCGTGCCGCTTATGATCTTCGACCCGCGCAGCAAGACAGCCGGCAAGAAGCTCCGCTGCGAGGCGCTGACGGGCAACATAGACTTCGCACCGACGATCCTGGAACTGGCCGGGTTGAGCGTCCCGGAAAATATCGACGGCAAGAGCCTCATTCCGCTGCTGGCCGAGCCCAAACAGGACGTGCGCCAGCAGATGGCGTTCATGAACGTCTGGGGCCCGGCGCCCACGCACTGCCTGACGGCGCTGACCAGGGACTGGAAGTACACCTACTGGGGCTATGGCGCCGACGGAATGACGCCCGCCGAAGAACTGTTCGACACCAAGAACGATCCGCTGGAGTTGAAGAACCTCGCCGCCGATCCCAAACACGCCAAAGACCTGGCGGCGATGCGAGCCCGCTACGACAAGGAGCTCATCCTCTGGAAGATCGGCGCCGAGGCGCACGCCAAGTACCAGAAGTTCGGCACGCTGTTCGATCGAACCGTCCCGTGGGACAAGAAGGCTTCCCTGCTGAAGAAGCCGGCGGCCGCGAAAAAAAAGCCGAAGACGAAGAAGCCGCGAAGGAAGAAGAATCGCGGGAAAAACAACGTTTCGAAGGACGCCTGATCGCGTCGTGATAACCTCAAGCCCGATATTGGAGCCCAGATTATGCTCGCCAGCACTACCCCTGTATTTATCGCCATTGCCGTCGTTGGAGTCCTGATAGTCGCCGTCATTGCGTACTTCGTTATTCGCTTCATGCGCGGATCGATCAAGCTGTCGCTGCCGCAGACGGCG
The DNA here is from genome assembly GCA_964392945.1 of uncultured Planctomycetaceae bacterium. GTDB lineage: Bacteria > Planctomycetota > Phycisphaerae > SM23-33 > SM23-33 > BS750m-G57. The sequence goes on along the minus strand of CAYMSH010000516.1, from coordinate 586 downwards.
TTCGAGCCGGGCCAGCCCATAACAGGCGGCTTTGAGCTTATCACCAAGAAGACCATCGAGGGCCATAAGCTGATCGTCAGCCTGATCGGCACGCAGGTCACCGAGTTTTACGAAGACGGAAAGAAGCGAACCCGCACGCGGGAGATCTATCGCAACGAGGTCCTCGTCGAGGAGGCCAGAACATACCCCGCCGGCCACACCGCCCAACACGAGTTTGAAATCCCAACGCCGAACACCGGTTCCTCGGACTTCATGAACTCGGCACTCGGCCAGACGCTCGTCGGCGCCCTGCGCCTCCTGAGCGACAGCCGCACGCGCCTGAAATGGAAGGTCCAGGCCCGCCTCGACGCCAAAGGCGTAGACCTGGCGGCGACAAAACGAGTATACATCAACATGCCGCAGATGATGGGGTAAGGCCACGGCGCACTGCCGCCGGACGTTTCAACCCGCCAGTCCACACACCGACCCCTCTCACGGCTGACGTGACAGAACGGCCGTGACATGCGTCTCGATCCCGGAGTTTTCGGGAGGGGCAACCAGATACTCCGCTGCAAATAATAAGTGGTCGCCCGTCTTTTGACGGGCG
>CAYMSH010000515.1:0-3455 GCA_964392945.1 uncultured Planctomycetaceae bacterium | reverse complement strand
TGACAATCGGATACACCAGTTATGGCGGCAAGGCGCACATGGGCCCGGAATTGCAGTTCGGGCACGTGATGGGCGATTGTTTCGACGAGCAGGTGCTGCTGATCAAAACCGCATGGGGCGGAAAGAGCTTATACAAAGATTTCCGCCCGCCGAGCAGCGGCGGGACTGTAGGCCCCTACTACACCAAGATGATCGCACAGGTACGCGGAACTTTGGGCGACCTCAAGAAGCACTTTCCCGACTACGCCGGACAGGGATACGAAATCGCGGGATTCGTCTGGTTCCAGGGCTGGAACGACATGTGCACGAAGGAAGCGATCCCGCAGTACACAAAGAACCTCGTGAACCTGATCAAGGACGTGCGTAAAGAGTTCAAGCTGCCGAAGCTTCCCGTGGTGATCGGCGAACTCGGCAACGGCGGCGAGAAAGCCAATCGCGGAAACATGGCCGCCATCCGCACAGCCCAGGCCGACGCGGCCAGACCCGCGGAGTTCAAAGGCAATGTTCTGTTCGTGAAAACCGCACAGTTCGCCCGCCCCGCCAACGAGTCGCCCAACACCGGACACGGACACCACTGGTTCGGAAACGCCGAAAGCTACTTCCTGATCGGCGAGGCGCTGGGGCGGGGAATGAAGGAACTGCTTGCTCCCGCGGCGGCTAAATAGGCATGTTCGGACTTCTAAACATCAACAAGCCTGTCGGGCCCACGAGTTTCCGCGTCGTCGCGCAAGTGCGGAGGCTTGTCGGCGGGCGGAAGACAAAAGTCGGACACGCCGGCACGCTCGATCCGTTCGCCGACGGCGTGCTGGTCGTGTGCATCGGATCGGCGACACGCCTGGCCGACTACGTACAGAAGCAGACCAAAAGCTATCGGACCGTGATAACGCTGGGCGCCACAAGCAACACCCACGACATAGAAGGCGACATCATCCCGAACCCCGACGCGGCGGAAGTAGATATCGATGAAGTAAAACGTTCTGGCGATGTTCATCGGGGCGATCGACCAGATTCCTCCGGCCCATTCGGCGGTTCACGTTGACGGCAAGCGGGCCTACGATCTGGCCCGAGCCGGACACAAGCTGGACCTGCCGGCCCGCGAGGTCAACATATACGATATCGCCCTGGTCGAATACAGTTATCCGACGCTGACTATCGACGTGACGTGCGGAGCCGGCACGTACATTCGCTCGCTGGCCAGAGACATCGGAGAGGAGCTTCGCACCGGGGCGTACTGCAGCAGCCTGACGCGAACGGCGATAGGGAAGTTCCGTGTCGAAAACGCAGTCGGGCCGGAGCACATCGATCCGGCGGCCGATCTTATCGACCCGATAGAAGCACTCGACGCACTGACCACGATAGAAGTGGGCGCCGAAGACCAAAATCGTCTGGCGATGGGAAAGACCGCCGTAGCGATCAGTAGCCCGCCAGACCCGACCAGCGAAATCGCAGTCACGGACGCATCCGGGAAACTCATCGCGATAGCAAAGCTGACCGATGGCCCTGAGGGGCAAGTCCTCAAGCCGTCAAAAGTTTTCATCCAACCGCAATCGCGGCAGTAGCCCCCCCGCGGAGGACGAACTACCTCTTGCGCATGATGATGTAGTTGGCCAGGTAGAAGCGGACCTTGTCTTTCTTCGTCCCGCGCGGGATTTCCTGTCCGTCTCTTGTGACCTCAACAAACTTGCACTCGCAGTCGAACATCAGGCTGATATATCCGCTGAACTGGACCTCGCTGGGCTGGAACTTCTTTGACGGGTCCTTCGACGGCCCGGGCGGAACGGCGAACTTCAGGGAGTATCCCTTGTGCTCGGTCTCCTTGCGAGTCTTGTTGTCGCGCACGACGATGCGCGGATTGGTAAGCTTCGTACGCATGTATCCGCTGTAGTCCTTCCCCCCGCCGGGGAAGACATCCTGGTGCTTCCAGTCAAACCCCTTGCTCGGCTTGAAATCAACGTCCAGGTTCAGCGAGATCGGATCGCCCCACTGCACCGAGGTGAACATCTGGAGAATCTTCCCGCCGGCCGGCCCCTTGACTTCCCGGACCACGCTGGGGTACTTGCCGGCTCCGGAAATCGAACCGCCCATAGCAATCCGAGTGCGGTTCTGCGCCTTGGCCCAGGGCTTGGGAGTAATCACGATATCATCGGTGAGGTTCACCATCTTGTCCTTGACCTTGCCGACGGCCTTGATCTTCACGGATATCTCGCTATAAGCCGGCCGCGTCGCCATCTCCACCGCCAGCAGATAGACCTTGTGGCCTCTGTCTACGTCCATTTCGACAGCCGAACCGCGAGTCGCCTGGCGGATGTTCTTCAGCGTAGTCTTATGCCTCAGAGTCGGACCGTGCGTAGCGTAAAGATAGACGGCCAGAGGGAGTTTGAGCTTGTCAGAATAGACTGTGACCCTTCGTTTGCCGGCCGCCTGGTCGGTGCTCAGCGTGACGCCGATAATCTTGGCGGTCATCGCCCCGCCGTCGAGTTTGATCGGAACGGAAACAACCTTGTCGCTGTTCGGAACCCTGGCGATCCGGTCTATCATCTCGGCGGGCCCCTTCTTTATCGCCACTGGCAAACTCGGGTCAAACGCGACTCGCTGCATGAACGACAGCAGGTGAACCGACGGCCCGTACGGCTTGTCCGCCAGCGATCGCATGAACGCCGAGCGAGGCGTGTTGCTTTTCTTTGCCTGGGCCAGCCATTTATACCACTAGGTCTTGAACTTCGCCGGAGTGGGGCAAATATGCTCGATCAGATGCGCAGACTGGTACTCGTGAACTTTGTCGCAGTAGAAGAACGATTTGCTGAGATATTTCACGCCAAGCGGCGTGGGGATGCTTTTCTTGCCGACTCCAATCCGGCACGCCGCATAATCGGCCGTCATCTCCATAAACCCGCGTTGGTTGAGCATTTCCAGCGCGTTGTACTGGGTGTTCTGCATCGCATGAAAGAGTTCGTGAGCCAGTTCCCAACGCTGCTGGGGTCTGCCGCCGAACGGTTTGTAGGGAACGTAGATCGTGCCGTCCCAGAAGGACCACTGCGGATCGGCGTAGTCCTTGCCCCATAGCGACGAAACGTGCTTGCGATAGAACGTATCGGAGTCGATAAACTGCACGACCTGCTGTTTCTTTGGCATCGCCTTGGGGAAGACCTTCTTGTACCTGTCCCACATATCGATCAGTTCGCGGCGCACCCAGGCGGCGTAGTTGTCCATATTGCCTTCGGGAACCGTGCCGGCGTAGTTGCGATCGTATTTGATCTTGAAATGCGGATGGGTCATAGTCACCAGGTCAGGCTTGGCGTAGACAGGAGCGACAATCGCAAGAACGCCAGCCAGCAGAAATACCGAAAATGCTCGCTTTCCCATAGCTCTGTCCCTTCAGAGAAACCAATTGAATCGAAACTACGCCCGGCGGGACTCGAACCCACGACCCCCGGTTTAGGAAACCGGTGCTCTAT
>CAYMSH010000514.1:0-3457 GCA_964392945.1 uncultured Planctomycetaceae bacterium | reverse complement strand
GCGTGTGGACCACGTCAAGGTAATAGGCCCGGACCGCACCGCCGGCGTCGCCGGTGGCGATGATCTGACCCTGGTTGTTGATCGCGTTGGCGCTGGTCAAAACGAAGCCGGAAACCTGCGCCTCGGCGTTCAGATCGCGAATCTCGTACTCCTCGTCAACGTCGTTCCATTCCCAGATGCACGCGCGCCAGTCGCCGCTTGAGTTCTCAGAGGTTCCGACGATCACGCCGTCGTCGTTTATATCGTATGCAACCGACTCTGCGTCCTCGGCCAACGCATCCAGCGGGACCGTGGCGCCTACTGAACTGTCCCAGAAGAACGCCTGGCCGTGATGGTCCTGGCCGCTGGTGTTGTTGAAGATGTACGGTTCGGTGTCGCTGGCGCCGACTACCTGGTCCGAAGCGTTGATCCCGAAGGCCCGGCCCTGGGTGTCGCCGGAAGGCAGGTCGATCGGAATCGTATTGGTCCCGTCGCAATAGAAACCCTGGTAGAGAACGTCGTCGGTGTTGTCGTATTCGGCCGAGCCGACCACGTGGCCGGCGTCGTTGATCGCTTGCGAACTGCTCTGCTGATCGCCGCCGAAGCCGAACATCACCGCATCGACCATGTACTTGCCGTCGCTGGCGCTGTAGACCATCGTCACGGCGTATTCGGCCCCGGCGTCGTAGTCGCCGACAAGGACGCCGTCGGCGTTGATGTCGCGCGGGATTATATCTTCGAACTCCAGTTCGTGCCAGAGTTCAGACGGGCCAACGTTCTCGACAACCGTACCGACAAGTGCGGGCTTGAACGCATTGTTCGGATCCCAGTTTATCACCGCCGCTATCCGCTGGGGCTCACCTTCGCCGGCCGGCTGGCCTATGCTGGTAGCCTCCACGCCGTAGACCGCCGTGTGATCAGGATCGCCGTCTATCGACTCGCCGCTCTCGAACATCAGTACGTCGATGTTCGCACTGGAGACAACCACCCCGCCGACCTCTTCGAGATCAGCCCAGTCAGGTACGTCAAGATCCGGATGCCACAGGTAGCTGGCCCGCTGGCCGCCGTAGAACCACAGAGTGTCGTCGCCCGGGTCGGGACGCGTTATCCCGATCAGCGCGTAGCCGTCGTCGCGAATGTCCAGCCCGGCGCTGGCGGTCCAGTCGCCAAGGGAGTTCAGGAACTCGGCGCCCCACTCTTCGGGCAATCCCAGCCAGCCTCGCGGGGCGGCCAGTTCGATTACGTCGTAGCTGAACGATCCGTTGGCCGCATGCGGATCGTAATCGACTACAGAGACCGAGACCGAAGCGATGTCGGTGGAGCCCGACTCGTCGATCACGTAGTGGAACACGTCCAGGCCGGTGAAGTCCTCGGCGGGAGTATATCGGACCTGACCGTCTACAAGATCGACCCGACCGTGGGAGGCCACGCCGACCCTGAAGATCTCTCCGGCCGGGGCGAGCGTGTCGTTGGCCAGAACGTCCACATAGATGTCAGAACCGTTCTGCTGGATCACTATCGCATCGTCGGCGGCCTGCGGATCGCCGGAAGGCTCGACCCGGATCCGAGCGACGACCGGGCCGTCTGCAATCGATCCGCCGTCGAGCACCGAGACCGTAAACGCATTCAGCGTGCCGCTGGGATTGGCGTCGGACGTCCAGACGACCGAGCGCCCGTAACGGACCTCGGTTACGCCCGGAACGATAGGCGAGCTGTCCTGGATCATCGAACCGATGGCCAGAGACTCGATTCGGAAGACTATCGCATCGCCGTCGGGATCGACGGCGTCAGATGCAGCCATCAGCATGTCGTAGCTGATCTCAAGGCTGTAGGTGTTGCTCGGCGCGTCGTAGTCCTCGGCTTCGACCTTCAGCGGGATGATCTCGCTGAACGTCGGATTGCCGTTGGACAACTCGGGGTCGGCAAACGCGAATATCTCAAAATTGTCGCCGATCGACCAGGGATGCTCGACGCCCGAGGCCCGATCGCCCCCGGGGCCCTGGCCGTCGGATGCGTAGTGATCGTGGCTGAAGGCGTACTGGTAGGCGTCGTGAGTCCAGCGGTAGCCCTGTTGCAACGCATCGGTAAACGCCGCGGCGAACGCGTCGCCGTAGCTGACCTCGTAGTGAGTGCTCGAGGCGGCCCCGAAACGGCCCTGGCCGGGCTGAATATCCAGATTGTCCAGCATGCCGCCGGAGAAGCACTGGTTGAAAACGTAGCTGCGGTAGCCGGTGTTGATCGGCGTCAGCCAGGCGGCTAAATCCGCATCGCCAATCGATTCGCCCCAACCGTTGAGAACCTCCTCGTCAAACGTCGCCGGATTGGCGTTGCCCACGCCGTGATCGAACGTCCAGAACAGGAAGTGATCGTTGGCGTCGATCGAAGAGCCCATGAGCGACAGCGTAGACTGCAAATTAGCGGCCGTCGCCGCAAGAACGTTCTCGCTCGGGGCGAACGACATATCGGAACTCTGGGAGTCGCTGCGGTCCGGCCCCGGGTCGGTCCCGTCGGCGTAGAGAACATATATGTTATGCGGCGCCAGTCCGTAATACGTAACCAGCGTCTCGTACATCTCGCGAATGTTGTCGTAGTAACGCGTGTAGTTCCGCTCGGGCGTGTCCCCGCCGGAGAACAGCACCGCGTAGTTCACAGGATCAGCCGTCGCGGCGATGTCGATTGCAACGTCCACCGGCGGAAGAGTCGAATGCGCCCAGCCGTCAAACGCGCGGACGGAGAAGACCCCGGAGACCAGGCCGGTAAGGTCCGCAGGCGGGGTCCAGACGAGGCTTTGGCCCGGTTCAAGCAGCGTAACGCCGGGGGCGACCGGGACAGAGTCGATCGCAAGCGAGCCGATGTTGACTGCGTCTATACGGAAGCTTATCTCATCGCCATCGAGGTCCGCGGCGTTGCTCGAACTAAGCAGAAAATCGTAATCAATAACAAAATCCTGATCCTCGACCGCCCCGTGAAGCGTGTCGATACTCGTTAGAGTCGGCGCCAGGTTGAGGCGAATCTGCTGCTCGAACGATCCGATGTCAACGCGAATGATCCCGTCGTCGCGGGCGTCCTTGAACCGATCCAGACCGCGCTGGTCGACAGTCAGGCCCGCGGCGATCGCAAGGTTATCGTCACCGCCGTCTATCAGGTGCGAACCGGCCTGGATGGCGTGAGTCTGCGTGGGGCCGCCGTTGTCGCCCAGCGGACCGAGCTTCGGATCCTTGGGCGCCCCCAGCGAACCGTACTGGCTGCCCAGACCAACATCCAGGCCGGTCGAACCGTCGATCACGCCGATCAGATTGTAAGAACTGGCCGCATCGAAAACACCGGCCGCATCGTCGTCGACCGGAGCAGCGACCCCGCGATAGTTCTCTGCGATAACACTGTTGCCGACCAGCACATCGCCCGAGGCGACATAGATCCCGCCGCCGGAGCCGACAGCGGAGTCGTAGCTGTCGGCGGTATTTTCCAGAACACTAAC
>CAYMSH010000513.1:0-3472 GCA_964392945.1 uncultured Planctomycetaceae bacterium | reverse complement strand
CGATAAAGACGATCGCCTGGAAATTCGGAAGGTCACCGTCGTCAGGCGAGCCAGAGACGAGATCTACGTGCGAGACGGCTTGAAGGACGGAGAACGTATCGTCATCAGCGATCTGGCCGTTCGCGTTTCGGGTACTCCGCTGAAAATTGACGCGCCGACGACGCAGCCCGCGACCCAACCCGGAGATGAGCCCAAATGAGCGAGAAGACACTAATCGGCCGCTCTTTGAAGAGAGGGCCTGTCGCCTGGATGGCCGGGAACTCCGTGGCCGCCAATATGCTCATGCTGGTCCTGCTGATCGGCGGGTTGATCTACGCCTTCACGATCAAGAAGGAGTTCTTTCCAGAGTTCGAACTGGACCTGGTTTCGGTAGCCGTTCCGTATCCCGGCGCCAGTCCCGACGAGGTCGAGCAGGGCATCGTCCTGGCGATTGAAGAAGCCGTGCGCGGTCTGGACGGGGTTGAAGACGTCGGTTCGGTAGCCGGCGAAAGTATGGGCATGGTGAATATCGAGCTGCTTCGCGGAGCCGATTCAAAGAAGGCCCTGCAGGACGTCAAACAGGCCGTCGATCGGGTAATAACGTTTCCTGAAGAGGCCGAAGAGCCCCAGGTCACGCTGCTGGTGGCCAAGCATCGCGTGCTGTCGATAGTATTGCACGGCCAGCACGGTCGAGCTACTATGCGCGCGCTGGCCGAGAAGGCCCGCGAGCGGCTGCTGCAGTTGCCGGAAATCACGCAGGTGACTCTATCGGGCGTAAGACCGCTGGAAGTCAGCGTAGAAGTGCCGATGGACACGCTGCGAACGTACAATCTCACGCTCGGACAGATCGCGCGGAAGATTCGCGAGACCTCGCTTGAACTGCCCGCCGGCAGCGTCAAGACAGCCGGCGGCGAGATTCTCGTCAGGGTCAAGGAGCGAAGGGATTACGGACCGGACTTTGCAAGAATACCGATCGTAAGCGCCAACGACGGCACGGAGATCCTGCTGGGCGACATCGCAGAAGTCAAAGACGACTTTGCCGACACCGACGAATTTGCGACATACAACGGCAAGCCGGCGGTGATGCTGGAAGTTTACCGAGTCGGCCAGCAATCGGTGCTGGACGTTGCCGGGGCAGCGCACGAATTCGCGAAAGAATACGCCGCCCAGCTTCCGGCCGGCACCAGCATGATGATTCCCGAAGCGACGGATCTTTCGGTCATGTATCGCCAGCGAATGGACCTGCTGGCGAGAAACGCCGGGATCGGACTGGTGCTGGTGCTCGTGCTTTTAAGCATATTTCTCGAGGCTCGCCTGGCGTTCTGGGTGACTATGGGCATCCCGATATCGTTCCTCGGAACGTTTGTCTTCATGCCGATGCTCGGCGTCTCGCTGAACATGATCTCGATGTTCGCGTTCCTGATCGCACTGGGCATAGTTGTCGATGACGCGATCGTCGTCGGCGAGAATATCTACGAGTATCACCAGAAGGGCTACAGCTTCGGCAAGGCCGCCGTCCTCGGCGCACGCGAGGTGGCTATGCCTGTTACGTTCAGCGTGCTTACGAATATCGTGGCGTTCTTCCCGCTGATGTTCGTTCCCGGCATCATGGGCAAGATATTCATCGTCATCCCGCTGGTGGTTATCTCGGTCTTCGCGATCTCACTGATCGAGAGCGTGTTCATTCTGCCGGCGCACCTGGGGCACCAGAAGGACCGGACCCGCTGGGGCATATTCGCCCTGATTCACAAGGCCCAGAACGCCTTCAGCCGCGGATTCGCCCGTTCGATCCGCTACGTCTACGGACCGCTGCTGGACTTCTCGCTGAGGCATCGCTACCTGACGGTCTGTGTAGGCCTGGCGGTGCTGATCGGAACGATCGGATACATAAAGAGCGGGCGGATGGGCTTCGAACTGTTCCCGAAGATTGAATCGGATGTCGCTACGGCCACCGCCGTGCTGCCGTACGGATCGTCGGTCACCAAGACGAAGAAAGTTCAGGATGAACTCATGCGGACGGTGAAGGAAGTCATCGCCGCAAACGGCGGCGAGAAGCTCGTCAGCGGCATATTCGCCCAGATAGGCGGTATGGCCGGAGCCGATCGCGACATTGTTCGCAGCAGCGGCGGTTCGTCGGGCAATACCGTTGAAATATCGGTCTTCCTGTCGATGCCCGTGGAGAAGAGACCGATCACTACCGGGCAGTTGACCGACAAATGGCGTGAAAGCACCGGTGATATCGCCGGTCTGGAGTCCATATCCTTCCAGGCCGACAAAGGCGGCCCCGGCTCCGGCGCGGCGATGACTGTCGAGCTTAGTCACCCGAGAATAGACATGCTCCAGGACGCCGGAGAATCGCTGGCCAGAACCCTGAAGCGGTTCGGGAAGGTCAGCGACATAAACGACGGGTTCGAGGAGGGCAAGAAGCAGCTTGACTACGCGCTGAGGCCCGAGGGCAGATCGCTGGGGCTGACCACCCTGGACGTAGCCCGACAGGTACGGCACTGCTACTACGGAGCCGAAGCGCTCCGCCAGCAGCGAGGGCGCAACGAGGTGAAGGTCATGGTCCGGCTCCCGAAAAAAGAGCGGACCTCGCAGCACAGCCTTGAAAATCTGCTGCTCCAGACGCCGCAGCGAAATTACGTTCCGCTGGGCGAGGTCGCCACGTACAACGCCGACAGGGCCTACACCTCAATTACCCGCAGAAACGGGCGACGCACCATAACCGTGACCGCCGACGTGACCCCGAGAAGCCAGGCCGGGCGCATTCTTAGTTCTCTCTACGATCCGAAACCCGGATGGGTCAGTCAGCAGATCAAAAAGCTCAAGGCCGGATACCGCCACGTCACCGGCCAGCCGCCGCTGGTCGAAAAGGAAAAAGAAGCCAAACCGCTGGATCTGCTGGTGGAGCGGTATCCGGGACTGGTCTACTCGTTCGAGGGTAAGCAGGCCGACATGCAAGAGTCAATGGGCTCGCTGTTCGGCGGATTCGCATTCGCCATGTTTGCGATATACGCGCTGCTGGCGATTCCGTTCCGCAGTTACGTCCAGCCGCTGATAATCATGGTCAGCATCCCGTTCGGAATTGTCGGAGCCGTTGTCGGACACGAGCTGATGGACTTTGATTTGAGCGTTATGAGCATGATGGGCCTTGTCGCACTGGCCGGAGTTGTGGTCAACGACTCGCTGATACTCATCGAGTTCGCCAATCGCAAGCATCGCGACGGGATGGGCGCTTTCGAGTCGGTTCACGAGGCGGGAATAAGACGGTTCCGTCCGATCATGCTGACGACGATGACGACGTTCGGCGGGCTGGCGCCGATGATCTTCGAGACCTCCAGGCAAGCCAGATTCCTGATACCGATGGCGATTTCACTGGGGTTTGGAATCCTGTTCGCAACCCTGATATCCCTGCTGCTGGTCCCGAGCCTCTACCTGGTGATGGAAGACTTCCACGTCCTGTTCAAGGGCCGCTCCAGGCACGTACATGACA
>CAYMSH010000512.1:0-3473 GCA_964392945.1 uncultured Planctomycetaceae bacterium | reverse complement strand
ACGAGATAGTGTTGTCTTTCGAGAGTCTCTTGTCGTTAAAGAGCGCCTTGCCGAGTGCTACTTTTGCCGCGTCTTGCGAGTGTTTCTGCGGCAGGGGGCGTATGACGGCTTCCTTGAGTTTGCTGTCCAGTGATGCATCGGCGTAATACTCGGCTCGCGCCTTTCGGACCCAGTTGAGCGTGGCTTTCTTGTCGTCTTCCGACATGCGGGTGTTCCAGTGCAACGCCACGTACTTCAGGGGCGGCATAGTGTCTTGACCGATGACGTATTCGATCTTCGCCAGTGCCGGTTCGGAGAGTGTTTTTCCGTCCTTGCCCAGTTCGGCGGTCATGTCCAGATGCTTGAGGCCTGCGTCCACGTCGGCCTGTATGAGTGCTTTCATCGGCGGAACGGCGTAGAACGGCATCCCTGCGTCGCTGGTGTGGCAGTGGCTGCATTTGCCCTGCATGATGCTGCTTGCCTCGGCGAAGAACTTGTCGCCAGCGGTTGCGGCCGTCAGTTTGGCGCTACTGGGCGGCTCCATGAACAGGTTGGCGACCGGGAGAGACAGACCGCCCAGAATGAGTAAGATGATCAGTACTTTGAGACACTTTCCGCAACTCATGGTTTGCTCCTGTAGTTTACTACCGACATGACGCCCGCGACATTAGCGGGCCTTTACGGTGATTTTATCGCCGCAGAGGACAATTGCAACCCCGTAGCGGCCAAAAACAAGCGGTATTTGCCCCTCCCGACGACAAAATATCTGAATGGAATATGCGTTTTGTGGTATACTGGCAGCAGGTTTGTTGGAGAATTCAAACAGTCTCAGTCGGGCGGCGTCAGGGAGGGCGCTGCACCGTTCAGGGACGCTGCATTATTCTGTGAGGATGATCTATGGTCCGTTTTTCGAGTGATACCAGGGGTGGGGCTATTCTTGAGACTCTCGAGCCCCGCTTGCTCCTTTCCGGTTCGGTGTTGATCACCGAGTTTTTGGCCAGCAACGATACGACTCTCTACGATGGCGACGGCGTTTCATCTGACTGGATCGAGTTGTATAATCCTACCGCGTCTACAGTTGACCTTACCGGTTGGCACCTGACTGACGACGACACAGACCTGACCAAGTGGCAGATTCCCGACGCAGGTGAAGTCGATCTGTTGCTCATGCCTGGTGAGTACCTTGTGCTGCTGGCTTCGGGCAAAGGCGACGATCCGGACTATATGAATCCGGAGGGGTACTACGTAGATTCTTCGGGCTATCTTCACGCCAGTTTCAAGTTGAGCCCCAACGACGGAAACCAGCACGAAAGCGTCCTGCTGTCTGACCCTGCTGGCTCACTGGTGCATGGATACACCGACTATCCTGAGCAGTTGACCGACATATCCTACGGTCTGGAGAGCACCGGCGTTACGTTCGAATTGCTGGTCGAAACCGGAGCCGAAGCGGCGTATCTCGTGCCTACGATCGGCGATGCGGGGCTTATTCCCGATCCCGGCGTCAGCGAAGGTTGGGCTGCCGAGAGCTTCGATGATTCGGCCTGGACAGACACCGTAGCCCTGGATGTCGCCAGTCTGCTGGTTACCGAAGTGTCGACAGGAGCGGCCAAGAGATTTGTCGAGATCGAGAACGTGTCAAATGCAGCGTTGGACACCATCGGCTGGTTCGTGTTGGTCAACGACGCTCCAGTGGCGGCCACGGCGGATATCAACGCTGTCAACCCGACAGCGTGGTCTCTTCCGGCATCGCCCGACATAAACGCCGGCCAGGTGCTCTACCGCACCAGTGACGCGGCGGATAATTACTGGGGCGGAGCGATCAACTGGGACCCCGAAGGGCCCGGCTGGGTTATGATCGTTGACGAAGTAGGAGATGTTGTCGATTTCGTGGCCTGGGGCTACAGCGACTCGGAAATCCAGGGCATGTCAATTGACTTCGGCGCCTTTACCGGCATTACCGCAAGCGGCGCGTGGAACGGTCTGGGCGCCGAAAACGGGACCGCGGACCTCGGGCCGGTTACCGGCGGATTCGTCGCATACAACGATCAGATCAGCGGAGCCGGCACCCATGCTAACGCCACAGATTACACGGCCAACGGCGCAGCTTCGGGGTTGTTGAAGGACATCTCTGACGGGTCGAACACCACGGTTACGCTCACTGCCTCTCACAACGGTGTGAGCTTCGCCGCCAACGGCTCAAACCCTCCGGCCGGGACCGACGCGCACGACGCCTTCGACACTTATGTTGACTTTGGCAGCGCGAGCGGAAGCAGCCTGGAAACCGCTGGCGGCGACGATTACACCCACACCTTCTCGGGGCTCAGCACCGATGCCGGCGTTACCTACGACTTCATCGGTACGGCGATTCGAGGCAGTGCCAGCTACAGTACGCGCTGGGCGGTATACACTCTGGAGTCCGTCGTATCATTCGATGCGGCCCACAGCGTCGGCGACGGCGTGGTCACCAGCGCGGAAAATGCGTCTCTGGCGTCGAACCAGGTTGCGATCTGGAGCGGATACAACAGTGGACCCGGACAGGGTTGGGTGGCTCATTGGACCAATATCAACCCCGGAGCCGACGGTATGTTCTCTGTGAAATCCGAGCATTATACCGGTTGGATTCCGGCGACAGTGCACTCCGGCCAGGTCGCCAATGGTGACAAGGGCTACGCTATCGCAGGTCTCCGCCTGGAGGAACTCGCTCCGCAGGGCCCGCTTTCATGGCTATCGAGAACCGGCGATCGCGACGGTGACAATGCCGGTGATTTTGTTCGCTCGCGCCAGGGGACCATGGGCCTGGAGAACTCGGCGTTGGTCACGCCGTTTCCGACAACGTCAGCGGCGCTGACCGGGATAGGTTTCAGCGACAACCAGTCCACTTTCGAGGCCAATATCTCCACGGATGTCTACGACGACATGAACGCCGAGAACGCCTCTATCTGGACGCGAATAGAGTTCCAGCCTACGACGCCCGAGCCATCATCAGCATTTGACGAACTGATCCTGAAGATGAAATACGACGACGGATTCGTCGCCTATCTCAACGGTGTGGAAGTTGCTGCCAGGAACGCTCCGGGCCGAAACGAGGAGCCTGGTGATCTTGACTGGGATTCCACCGCTACTGCTGCACACCCCGACGTTCAGGCCGTTGTCTTCGAAGAGATTGACATCAGCGACTATATACCCCAACTCCATTCAGGCGTGAATGTTCTGGCTATTCACGGGCTCAATATTCTCGACGCCGACGCGGATTTCCTGCTCCTGCCGGAGCTGACGGCGTCAAGCACCCTCGGTTTGCCGCACTATATGCTTTCGCCGACGCCGGAGAACCCAAACCTGCCCGGTTCGTTGGGATTCGTAGCAGACACCGAGTTCAGCGTCGATCGCGGGTTCTACGACACTGCTCAGCAGGTCGCGATCACCACAGCCACTTCCGGCGCGACGATCATGTACACGCTGGACGGAACCAAGCCGACGATCTCCAACGGAACCGA
>CAYMSH010000511.1:0-3486 GCA_964392945.1 uncultured Planctomycetaceae bacterium | reverse complement strand
ATGAAGCTTATTCGCGTGGCCAGCATCGCGTTGCAGGCGTATTTCGTAAGTTCGGCGCTGGCGGGGTCCATCACGAGGATGCGGTCGCCGCGCCGCATGAACGGGGCGTACAGGTGTCGCATGACCTGAAGGGCCCTGTCGCCGCGGAAACCCAGGATTACGCGGTCGGGCTTCATGAAGTCGCCAACCGCCGCTCCTTCCTTCAGGAACTCCGGATTCGAAACGTAGTCGAACTCGACATCCGTTTCCGCCGCGATGATGTCGCTGACCCGCTTGTGGGTGCCTACCGGCACAGTGCTCTTGGTGACCACCACGGTGTAGCTGGTTATTGCCGCTGCGACCTGCCTGGCCGCCGCGTCCATCCACTGCATGTCAACCGTACCGTCCGGTGCTGAAGGGGTGCCAACGGCCAGTATCACCACGTCGGCCTGGTTGGCGGCCGATTGCAGATCGGTAGTGAATGTGAGTCGCCCCTCGGCGGCGTTTCTTCGGACTACCTCGCCCAACCCCGGTTCGTAGATGGGGATTTGGCCCTGTTTGAGCATGTCGATCCTGGCCGGGTCGATATCCACCATCGTTACGTCATTACCGGTATCGCTAAAGCAGGCTCCGGCCACAAGTCCCACATAGCCTGAGCCAATTACCGCAAGCTTCATACACGCATCTCCTGGTCTAGTATTATTGACTTCATCGGCATGATAGGCATTGCTGTATACAAGGAAACTCCGAATTTGTTTCGGTCATCGCGCTGGTTTCAAGTGCTGTAAGGATCGTTTACTCTGTGGTTTCCGCCTGTCGCGTCCGGCGATTCGCAATGCATCGAGCCGATGCACAGGAGATAGCACGCCGTCGCGGCCAGGCAGCCGGCTACATGGGCTCCCCAGTCGCTCCACTCCACGCTTCGCCCGGTTATTGTCAGGTACTGGATTACCTCTCCAACTCCGCCGGCCAGGCACGCCAACGCTATTCCGCCCAGGCCCCGGATGAGCTTTTTCGAGCCGGTTAACCACGCCATTGTCATCGCCAGCATCATGCCGAAAACTGCGTGGAGCACCTTGTCCATTCCGCCCTCTGGGCCCAGGGAATACGTCGACCAGACGAGCAGGCCAGTGGACCGGGCTATTCCCGTGAGAACCATCACAGAGGCCAGGATCACCAGTACGGTTACCCCGGGCCTGGGGGGCGAGGCCCTTCCTGTGGCTTCAGCGGCAATGCCCCAGGTCAGCCCGATCGCCAGGAGAACCGCTGGCATGAACATGCCGCCTGGCCCCAGAAACGCCCCTGCCGACAGGAGTGACGCCACTGTCCACGCCACGCACCTGGCTTTGTCGCCGGGGTGGTCCCGGCGCGAGTGAACCAGGAACATCATCAAGCTCCCGAGCAGCCCAACTATAGTCAGTACTGCTCCCGGGGCTCCTACGGTTCGAAAAAGCACTCTGACGCCGCTGTCACGGGCCGAAACAGCCCGCAGTTGCTCGGTGGTGTTCTCTACGAACGCCTCTTCGCCGGATCCCAACAACGGACCCGAGAAGGGCAGCGGGTCAGGAAGCGACATTGTTCCAGCGGCCCCAAGTAATCCCGCGATCGTCAACACCGCCCCGACAAGCAGGAGTCTCCTCGAACGACGCGAAAAAACCACTGAAGCGGTCGCCAGCGTCGCCCCGGCCCCAATCGCAGCAATAGACGCTCCTGCAGGTGAATTCCACGCCAAAACTCCGCTGGCCCCCACGGCTGACAGCAGCGAGCACACCTGCATGACCTTATGATGCGCAGGCGGCGTGAAGCCCTGGTGTGCACTGGAAATCGACGGGCGCCATACCGGCTCCAACCACAACGCAACGCCGGCATATCCCACCAGCGCCATGGCTTGGCGTATAGGTTCGGTGTCCTGGCGGAATCCGACGATTACTCCCGCTCCAATCATAACCGCACCGTACAACCGGACTACGACTGAACGGTTCATTGCCTTGGGCAGCAGGCTCTGGGACAGCATGACCGCAAGGGACAAAACCGCCAGGTGGAACAGTAACGAGGCGTTGAGGGCTCCGGTAACCAACGCCGAATCGTTGCTTCTTGATCCAAGCCCTGTTCGAGCAAGATGATAGGTTAATACAGCCGCCGGGATAAGAAGGGCCGGAAATACCGGGTGTCCAGGTACTGTGCGGTTTGCCAACGTTGTTCGCCAGCACAACCACAGCAGCAGGACAGTCATCAACCCCCCGACAAGCGAACCCCATGCCCCGTAGTCTGGTCGCCACCACATGAGTGTGCCAAGAAGCATGATCGACAGGAGCGTCCACCTTGCAAGTACGCCGATCTGACGCGATGTTGTTCCAATTGGTATCGCCATTTGCTCTGGTGTCCGCACCGGCCGGCAGTTGTAAATTCCTGCCTGTGCGGTAAGTGTAATCGCGCGTGTAATGCTGCGTCAATGAACGTTCCCTCTGAATTCTGGGTCAGTTCCCCTGTCTTATGCCCCCAGAGCCGGTATTTGGGCTTGACTGAAACCAGTTTATAGTGTATCATCTGATTCGGTGCAATTTCTATAATTAGAGTTAATGGCATGGTGTAGCGAACCACTGTCGAGCCGAATCAGATTAATCAGAGGACGTTTGTAGTTGTGCCTATCGTTTGGCATTTGTCGGATTACTGGCAATTATCTGCAAGCTGGCGTCCATCTACTGTTGTGTTTGGAGCAACTGCATTGTTCGTAGGGCCAATGGCAGTTTGTCACATCGTTTCCCTCGCGCGCATCTCCCTTGCGCGCGCATCCCGCGACGTTTGGAGACCCCGAAGAAATGTTTAAACGCAAACTATCTAGTATCGTATTGGCAGTGGCGATTGTTTTGTCGTCGGGGAGCGTCGCAGAGGCCGCTGGACTCGGCGACCTGCTCGTTGACCTGGCCGCCTACTGGGGTTTCAACGACGCTTCAGGCACGACTCTCACCGATTCGTCCAACGCGTATAACTACGACGGGACACTTCAGGGATTTGACGATCCCACAGACCCGGCCTGGGAAATTGGCGTTCGCGGAACGGCGCTGCAGTTTGACGCCACCGACGATACGATTCAGTTCGCACCGGGCGTGTTGCCCGACATGGATCAGATGTCGATATCGGCCTGGGTGAGAAACGACTCCGGAGCGTACATCTCGATACTCAGTACGCCTGGAGGCACTGTGTCCGGCAACGTTCGGTTCGGAATGCCGGGCACGGACGGTCAACATATCCGAGCGTGGGTCGCCAATCAGGCTACGGACGATGTCTTCGACTCGGTGGGCCTGTTGCCGGCCGACGACACCACCTGGACGCACGTGGTTTGGACCTACGACCGAAACAACGAAGCCAACCTTTACTTTGATGGCGTACTCGACAGCACAAAGGTGCTGGATCTGGACGTTACCGTTAATTTCAGCCAGGGTTTCAATATCGGTTCCTGGGATGAGCCGAACAACTACCGCTGGTTTAACGGTGCTCTGGACGAGA
>CAYMSH010000510.1:0-3495 GCA_964392945.1 uncultured Planctomycetaceae bacterium | reverse complement strand
CGAACGCGTCGAACACGTCGGGGGTCTCTTTCCACTTCTTTTCGTGGTAGAGCATCGACAGGTGCAGCATGTATCGGCGTTTGACGTTCCCGATTCGCGGAAGGAGCTTGTATCCGCCTTCGTATCCGCTCCATCCGGGTATGTACTGGCAGAGCAGATCGTCTCGGACCTTGCCCGCCGGTCGGCGCGATATGCGACCCAGTATTTGCGTGGCCATCGGCTTGAAGGCCTTGGAGCCCTCCAGCTTGTCCTCTGCGTTAAGGGGCATCGTTATCTTCAGGTGGACCTTGTCATCGGGTTCGGCGTTGGTTCGCGTTATGATCGCTTTGTGGAGGATGTCGCGGGTTCGTCCGCCGGCCTGGAAGGCAACTCGGCACGCTCGATCAACGTACTTGGCCAGGTCAGCTTCCTTGTTCAACTGTTTGACCATTCCGTCGTTGAGTTTGTCGCCGCGCGTACCGCCGATGAGGGAGGCCAGTGTGCAGCCGACCTGGTAGTAGCGATCGTCGCCTTTCGGCAGTGCGGCGTATTGGCCGATCGCCTGGACAGCCAGCCGATCGAACAGATCGCTTTCCAGCGGCTTGGCGACTCTCAGGGCCAGTTCGTAGTATCCCTTTGAATACTTGCCCGCTTCGCCGCCGCTGAGGAGGCACTTAGTCGCCGAATAGACCTTCTTGACGCTCTGGATGAACTTGTAGGCCTTCGCCGAGAGTTCTGCGTTGCTGGTGTCGACTGCGAGCATCAGTTCATTGACCACCACGAGTTGGGCCGGATAGGTCTTGGGGTCTTTGATGTCGCCTTTCTGGAGCCTGAACCGCAGATACGCCGAGAAATTCCCGGTATCCACGTGCCATCGCACTATCTTGGCCAGCAGTTCTGAGCGGGTGTGCTTGTGGATGTCGCGTTTGAGCAGTTGCATCCAGTATTTTACGGCCTGTTCCTGCTTCTCGTGCTGGTAGTAGTAGTCGCCGAGGTCCATCATCGCCGGGATGCCCAAGGCGTGCTTGACGTAGAGCTCGTTTTCGACCATGAGCCTGTAGTCGCGGTAGCCCTGGAGCTTGTCGCCGTTATCGAGTTTCGCCACGCCGCGGAAGTAAAGTGCCGGCGCCGAGACAGAAGGGGCCTCAGGGAAGTAGTCCAGTATCTCGGTGTACTTCTTGATGCTGGTGACTCGCTTGTTGTCCTTGTGCAGGCAGCGTGCTTCCATCAGCATCGCGTAGGCCATTCCCGATGAATCTTCAAACTGCAGCACGAACTTGTTGAACTGCGCCGCGGCGACTCGATACTGACCCTCGCGATGCAGCTTGAGAGCCTTGTCGAACGCGGCGCGCTCGAAGACCGTCATCTCTTTGTAGGCGTCCACCGGGATGTAGTTTTCCGAGTCGTTCTTGCCGCGATGTCTGCGCGGATTTCTCCTGGCCGCATCTAGCGGCGTTACGGCAAGCAGCGTCATGGCGCACAACATCGCCGCGCACAAAGTGCGCACTGCGGGTCGCGCGGACGTATTGTCCCGATTCATCATCGTCAGCATTTTCAGTTTTGAACCTCTTACGGGTCGTTTTGGCGGCGCGGCGCCGCCGGGTCTGTTACATCTCTTCGGCGACTTTGACCATTCTCTGGTCATCGATAAGCACGCCGCGAGCCTGCTTGGCCTGCTTGGTTTCGGGGTAGGCCCAGATCAGTTCGGTCCACATCTTGTAGGCGCCTTTGTAGTCGCGCATGTTGTAGAGGCTGTCGGCGCACCAGTACATCGCGTCGGCGCGTACGGCCTTGTTGTTGGGGAAGTCTTCGACGACTTTGGCCAGCGTTGTCGCCGCTTCCTTGTAGTTCTTCATTTCCATGGCGCACTGTCCCGAAAGGAACAGGGATTTGGCCGCCTGTGGGTGGTCCGGGTGGCGCGAGTTGAACTGGTAGAATATCCTGGAGGCTATTCGGAAGTTCTTCATCGCTTCGGCCAGTTTCAGCTCGTCGGCTTTGAGCTTCTGTCCTATCGACATGTAATAGGCGCCCATTCGTACTCTGGCTTTCGGAGCCAGCGGGCTTGTTGCGTATACGTACGTGACTTTCACGTACTCTTCGCAGGCCTGTTCGGGGTTGTCCATCTCTTCGTAGCACTGTGCGGTCTTGTACTGCGAACGGGCCGCGTAGTCCGACTGGGGAGCCATAGCGATGACCTGTGAGTACTTGGCGATCGCTTCGTCGCGTTTTCCGACTTCCTGTGCGAGGTTGGCCAGCAGGAATCGGGCTTGAACTTTCAGCTTCGTGCCGGGGTAGTCGTGTATCGTCGACTCCAGCAGCGCCTTGCCTTTCTGGATCAGTTCGTCGGCTTCGTATTCCTTCTTGAGGGTGCGTTTCTGCTTGGCCAGTTCAAAGAGGGCTTCGGCCATCAGGAAGCTGGTCTTGACGGCCATTTCCGAATCGCGGAAGCGTTTTGAGAACAGGTCCGTTCCGGCGTCCGAGCCGAGGTGTATGCGTCCCTGGCGAACGTGGTCTACGGGAACCGCGGAGTTAACGCCCATCGGATCGTTGTAGGTGAAGCTGATGTCGTCTCCGAAGAACGCGCTGAGGTTGTTGTCGATCTTGTTGGGCGTCGGCAGCTTGCCGTCGATCTTGTCGCCGAGGAACTTCGGCTCGATCTTGCCTGTGAATATGCCGGATCGTCCCATGGTTTCGGTCAGTTTCAGATCGACCTTGTCGCCGCACTTGCTGACGGCCTTGACGATAACGGTGTCGCGTTCCGGCGTCGTGTCGCGATCGGAGTCAGTCACTCGCAGGTAGAACGTTTCTCCCAGTCGGATCTTCTCTTTCTCCAGGAGCATTTTCGAATCGACCAGCTCGAGCCCGCCTTCGCTGAGCAGGGTGATTCGCCCGGTGATCTTCTTCTTAGTGGCCGGGTCTGTGTATTGGACCCAGAGGGTGTCGCCGGGTACTACGACGAGCACGTCTTCGGTTTTCTCCAGCTGGGTGCGTCCCTTGCCGGTGCGGGTGTCGAGAATCGCCAGCGCCGGGTCGTCGGTCAGTTCGGCTTCCTGTCCCGGCACGCCGACCAGCAGGTTCACCAGTCCGGTGAAGATTCCGTCTTCCAGTCCGCCTGAACCGCATGCGGCCTGGACCGTGAGTTTTGTCGGCTCGCGTTTGGCTTCGGCGGCGGCGTGGATTTCCGATTCGGCCCAGACTGTCGTCTCGATCAGCGAGGCGGTGTTCTTGGCCATAGCCGGGTACATGATCGTGAACTGCAGCGGTCCGCGTATGCTTGTTACCGGCAGGGCGTCGGGTTCGGCGCCGACCTGCGGCGAATCGGTGCGGCTGAGCATGTGTTCATACGTGAACTTGGGCTCGGCGTTTTCTTCGCGTCCCTTGAGGATCGCGTCGGGGTCCTTCTTGACTTCCTTGCGGACCAGCGAGGATGTGTAGCGTTCGAAGTTCACTTCCTCGACCAGCGGGTCTCCGCCTTCGTAGAGTTAGTATTTTCTACGGAAAGCGACTCCCGGATCC
>CAYMSH010000509.1:0-3541 GCA_964392945.1 uncultured Planctomycetaceae bacterium | reverse complement strand
CGTAAATGTGCCAGCGTCCGCCGCCGATGACTCTGTCCTTGGTGTACGGAGCCTTGGGCGCCGGTCCGAGCCACATGTCGTAGTCCAGACCCGCGGGAATCGGCATCTCTTTGGGATTTCCGCCGGTGCGCCCGTTGGGGGCCACTACGTCGATGCTCTTCAACTCGCCGATGTATCCGGCGCGAACCAGTTCGCACGCGCGGGCGCAGTGCGTGTTGTTCGAACGCTGCTGGGTTCCGTACTGGAAGATAACTTTGTACCTGTGGATCGCGGCGCGGCAGGCCTTGTTGTGCGCTACGCTTATGCCGAGCGGCTTTTCGCAGTAGACGTCTTTACCGGCTTTGGCCGCGGCGATCGTGATCGGGACGTGCCAGTGGTCCGGCGTGCCGACTACGACTGCGTCGATCGCGTCGTCGGCCAGCAACTCGCGGAAGTCGTTGTAGGTCTTGCAGCCTTTGTAGCTCTTGCCCATCTTCTTGGTGTAGCCGGCGTCGATCCACTTGGCGCGGTTCTCGCGGCGGTCCTTGAACGGATCGCACGTCGCTACCGACATGCCGTCAGACTGGCCCATGAAGGCTCGCAGCAGTCCGCCGCCCTGGCCGCCTACGCCGATGTGTCCGACCATGATTCGTTCGCTCGGGGCGTCTGCGCCGAAGACCGACGACGGAAGGACAGTGGGGCAGGCGATCGCGGCCGATGCGATTGCGGTTCCCTTAAGGAAGCCTCTGCGTGAGATACTTTGTTTCTTCATATTAATCCTCTTCTCGCTGTCTGGGGTTTTGAGGTTTCTATTCTATTTCTTCGAGAATGTCTTGAATTCGTCATCAAGCATTTTCTTGTCGCCGAGTCCCGGATGCACGACGATTCTGTATTTCAGTTTCAGCGTCTGGTCCTTCTTCAAAGTAAGCGGTTTATTGTACAGTAAAGCGGGGCTAAAGTAAGGCATGCCTTTTGCGATATACCACGGGCTGGGGTGCCGACTGTTCCTGGGGTGATCGAGAATCGCCACGCCGGCTTCTTTGCCGCTCGTGGTTTTCCCGCTTGCATCGACCCAGACGGCTTCAGGCTGGCCGTGTATTTTCATGTCCTTGCGGCCTTTGGAGTCGATGATATTCCAGCCTCGCGTCTCTTTGGCCATGCGGATCGACAGCCCTGCGTATCCACCCCAGCCCTTGCCGCCTTTTTCGCCCTTGATCGGCGTGCGGCTCAAGACGGCGTCGGCCCCGACTGCGGTGAATACCGCCGACCAGTCGATGCGGTAGAGTCCCTCTTTTGTCGGGGCGCTGAACTCGATGGTCCGTTTCTCGCTCATGACCTCGGGTTTTTTCGGCGGGTGATAACTCAGCACGATTTCCGCCTTCGCCGAGAAGTCCTTGTTCAGCGTGACTTTCACGTTCTTGATACTCGTTCGTCCGCGGCTGAGGTATGTCTTGCGGTCTTCCTCCCAGTAGTTCAGCCCGTTGATCGCCTTCCACGAGAACCACAGGGCCCGGTGCCAGATGTGATCGGCGGGGCGATGCCACGTCAGCACGCTGCCGTCGGTTGTCGCCAGCGGGTGAATGTACGGCTTGTCTTCTTTCGGATCGTGGTTCAGCCGCCAGACGATCTTGTCGCCGTTGGTCAGCGCCACGGAGTTTTCGGTCTCCTTCCAGGCGAATCCTTTCGCCGCCGGCGCCGCGGTTGACGACGAGGTGGAGCTGGCTTTGGTCTTGGCGGCCGGCTTTTTCAGATCGCCGAGGACCTTGGCTGCTTTGTCTGAGACTATCTTGAGCTTGCACGCCGCGGTGGCTTTGGCGATTGCGGCCTTGATGGCGGCCGGATCGGACCCGGCGAGCTTCTCGGCGATGTTAACCGTCGCCAGCGCCGCTTCGTTTGCGGTTTCCTTGTTGTCCAGGTGCGCCACCGCCAGCTTGAGGGCATCGACAGAGCCGATGGCTCCCAGCCCGCTGAGCAGCGTTTTGGTGTCCGAGGCGTTTGAAGCCAGCTTCATCGCTTCGGTGTAGACCGCCAGCATTTTCGCGGCCGGGATTCCTTTGGCCCGCGACGACAGGGCGACTATTCCGCGAAGAGCAAGGGTTTTGGGAACGATCTGCTTTTCGGTGCGAGCCACGGCCAGCAGGTCTTCGATCGGTTCGGCGTCGGCCCATGCCGACATGGCCCTGACAGCGGCGGTTCGTACGCTCGTGTCGGTGTCTTTGGCCGCGATGCGTGCGATCTTCAGCGACTCGGATCCGCCGACTCCGCCGGCGACTATGAGTATCGCCGACTTGGTCTTGGCGTCTTTCGTAGCGGTGAACTTCTCGCCGAGCATCGTCGTGATCTCGGCGGCTCTGGCTGGCGATGAATTCCTCGTGATGCCGATCAGTGCGTTAACCATTCCCCTCAGTTCGCTGGACTTCTTGGCCTGGCCCATCAGGTCGACGATTTTGGGGCACGTCTTGCTGTCGGCGACTGTTCCCAGGGCTTTGATCGCTTCTTTGCGTACGTCGGAGTCGGCGTCGTCGGCGGCGATCTTCAGCAGTGCATCGACGGCGCTGCTCGCTTCGCGAGCGTTCAGGACCGCGATGATTTCAATTCGAATCGCCGGGCTGTCCGACGCCAATGCGGCGATCAGGGCCTTGTCTACGCCGTCGCCCTTGAGCCTTGGCAGGCTCTGGCGGATCGTCTGGCGGTCTGCTTCATTGCTCATCGCCGCGACAAGCGGTTTTACCGTTGATGTGTCGCCGAGTTGGCCCATACCGTCCAGGGCGGCCTGGCGGACGTCGTCGTTCTTGCTGGCCGACAGTGCGGTTATCGCCGGCAGCGCCAGCGGGTCCTGGCGTTGGGCCAGGATGCCGATGACCTGGACCTGCGACGCCGGCGGCAGTGTCCCGAGTTTGTCGGCGACGGCCTGGGTGATCTCTTTGCCCTTGAAGCTGCGGAGGTTCCGTATCGCCGCACGACGCATCGTGCGGTCTTTTCCGGTAAGGGCCGCCAGCAGCAGGGGCGCTGCTTTGCCTTTCTGGGCGGCGATCATCCCGGGGAACGCCGCGATTCTGACGTGCCTGGGCCTGCCGGGGTCCGAAAGCATGGTGTAAGCCTTGCCGGCTTCTTCGGTTTTTCCGGCGTCGGCCAGAGCGTCGGCGCATTTCAGCAGCGCGTCGTTGAGCGTCGATTGCAGCACTTTGGGAACTTTCGAGTCGGCTTGGATCAACAGGGCCAGAGCCCTGGCGCCGCCGATGTTGCCCAGTGCGTCGATCGCGGCTTCGGCCGCCGCACCCTTGGCGCCGATATGCTTGCTTATCGCGTCAATTGAAGCCGCGTCGCTTCGATCGCCGAGCGTGCCGATCAGGGCGGCGGTTATCGCAGCGTTTTCGCCGGTCAGCATTTTGCGCATGGCCGCCAGCGCTTCGTCGCCGGGAATCCGCAGCAGGGCGGATCTGGCTTCGGTAGCCAAATCGTCGTC
The DNA here is from genome assembly GCA_964392945.1 of uncultured Planctomycetaceae bacterium. Taxonomy (GTDB): domain Bacteria; phylum Planctomycetota; class Phycisphaerae; order SM23-33; family SM23-33; genus BS750m-G57. The sequence goes on along the minus strand of CAYMSH010000509.1, from coordinate 96 downwards.
AGCCAGCAGCGCCGCCAGCGTCGGGACCTGCGCCGCCGATCCGACCAGCGAAAGCTGATCGCAGACGAACTTCTTGCAGTCGGTGGTGGCGTCTTT
>CAYMSH010000508.1:0-3569 GCA_964392945.1 uncultured Planctomycetaceae bacterium | reverse complement strand
GGCGCCGCGTTTTGCGTCACTCACAGCCCTCACGACTCGCAGATAACCGAGCTTCTGGCAAGAACCGTCGAGCGGTTCGGAGCCCTGGACATCCTGGTCAACAACGCCGGTATGGTGAAGGTGCTCTCGCTCGCCGAGACTTCCGCCGAGGATTGGGACAAAACGATGGCCGTCAACGTTCGCGCGCCGTTTGTGCTCTGCCGTCAGGCTATCGCCTATCTCAAGGGTCGTCCGAGCCCGCACATAATCAACATCACCTCGGCCCTGGCGGTCAAAGCGTATGTCGGCCATGCGGCGTACACCGCATCGAAACACGCACTTCTGGGCATGACGCGAACGCTGGCCAATGAGGTCAACGATCTTGGCATACTAGTTCACGCGGTGCATCCGGGCGGGGTCGATACCGGCATGCGGTTTGACTAGGACCGCTCGATCCTGATGAACCCCCAGCCGATCGCCGACGCCGTGCTGTTCCTCCTGACGATCGAAGGCAGCGGGACAGTAGACGAAATCCGCGTGCGTAGAACCGTCGGCGAGCCCTGGGTCTGACGCTCGGCGACTACGGTTGGTCAGGGAAAACCATCGCCTGGGCGAATTCGGTCTGGAATTCCATGTCCTGGGAGAGTTCGACGTGCAGCGCCGCTCGCGCGGCGGTTTCGGCTTCCTCACGCACCTTTGTGCTCAGCAGCGCCCAGCGTGCTCCGTTCAACGCGGCGTTGCCGATGTACTTAATCCTATTGCGCGGTATGTCCGTCGGCAGCAGGCCGATTCGCTGGGCTTTCGAACGCCGAATGAAGCTCCCGAACCCGCCGGCTATGAGCACCGCGTCGAGATCTTCGGCGCCCAGTGACGCCTGTTTCAGCAGGATGTTCACCCCGGCGCGGATCGCTCCGGTTCCCAGTTGCAGTTCGCGCACGTCGCGTTGAGTCAGCGTTATTTCTCCGGCGTTCGGTGCGTCTGCGATCAGGAACTCCGGTTGGCTATCCGGTCCGGTCCTGATTCGGCTCCTTATCGCATCAGGCAGATCGGCCGGGAGATCGTCGCCGCTCAGTATGTTGCCCATCGACGATATCACGCCGGCGGCCAGCAACTCGGCGGCCAGGTCGATCAGACCGCTTCCGCACAATCCCACAGGATCGGTATTGCCGATCACGTTGATCTGGACATCGGAATCGATGACCACTTTTTCGATCGCTCCCTGTGTGGCTCTCATTCCGCACGAGATTCTCGCCCCTTCAAACGCCGGTCCGGCCGCTGTCGATGCGGCCCAGAGTTTGCCTTCGTTGGCCAGCACGATCTCGCCGTTGGTTCCGATGTCGACCATCAGCGTCGGGCCGGATGTTTTGGATAGTTTCGCCGCGACGATGCACGCGACGGTGTCGCCGCCGACGAATCCGCCTATCAGCGGAAAGACATACGCGTCGGCCTGGCGATGGACCGACAGGCCGAGCTGGGACGCCGGTATGACTATTCCGCGACCGTGGGTCGGGATGAACGGCACTTCGCCCAGTTGCGACACGTCCAGGCCGCAGAGCATGTGCTCCATTGTGGAGTTGCCGGTGAAGACCAGTTCGTATATCTGCCGGCGGTCGAGCATGGCCTTACTGCAGAGTTGGGTCAGTAGTTTGTCGACGGCGGTGATTATGCTGTCGCGCAACTCGGTCGCACATTCAGGCGAGTTCTGGAAGTAGAGTATGCGGCTCAGTACGTCGTCGCCGAGCGAGGTCTGCGGGTTTATGCCCGAGGCGATCGCGACTTCGGCTCCGGTGTTCAGGTCCAGCAGAGATCCGACCAGTGTCGTGGTGCCTATGTCGAAGGCTGCTCCGTAGCAGTGCGCCGTGGTGTCGCCTTCTTCGAAGTCCATCAGCCGGTGATCGCTGAGCACCGCGGTTCCGGACCAGCCCCACTGGCGCAACGATGGACTCAGTCGCCGCATTGTCTCCAGGTCGGCCTGGATCGGCCCTGTCGCTTCCTGCAGGCGGATCAGGTCCGGTGCATCGCTGGCCAGGCTGGCCGGGGTCAGCTCGACGAACTTCTTGCGGACTGTGGGCAGCACGTCCTGGGTCGCCGATGACTGGGCTTCGGCGAGTATCTGGTGACGATCGGCGAAACGAGACGAAGCGGGAATGCTCACGATCGTATCGTTGCTGATCGAGGTCTGGCACGCTAGGCGCCAACCGTCATTGAGTTCTTCGTCGCTGAAGAACTCGGCGTCCTGCGGACTCGGATCACTGAGCCCTGCGGTTATTCGCACGCGGCATTTCCCGCAAGTCCCGGCTCCGCCGCACGGGGTTTCAACGGTCATTCCCGCTCGACCGGCCGCTTCCAGAAGCCGCGTGTCGGCAAGCACGAACACCGCTCGTCCCTGCGGTTCGAATGTAACTCTAAACTGCGTTGACATACGTCTCTCCTTGTCGCAAGCGCCTACTAAACCGCATCGTAGCCGCGTTTGCAAGCCTTTGACGTTTTACAGGCAAGAGTTCCTCGATGAACTATCGTGAGATTGGGCAAATTGACTCCAGGAACGATGATTGAGATGCTATTCGGAGCTTCGGTGTTCTGTGGTATAGCAAATGGCGTTACCGCTCTTGTTCGTCATTCTTTTATCGGACCTGTCCGGTTAAACTAAAATTGAACTTTATTTCTACCCAGGTGGTGTCGATAATAATCCTATATGATTTCACGGAGCATTCAGACTACCGTTGAGCAGTTGGCTTGTTCGTTTCCGGCCGTTACGATCACCGGGCCGCGGCAGAGCGGAAAGAGCACCCTCTGTCGAATGGCGTTCGGCAACCATCCCTACGCCAATCTTGAGGAGGCTGACACCAGGCGATTCGCCAATGACGACCCGCGTGGTTTCCTGGCCCAATATCCTGACGGCGCGGTCATTGACGAAGTCCAGCGTTGCCCGGATTTGCTGGGATTTTTGCAGGTCATTATTGACGAGAACCCCGCCCCTGGGCGATGGATTCTGACCGGGTCGCAGAATCTCCTTCTGCTCGAATCGGTCAGTCAATCGCTTGCCGGTCGCGTCGGCGTGCTTCACTTGCTGCCGCTGGGGCACGAGGAAGTCCTTCGCTTTGACGCCCCGCCCACTTCCCTGGACGAGCAGATGCTCACCGGCGGATATCCAGCGATTTATGACCGTAATATCGCACCTTCGCAATGGTATGCCTCGTATGTCTCCACGTATGTCGAGCGGGATGTGCGTGCGATCACCAACGTGGGGGATCTGCTGGCGTTCCAGCGATTCATCGAGCTTTGTGCCGGCAGAACGGGACAGTTGCTGAACATGGCTTCGCTGGCCGGTGACGCCGGGGTCAGTCAGCCGACGGTCAAGAATTGGCTTTCCATTCTGGAAACCAGTTTTCTAACGTTTCGCCTGAGTCCCTACCACGCGAATCTGCGAAAACGATTGGTCAAGATGCCGAAGCTGCACTTTTACGATACGGGTCTGGTCTGTTGGCTGCTGGGGATTCGCTCTGCCCAGCAACTCCGCAATCACCCCTTGCGCGGTTCGATTTTCGAGACGTGGGTGGTTTCGGAAATCCTCAAACGCCGGATGCACC
>CAYMSH010000507.1:0-3596 GCA_964392945.1 uncultured Planctomycetaceae bacterium | reverse complement strand
GCTGGGACTTCCTGGGCAACCTGGCCGTCAAGGAAACGTTCGACGCATCGGACCTGAACCTGGGCGAAATAGAACTGGTCCACGGAAGCCCGCGACGCCCGATCAACGAGTACATCTTCCCAGACGACATTTACAACAATCCCAACAAGATCCGCGGTCTCTTCGATCGCATCGACTCACTCTGCTTCGTTGGGCACACTCACGTTCCGGGAGTATTCCTGGACACGCCTGATTTCTACAGCCCCGAAGAACTCGAATGGGCTTTCGAGGTCGACCCGAAACGCAAGGCCATCATCAACGTCGGCTCAGTCGGGCAGCCCAGAGACAGCGATCCTCGGGCCGGCTACGCCCTGGTCGAATCCGGCGGCGTTCGGTTCATTCGCGTACCGTACGACATCGAAGACACTGTCAAGAAAGTTCAGGCAATCTCAGAACTCGACGATTATCTAGGCGCCAGGCTCAAAAAAGGACGCTGAGGAACACACCCGTGAACGAACGACGATCAAGCAGTGCAATCCTGACTCTGGGTGCCGTATTGGCCTTTTGCATCACCCTGTGCGGACCGACTGGAAATTGCCAGGCCCAGACGACACAGCCGGCGACCCAACCGGCGGTCGCAACCATCGCGCCGGCAAAGCCCACGCCCGGATGGTACGTCAGCCCCCTGCCCCGGGTCCCGAATCAGACCGCCGCCCAGCAAGCCGCTGCGGCCAAAGCTACTATAGGCTCGCTGGATTCGCGCACCGGGCACGTATTCCAGGTCGAAGTCGTTCGCCAGGACGCGGCCGTTCGTACGGTCAAACTGGCCGACTACTTCACTACAGTTGACGACAAGATCAGCTTCAATCGCGATCCGGATGCGTATACGAAGCGCATCAATCAGCCCGGAGCCGACGACGGGCACTACACCGTCCTGAACCACGTCCAGTACAAGAACAAACGCCACCTCCCGCTGGCTACGAGCGTGTACGCAAAAATCGACGGCGAGGAAAAGTTCAGCAAGTTAAAGACTCGCAATCGCTGGCGCCTTACCGAGAAGACAAAATCCGGCGAAGACGACAAGACAGAGAGCATCAGCTTTCACTGCCTGGTCTATCGCGGGATCAACTCGGTCCAGGCGGCCAAGAACCTGGTGCTCAGGCTGACCAAGACCTATACGATCGTCAAGAAGGACTATACCGTACAAGTGTCGCTGAAGGCCGAAAACTTTACAGACGACAAGATCATCCTGCGAATCGACCAGGCCGGCCCCACTGGCGTGCCGATGGAGTCGCATCGCGCCGATGAACGCTACGCGGTCTGGGGACAACTGGCCGAAGACGGCGTCAACGTCGATATCATGGTCGAACTGAAAACGGCGCTGACCAAAGAAGAGCACCTCAGCGAGCGGAAAGAGATCGGAACCACCGCCGGAGTCGCCGCCAAGGGCGACCAGGAAGCCAAGCCCTCGGTCCTCTGGCTGGGACAGGGCAACAAATTCTTCGCATCGCTGCTGTATCTCAATCCCGAGGCCGAGCGCAAGGAAGCAGCGAACTACAACGCTTCAGTCTGGCGCCAGGCCGCTTACGAAACGCCGGAGTCCATGACGCACATTACCGGTATCGACATCCCGTCGGTCTCGGTAGCGCCAAAGTCCAGCAGGACAATCGATTTCGATCTCTTTGTCGGACCGAAGCGACGAGCGATGTTCACCGACGAAGACGACGAGTTCTTCAAACCGCAGTACGCCGACCTGAACTACGTCGGAGCGATCAACCTGCGGAAATGCTGGTGCACGTTCGAACTGCTCACGTTCGGAATGATGTGGCTGCTTAACGCTTTTGCAAGCGTAGCGTTCGGCAATTTCGGAATCGCGATCTTCATGCTGGTGATCCTGGTCAGGCTGGTGCTTCATCCGCTGAGCAAGAAGGGCCAGATATCCATGGCCAAGACGCAAAAGGCGATGAAGAAGATCCAGCCTCGCCTGGCCAAGATCAAGGAGAAGTACGCCAACGACAGGGAAACGCTCCAGAAAGAGACGATGAAGCTCTACAAGGAAAAGGGCGCAAACCCGATGAGCAGCATGCTCGGCTGCCTGCCGATGATGCTGCAGATGCCGATCTGGATAGCGCTGTGGACTGGTCTTAACGCCGCAGTCGAATTGAGACACGCCGGACTCCTGCCGTTCTGGATCACCGACCTGGCCGCTCCGGACGCGTTGTTCTCGTTCGGCGTCGATATTCCGCTTGTCGGACCGACGTTCAATCTCCTGCCGCTGCTGCTGACTGTCGCGATGTTCCTGCAGACCAAGATGAACCCGGCTACTTCAACGCCGACGTCGCCGGAGCAGGCGACCCAGATGAAGATGATGAAGTACATGATGCCGGGAATGATGCTCATGTTCTTCTATAAAGCTCCCAGCGGACTGTCGCTGTACATCATGACTTCAATCACAGGCGGAATAATAGAGAGCATATTCATCCGCAAGCACATCGCCGAGAAGGAAGCGGCCGAAGCGGCGAAGACCACTACAGTCGTGGTCGGCGGAAAGCAGTTCCGCGACAGCAGGGAAAAGAAGCCCAAGAGCCCCTACAAGAAACCTTGGTAGAAACAGGACACTCGACCATAATAAAAGCCGGCAAGGAACACATGGATCCTTGCCGGCTTTTCTTGTTGGTTTGAACTGCGGCTAACTTCTCGGAGCCAGTTGCTGGCCGCTCTTTGCGAGCATTCTCTTGAACGTGGGCATATCGACCCACATTACCGCCCCACTTACCAGCAGGATGTTGGTTCCTCTTTCTTCGTAATTCATCGGCAGTTCATAAGCTCTAATCAGATTGCCCGGTGCGTTGGCGTTGTGAACGATGTAGACGTAGTCGCTCTTTTCCATCGGCAGGCCCTTGGCGTCGACAAGCATCGGCCGCCCCGTAGTCGGGCTCCGAAGCGACTGTGCGGTCAGCAGCTTCTTCTCAACAAGCGTTATCAGGCTGGGAGGAATCTTGCCGTTTTCGGCCTGGTACATTGCCACGGCGCGTCCGATCCCACTCAGGTTCGCCCTGGCCGAGGCCTGCTGGGCTCCGGCTTTGGCTCGCGAAACAGCCGGAATGAGCAGCGCGGCGCTTACCGAGGATGTTGTCACTACCGATGTCATCATGTTGCTGATGACCGGGAGTGACCCGTAACTCTCGATCGTAACTCCCTTGGCGTCGTAAGAGATCGCGGCGGCCTCGGGCGACAGGTATTTCTCAATCTTCGACAACGACGGCAACCAGTCGACTTTCGGATATGCCTGAAATCCCAGTTCGCGCGGAAGCTCAGCCGCTCCGACGGTCCAGCCCAGCAGCATCAGATTATAAGCGCTGCGAACTATCGAGGGGGTGTCGATATAGGTCAGCGTGGCCGGGGCCTTCGACATCCTGGCGCGAAGCTTCTTGAATGCCGCCTTATGAACCAGGGGACTCTTGCCGGAGTTTTCCACTGCTGCAACGACGACTTGAGGCCACAGCGCGATGTAGAGTTTGTTCTTGTGCACGGCCCATGCCGGGGCGATCGGCGCATCGCGATCGATACCCTGCAAATAGTGCACTTCCAGCTTCCCGGACTTGAGCACTTGTATT
>CAYMSH010000506.1:0-3614 GCA_964392945.1 uncultured Planctomycetaceae bacterium | reverse complement strand
GGTCCAACGATCTACTCCGCCGGTTCGCGCTCCAGTTTCTCACGAACTAGCCTTCGAAGGCGGCGCCTCGCACGGTCCACCGTCGCTTTTGAACATCCAACTCGGTTCGCGATTTCGACTGATGAATACTCTTCAAACCAAAGTCTACAGATGTTGGCGTCGCGCTGCGAGAACTTGCTCAAGAAAGCCTCGATCTCGTCAGCATGTTCGGCGACTTCGCCGGGCGTGGGTTCCTCAGTCAGCTTCTCGAGGCCCTGGCAGTCGTCATCGACCTCCACAGCTACCTCTAATTCTCGGCGATGTCTTCCGGCCGCTCGACGGATCTTGTTCAGCGTGAACGTGCGGAGCAACTTCCACAGTGCGCCCATGTGGTCGAATTGATAGCGTCCCGCGGCAGCTCGGATACAGAATGAACCGATTCCCGACAGCATGGCGTCTTCAGGGCTGTAGTGCCGCTGCAGACGCTGGCCGATCTCCTGTTCGGCCAGCAACAACAGGCGGTCGGCAAAACGCACGTACACTTCATGGATCGCGGATTCCTCGCCCGATTCCAAACGGCTCAGGAATTCCGCCGCAGATTCATCTTCGTGCATTGGCTACCTTCCTTCATCAGTCCTGGCCTGAAGCGAGTTCAAGTGCGCTTCGCAGACATTATGATATCATTTGTATCGCAGGAGAGAGGCTCCCCTAGCGGCAAACGACATAGGATTGCGGTTTTGTTTGTTTGGCGACTGGATGAAGAAGACTGTTCGGCAAGCGGTATCGACCGTTCGTCGAGATGGCCAAGTACCGTGCAAGAATGGTCTTCCGAAGATTTGATCTACCAGCAAGCCGAGCCGAACCGCAGCATCCTGAACGCGGACCTGGGCGGGTTTTGGCGGGCGCGTAAACGCAGCTTGTCCCAGATGTCCGCGGGCCACGATATGGGGCGCGGACCGATCGTCCAGCAACGTGGAGTTGTCCGCGCCCGTCTTCCCGGCGATGTAGTGAGACGCACCGAGCCGGCGGCCTCGCCAGGGCCAGAGACTATGGTCGTGTCGCCTTTAGTCAAACAGGGTTGTCAATTGGAAGTTTGACAACGGTACTGCCAATTAGACCAGGGAGATTCTTAACTTGTCCTTGTGCAAGAGTTTCATTCAGCATAATGTGCTTTATGCTGAATGAAACCACCAACTGAAGCATCGACGGCAAAACGTGATACTGCCCCCGAAAAGTCGGCCGATGTCAAGCGCGGACCGATCGTCGATCCGGCCACGAAGTCTGACGGAAGGCCGAAAAATGGCCACGCCATTGTGGCGGCTGGCTGTCAAGCGAGCGTTGTCCCGGACGATCTGTCGAGTAGCGTGAAGGTGTCCGCTTTCCTGAGTCGACTGATGCCGACCACCAAGGGCGAAGCGGCTGTGGCGGTACTGGTGCCCTGGGTGTGCGATGTGCTGCCCGCCAACAACAGCCGTTTGGCCTACGGCCGCGATTTGACGGACTTTCGGATGTACGTCGACGAACGCGGACTCGATCCGCTTCAGGTCACCGGCGATGACGTGCGCCTATATAAAGAGGTGCTGCGGGAAGCTGGTGCGTCGGCTGCGACTATCGCCCGGCGGCTTTCGGTTCTGCGGGGCACCTACCAGCAGTTCGCCAAACACGGCCTCATGGACTGGGACCACGTCCGCGACATCCAGGCGGTGACCAGCCCCCGTGTGGAAAAGAACACGACGCCGATTCTGAGCGAGGAAGAGGCAAAGCGACTACTCCACGCGCCCGATACGAGGACGATTGTAGGACTGCGAGACCACGCGATGTTGTTCTGTTTCTTCATCACCGCCTGTCGCTGTTCCGCGATTGCGGGCGCGTACGTTGGCCACATCGAGCGAACTGATACAGACTACTACCTACTCGTGACGGAAAAAGGCATGAAGAAGCAGCGGAAGGCGCTCCTCGAAGCCGCCGGTCCCCTACTCCGGTATCTGGAGGTAGCCGGGATCGCAGAGGACAGCGAGGGGCCGCTGTTTCGGCCCGTGGCCAAAGACCGTCGAACGCTTGAGAGACGGCTCATGCACCGGACGACAATCTGGAACCTGGTGAAGAAGTACGCTCGCGACGCCGGCATCCATGTGGATCGGCTGGGCGGGCGAGGCATCGCTTGCCATTCCCTGCGGAAGACCGCACTGACCAATGCCCTTGAGCACGGGGCGAAAATGGAACAAGTGCAACAGTTGGCCGGCCACTCAGACATTCGCACGACGCAGCTTTACTACCAGGCAAAGGATCGCGACGCGGAGGATGCAGCGAGGCACATCCAAATACGGTGATCGTTACTTCCGAGAATTCCCATGCGAGGAACTCTCGATGTCCTTGTGGACGATCCACACCGTTCAGTACAGAGCGTAGTCGCTCGGCAGCCCGCTGGGATCGCAGACACGGTCGGCCTCGTTACGCGTGACTTGGCGGCAGGAAAAGCGCCCGTGACCCGCACGCAGCGAACGGAATCGAACGCGCCGCGGACTCAGCCGGCGGCTCGTCGCCGTTTCCTTACAGTGGTTGCCGGCTCGCGGCGCATAAAAAAATGCCCCGACCGTTGGGAGTCGGGGCGTGACCGGATTCGTGGCGATCTCAACCGGAGATGCGAGATCCGTGGCGACTTGCCAGTCGCCTCGCGCGTGTCGCATCAGCTTCGCGTTGAGCGGCTTGAGCCGCAGTCTTGATCTGCGGGATGAAGCGACTGGCCAAGCCGCGCATCGTCCGATTGATGTCAGCGTAGTCGCCGTTTAGCCAGGCCGTCGTGGCGAAGGTCGACGCGTAGCCGAGACGGTTGCCAGCGATATCGAACTGACGGATGAATCGGAGCGTTCGGTCGCCATCCTCGAAATACTCTCGAAAGAACCCAGAGCGGCTGGAACGATCAACGAATCCACAGTGTGAATGCAGGTGGCGATAGAGGGCGTCGCCAAACGAGCTGAGGCAACGGTTCTTATCGTCGTAGTGCTCAGCGAGGACTCGGAGAAAGCTGGTCCATTCGCGGAGCACGCGTTGCTTCTCTGAAGCGGTCATGAATGGAGAATCGGAAAGAGACATCATGATGACGAATTGGGAAGGAAACAAGGAAGGCCCCCGACCGGAGCCGGGGGCATGAAGATCAGTCCCACCAGAAGCGGAACCGGATGCGGCGGCCGCCGCACGAAACCTGCTGGACTCTGTAGTCCGCTTCATCTGCTCGACCGCAAAGCTCCATTTCGCGGCAGATGATCTTCATCGTTTCTTCCGCGAGAGGCTGGGTGAAGGAGAGCTCCAGCCGGTCCAGGTAGATGACTGGCGAGCTTTCACGGCCGACGCTGACGCGGTACGCGCGTCGACCGTTGTTCGGATTACCTTCGCCGTAGAAGGAGCGAGGGATGAGCCGGTCGATCGCTTCAAGAGCATCGATGACCGCTCCAGCCTCGAAATCGTTGTATTGATCGATCCGGCGGATAAACGCGAGCAAGTCTTCATATTTCAGTTCGATTCTGAAATCAGAAGACCGCTGGAACACCGCGTCGAAGATCTCGTCGGCAGCGTTTGTCAGGATGGCCGGTGGTGTGGTAGCGTGAGCTAACATGATGGAAATGAGGGAAATGGAT
>CAYMSH010000505.1:0-3621 GCA_964392945.1 uncultured Planctomycetaceae bacterium | reverse complement strand
CACGACTCCATACTATTCTGTCTTCCTGTCGAGAAAAGAAGGCGGAATTACACCGAATCTCTCGGTTGCGTTCAGCACGCTTTGGAGAGAATTGAAGAATACTCCGTTCAATGACGACCAATTGGTGTAAGTCAGCGTTGAAATCGTCGCGGTTTCATGGTACAAAACACCAATGAATTCGGGCCGGGATAGTCGCGGCCCTACAGGGAGACGAACGTGCAAGGCAAGACATCTGTTCTGTTTGGTGCAATAAGCATCGCGGTATTCATCGGGATTGCGGCGTTGATGGTCATGATGCCCCAGTCATCTTCTCTGTCTGACACCGACAATCTGCGTCAGGCGGTTGATCAGGCGGCGCGTAAGCACCGCCAAACACTGGGTTTGTTGGCCGGCCCGACAGTCACCGTCGGCGGGACGCTTCCTCCGAGCTTCGAAAAGGGCAACGCCGACAACATCGCCGTTCTCGGCGCCAGGGAGTTGAACACCGTAATTCCTGATCGCCTGACTGAGATCCGCAAGGAAATCCAGACCGCGATTGACGGGTTCCCCGACGCTGACGGCAAAGCCAAAGGCGAGGCGTATTCGCTGATGGGGCAGGTGCGCGCCGCCAGGGCGCACTATTATCGCCAGTCGGCGGAAAATGCGTCACTGAAAGCTCACCAGGCGATCATCGCCATTGACTCCGGAATTCTGTCGGTTCAGAAACGCTTGGCCATCGCCAATCAGGTTTCGCCGCTGACTAAGACCCAGGACGTTGTCGCGACAAAAATGAAGGCTGACTCTGAGACCGCGTTGGGTGAGTTAAAAACTGCTATTGCCGCCAAGAAAGCCGAAATAACAGCTCTTGAAGCCAAGCGTGCGGCTCAATCGGCTGCGGCGACAAAACACAGTAACAAAGCCAGCGAGTACTGGACCCTCAGTGCAGCGGCCGAGCGAGAAGAACGACGCGACTTCCAGGAGAAATCTTTCGTTGAGTCCGGCCTGGCCAACAAGGCTGGCCTGGAAGCTGAAGATCTGCAGACTCTAATCGAGGCTGCTACCGCCGCGGTAACGTCAATGACCATACAGATGACCAGCGCGGATGAATCGGTGAAGTCGGCCGACGGAGTGCTGAAGGGGTTCGCTGACAGTCGCGGGCTGGCTAAGTCCGCTCTGGATGCCGAAACGACTGCGATGAACGCCACGGGCAAGGATATCGCCGAAAAAGCTGCCGCACTGGTCGCCGCTTGCGATCAGATGGAAGCTGACCTTGCCAGCGCCGCAAAGGAATACGAGGCCGCGTTGCTGGCCATGAAACAATATCGCCAATACACGTCGGACTCCATTGACTCCATTGCCGGCGAGGCGGGGATCCTGATGGGGCAGGCGTGGACCTCTCGTGCGATAGTCTCCTCGAGGCAATCTGTAGCGTCGCTGGGAGCTAGGCTCACGGCGATCTGGGAGTCGGCGGGGCTTGACGGCCAATCGCCTAAATCAGCGGAAATGACCGCGTTTGGCGAGAAAGTCGAGGCTGATAAATCTGCGGCCGCCAAGGCGTTCGGCGAGGCCGCGCAGCTCTACCAGACAGCCACCGACAAGGCTGACAAATACAAGTGGAGCTTCAGGTGTCGCGAGTTGCAGGCCCGTACGGCCAGGCACGGATTGACCGGCGATGCCGACGACAAGGATCGCGCGACGATGCTTGAGCAAGAGTTGGAAGACATGAAGGGTTTCCCGTACGTTGACAGTGCTCTGTCCAAAACCGCATCTGATGAATAGCGGTTTGTTCAGGCCGGCGGGGACTCCTGGCTGGCTGATAATCGGTCCATCGGGCTCTGGGTCCAAAGCGGCTCATAGTTCAGTTGCGGAATTGCCGGCGAGATGTGTTTCGAGATGTATTTGAAAACTTTTTGACGAATCCAGATTTCTGAGGTATACTGTTTAACAGCGATGCGATGCACGGGCAGTCGGTATTCTGATACCGACAATCAAAGGACAGCGTGCGGATGCGGAAGTACGCGAACACTTGTGTGGAGGAGTTGGCGAGTGAGTTGTGCACGGGGCTCATGCGCTTGCGGAGGGGGTATATAGACGCTGCTGAACTCCTGATTCGAATAATGGAGCCTTCTCGAGAGTACCCGTTCGAGTTCATATTCTTCCGTTTGACGGGGTATCGCCCGCCACCGGAGCAGGTTTCAGCAGGCATGCTGGGCGGGAGAGAGCTTCTTTCCGATCTTCAATCACTTATGTTCGATGTGTGCGATAGCTTTGAATTGCACACAACGGATTATCCAGGAGCGGTTTTCGATACGCCTTCTCTGGCCAGAAGGTTCAACATATCCACCAAGACGGTCCAACGCTGGCGAAGGCGCGGCATGCCGTCGCGAAGACTCGTGTTCCCGGACGGTAAACGCAGAGTTGCGTTTCTGGAAAGCTCTGTTCGCTGGTTCACCGACACGCACCTGAGAGACGTTTCGAGATCCGTCAGGTTTACGCAGATGTCGACCTCAGAGCGAGCCGACATAATCCGCCGCGCCAGGCGAATGGCGGGATTCACCAATTGCAGGCTCTCAGACGTTGCCAGAAGAATCGCACGCAAGACCGGAAGGGCTGCTGAAACTATTCGCTACACTATCAGGAATTACGATCTACAGCACCCCAACGACACTATCTTCGCCGCGATGCCCAACCCGCTGGGAGACCAGGAGAAGGCCTCGATCTATCGCAGTTTCCTCAGGGGTATCCCTGTGCCTATGCTGGCCGACAAGTACCTGCGAAAACGCGGCAGCATTTACCGCATAGTAAACGAAATGCGGGCCAAGCAACTGCTGAATCGCCCGATAAGTTTTGTTCCCAGCGAGGAGTTCGAACAGGCCGATGCCGACGAACTCATTTTGAAACCCAAGCCGCGTGGAAAAGGCGACAAGGACTCCTCCCCCCAGGGCCGGGTAGTCAGACCTCCGGCGGGGCTGCCGCCTTACCTGCAGGCCCTGTACGATGTTCCGCTCCTTGGCGCAGAGGGCGAGCGAGATCTTTTCAGGCGTTACAACTACCTGAAATACAGAGCCGACAAACTCCGTTGCGAAATCGATATCGATCGGGTGCGCACGCCGCAACTCAAAGAGATCGAAACGTTTCTCGTGCGGGCCAATGTGGTTAAAGATCGCATCATACGCTCGAATCTGCGGCTGGTTGTCTCCATAGCCAAGAAACACGTTGGCGGAGCCCAGACGCTGTTTGAACTCATTAGCGACGGGAACGTCTCTTTGATGCGGGCGGTCGAGAAGTTTGACTACTCCAGGGGGTTCCGTTTCAGCACGTACGCATCCTGGGCGATCATGCGGAACTACGCACGTTCGGTTCCCAAGGAGCGATACCAGCTCGATCACTTCGCCACGGGTCACGACGAGGTGCTGGACATAGCGGCGTCTCTTCGCACATACGACCCTAACGAGTTGAACATGAACGAGTTGCGGGAGAGCATCGAGGTGGTTTTAGCGCAGCTTTCATCGACTGAGCGTATGATTGTGACTGACCATTTCGGTCTCGACGCCCAGACCCCGCCTAAGACGCTGGAGGTTCTCGGCAGAGAGCTGGGTATATCGAAAGAACGAGTTCGCCAGCTCGAGATTCAGGCGATCC
>CAYMSH010000504.1:0-3625 GCA_964392945.1 uncultured Planctomycetaceae bacterium | reverse complement strand
TGACTCCGGCGATTTCTCGGGCCTGTCAGCGCTGACCTATCTGGATCTGGATGACAACCAGATCACAAGTATCGACTCGGGCAGCTTCTCGGGGCTCTCGGCACTGGATCAGTTGGGGCTGAGGGGAAACCAGCTTACCAGCATCGATGCGGACGACTTTTCGGGTCTGTCGTCCCTGACCGAGTTGGAGCTGGGCGACAACCAGATCGCCAGCATTGCCTCGGGCGCCTTTTCGGACCTTTCGTCGCTGACCTACCTGGATCTGGAAGATAACCAGCTCGCCGCCATCCAATCCGACGCCTTCTCGGGTTTGTCTGGCGTCACGGAGTTGTATTTGGGCGGTAACCCGATCACCACTATAGAGGCGAACGGTTTCTCGGGCCTGTCGGCGATGACTGAGTTTGATCTGTCATACGGTCAGATCGCCAGTATCGGATCGGGCGCCTTTTCCGGCATGTCGTCCCTGACCGATCTGTGGCTGGTCGAGAACCAGATCGCCAGCATCGGCTCGAGCGCCTTTGCCGGCCTGTCAAACCTTGAGAATCTGGTGATATCGTCTGGTGACGGGACCAACCCCCTGGCGAGCATTGGCGACAACGCCTTCGACGGCCTGACAGGCCTGAAGAAACTTGTCCTGGCCGATTTGACGACGCTGTCGGCCCTGAATCTCACCGGAGCTGACTTCGGCGACAACTTCAACATCCAATTGGTGGACACTACCGGGCTGACAAGTGTGGATCTGACCGGCGCATCGCTGACCCAGGACGCATTCGACGGTCTGATGGACCCCCAAGGCGGCGAGGGCAACCGCGAAGGCCTGGGCGACAAGGGCGGAATCACATCTTTGGAGATGGACCTTGCGGACTTGTCAGGCGTGACGGACTTTTCGACGATGTACGACATGGACGACCTTGTCACGCTGTACATGCCCTTTGCATCCCTGGGCGATCTCGATCAGATCGACGATCTGGTCGCCAATCTCGCGGCGCTTGACGAACTGACCCTGTCGGACGACCAGTGGGCCGGGATGAACGCCCTGACCCAAGCCAGTCTGGACGCATGGGACGCCGATCCGTCAAACACGCTGACCGTAACGCCGGAACCGGCGACGATTAGTTTCCTGGCCCTCGGAGCCCTGGCGATAGTCCGCAGGAGGCGATCGGTGCGGGCGGCGTGAAATCTGTCATGACCGCTGGGCTTGCCCTTCGGTCAGCCAGGCGAGGTTGAATTTCACGACTGTCACGAACTGGTAGAGTTTCTTTTCGCCGCGTTCGAACAGCAGGTAGATGTTGCCTTTCTTGTCGGCGGCCAGCGAGGAATATGCGCTGAGGCCTTTGTATACCAGCCGTTTTACCGGCCAGGTTTTGCCCCGATCGAAACTGGCCCAGACCGTCATTTTGTGTCGCGACTTGCCCGGGTTGTCCGGCGTGGAGAACAGGAGCACGTCCTTGCCGCCGGTAGTCTCCAGCGGCAGGCGGATCATGCCGGCGTTGCATCCGTAGCTGGGCTTGGTTCCGTACTTGAAGTAGAACGGCTGGCCGACTTCCTTCAGCACGTCGCAGACCCGCCAGTCGGTCCACATGTGTCCGCCGTCGTAGCTCATGGCGATTCGCCTGCGATGGTCGATCGACATGTGCGATCGCGAGTTGTAGTAGATGTGCCCGTTTGACAGTTCGGCCAGCGTCCCCTCGCCCGTTCCGCTCTGGACCGGTCCGCTAACCTGCCACGTCTTGCCTCGATCATCGCTGTACATTGCGGTGTTGTAGTTGTACGGCCAGAGTTCCTGGGCGTTGGACCCCTTCGGCGGTTGGATGCGGCAGGGCATCAGGAGGCGTCCTTTGTGCTTGCCGTACCGCAGCGTGATCCCGGATTCGGAACAACTGGCCTTGGCGCCTGTTTTTCCGGGTGAGCCTTGGCCTACGGCATTGGGCTTGATCGTGATTACTTCACGCTTCCAGGTCTTGCCGTGATCCTTGCTCCGCCAGAGATAACCGCTGCGGGAGCGGACCATCATCACGTCTCGGGTTATCTCGTCGACGATCGCGCTGCCGCCGGCGTCGGAGCCCACTTCGACGGCTTTGGACCATGTTTTGCCGGCGTCGGTGCTGCGGCGGACCATCCGCCCGGACTTGGCGAACGCCAGCACGGTCCCGTCGGCAGCGACAGTGATGTTTGGAATTCGCGCGGCCTTGTAAAGATCCTGCATTTCGAAGACCGGCTTCGATTCAGCCGACGGTTTCTTGGCCAGTGCCGGCCCGATCGCCGCGATCGCCGCCAGAAGCATCAACCAGATTGCGGTGCGTTTCATGACGTCTCTCCTGTTGGGGCAACTCGAACCGCCGGCCCGATTGCTACTTCGGTTTGATTTCCCAGATTCCTCCGTCGCTGACCTGGAAGCGGGAGACAGGTTGGCTGTACAGGTAGTCCAGGGCCTTGGCGGCGTCCGGGCGGATGTAATGGGCTTCGTATCGAATCCCGATGTAGGCGCTGCGTCTCAGCTCCTGTCCGGGATTTACGCGGGGCGTGCTCGAGAACGCCAGCTTGCCGTTCTGGTCGATCCAGATGATGACAACTTCTCTATTGGTCTGATTGCGCCATCTTACGGGTCGATACGCTCCCTGTCTGGGAGACGCGACCCGCGGGATGAGCCTGATGATCTTCAGTTTGGGCAGTTGGCCCTGGAGTTTTGCGATCTCGCCGTTGGAGATGCCCGATTCGATCGTCACCAGCAGCGTTTTGAGGCTGGTGAGCGTCTTGATCTTCCGACTTGCTTTGGCGAACGATTTGTCGCCTCCGCTCCATTCTCGCCCGATCATTATATTCACGGGCCCGTTCATGGTCTTCTGGTCTTCTGTCGCCGGGGTGAAGTTCACGACGGCCCCCATTTGATGTATTTCCACCGCGGCCCGTTTTTCCGCATCGCTGACTCCGGGCCACTGGAGCGCCTGGCCGAGTCCGTGGGGCACGCTGGTGTCTTTCAGGCCGACGGCTTTGAGGCTGTCGACGAGGCGATACTCCCGCGGCGGGACCTTGGAGATGCTTATCGCCTGCCAGTGCAGCGGTTTCCCGCCGGCCGGCTGGGTCAACTCCAGCGTGACGGTCTTGCCGATATACTTTTGCAGGTCGAACAGCAGCGGGGTGGGGCGATCGCGCCATGTCTGCCTTACCGGAATTTTCCGGGCCGGGATTTCCCGCTCGCCGACGTGCAGGGTTATCGTGCCGGGTCTATGATGGATGTCCGTCGGCAGTCCCAGGTGGACCGCCAGATGTTTGTCGTCCGGTCTGAGAGTTATCTTTCGCCGGAGTTTCAGCGGTTTGTCGCGGGCCTGGATCATCGGCCAGAAACTCCGATGGTCCGGTCTTCCCTTTTCATAGAAGAAACTCGTCCAGGCGTAGCTGTCCTGGCGATCCATGATGATCTCCCAGCCCGCTGTCGCCGCCAGGAGCGGTCCGACGTGTTTGCGGACCTGATCCTGGAGCTTCTTGCGGTCCAGTTCGAGTCGTGGGTCGAGCCAGTTGAGCTTGTCGCGGATGTTAAGCGGGTCGGGGTCGGGAGGGCCCTGGCGATCGGCCCGGTCGGCCGGCCGGCCCAGGAGCGTGGGTCCGGCGTTCGGCGCGGCCCGGC
>CAYMSH010000503.1:0-3625 GCA_964392945.1 uncultured Planctomycetaceae bacterium | reverse complement strand
GACCTGGCCGTAAGTACAGGCCCGTTCGTCCAGAAGATCGGGGCTGGCGAGTTGATCATCACTGACGACGCAAGCGCCGGTGCGGCCAACTACACCGGGACGGCTGTCTTTGGCGTTGACGCCGGCACGCTGACACTCGGCGACACCGGACTTCTCGGCGCCTCGATTCTCAACGTTAACGGCGCGACTCTGAAGCTTTCGAGTCTGGCCCCGGCCACGACTTACACCGAGACGCCGACTTTCGCCGGCGACGTCACAGTCCTTGCAGGCGCCGCCGACAGCGACGCGGCGGCGACAGCGGTAGTAACGCTGCCGACGATCAACCCCCTGGCCGGTCAGACCCTGACCCTGGGAGCTGAGGCGGATTACACGCTCAAGATCACCAACACCGTGACCGCTGCGACAGTGGCCACTACCGGCGTTGGCGCAGTGACGCTGGACGCCGGCGGAACGGCGACGACTGCAGTGGATGTGTCTACAGGCACGCTGAACATCGGTCCGACGGCGACTATCGCAACGCCGAGCATCTCGGTTACGGAAACCGGTTCGCTGAATCTTGGCGCCCTGCAGAGCACCGACAATCTGCTGGTCAACACCAGCGGAACCGTCGGGGTCACCAATGAGTTGACGGTGACTAACAAGATCACCCTCGGCGAAATCGAGCTTACCGACAGCGTGCCGCTGAAGATTATCGGCGGCAATCTTGCTGACCCGACAGGAACAGTCACCGCTTCGGGCTCGTCCTTTACGATCAGCGGCCCGAGCGGCTCCATGCCGAGCGGTATGGTGCTCTGGCTTGACGCCAACGACATCCAGGGCGATGGTACGCCGACAGTGGACTCCGCCGCGGTGACCACCTGGACCGACAAGTCCGGAGCCGGCAACCACGCAACCAACGGCGGCGACCCGACGGCGACTGTATTTGCCGACGGAACGATCGGAAACATGCCGGCCGTCCGCTTTGATGGAAACGACTGGTTCGTCTCCCCGGTGGACGTCAACGGTTCGGCAAGACCGGATTTGACGGTCTTCAGCGTTCACCACCTGAGGGAGGCTGGCGGCGTTCAGGCGCTATGGGGTCACGACAACGGCGGTTGGGACCGGTTCGCCTTGTTGACCCACACCGGCGTTGCATCGGGCATTTCGAATGGCGGCGGGACGTTCGCGGTGCCTGAAATAGGAGATCCGGGTGAGGGTTTCATCGTCCTGTCCACCGAGTTGGACAGGGGCGTAGCGAACGGTTCGACCGTGCTCGTCAACGGCGGAGTTCCGTCGGGCGGGGCGAATTTCACTGAGGGCGGCAACCCCGGTTTAAACACGCTGGGAATTGGCGCGATTGCTCCCAACGGCACTCTTGGCGCGAAAGTAGACCTCGCCGAATTCCTGATCTTTGAACGGTTGCTTGATCCGGACGAGGAACAGGATGTCGGCGGATATCTGGCCGCGAAGTACGGTATCAGTTCGTCGTACACCGGCTCCATGGGCGGCGGGCCGATCAGCATGCCCAATCTGAACGTGGACCTGGCGATGGGCGGACCGGCCGCCACGATCAACCTTAATGGAAGCACGATCACGCTGGGCAATCTCGCGACAGGAGCCGTTACCGACCTGACAATCGCCGGAACCGAAACCGCGAGCTTCAATAACGTTACGCTAAACCCCGCCGCTACGACGATCGGCAGCGCAACGATGATCGACACGACAATCCGCGGAACGCTGGCGACAGCCGGCGGCGGAGACTTAACTGACGACTTGAGCGTCAACGGCGACCTGACGGTCGAGAATATGAATGCCGTCGGGGCGGTAGTCACCGCCAAGAACTTCACCGCAACCGGCTCAGTCAACTTTGACGGCGGTTCGGGCCTGGTGTTGACCGCTTCGACGCTGAGCGTCCCGGGAGGGACGACCACCTTCCAGAGCGGTTCGACAACCACTGGCGTGACCGCGATCGACGTAGCGGCCGGAGCCGCACTGAACGTGGCGACCAGCGGCGTTTCGACCGAAACGCTGAACGTGCCCGAAGCGGCCGTGCTGAATGCAACGGCTCCTGTGGGAGTCACCGATTCGGCCGTCCTGGGCGAACTGGAACTCGACGTTGTCGGCGGGACGTTCAGCGTGACAGGCGCCGACGCGGCCAGGACCGACGTGGCTCGCACCTTGACGCTTAACGGCGGGACCTTGACCACTAACAACGTCGGCGCCAGCACCCCCGAGGGTCTGGTGCACCGTTACAGCTTCAATGAAACCGGCGGATCCGGGACGGTTCTTGTCGATTCTATAGGCGGAGCCAACGGCTCGATCGTTGAGGTAGGCGCCAATAACGCCGACGTCGGCGAAACCCATGCAGGCAAGTTTTACATGACCGGCGGTGACAAGGCTGCTTCCGACTACGCGACGCTGCCTGACGGTTTGTACGCAGGGCAGAATAACTTGACCGTTGAAACCTGGGCCACCCAGGAATCGGTGAATTATTGGTCGCGAATCTTCAGCTTCGGCCCTGACACCGCCGCCAACCTGATTATGACCTGGACCCGAGGAAGCAACCTCGGCCAGACCCGCATGGCGTTCAAGTTGGGAAACAGCGAGCATAGCAGCGATCTGAACACGGCGTACAATCTCGGCCAGGAGTACCATATCGTCATGACGCTTGAGGACGACTGGAACGGCTCGGGCGAGACCCAGCTCAAGGCCTACAGGGACGGAGTCCACGTGCAGACGCTGAACACGGCGTACAATCTCGCAGACCTGCCGGACGTCAACAACTGGCTCGGGCGAGCAAAGTACAACGACGGCGCCGCCAACGCGATCTGGGATGAGTTCCGTACGTATAATACGGTCCTGACACCCGAGCAGATCATTGAAAGTCGCGACCTCGGGCCTGACGGCCTGGCGGGGTCCGGCATCGATATGTCGAACACGACATTCGCCACGGCCGCCGGTTCGGGCAACTCCACACTGGCCTTGACGTCAGAAGCCGGCGTGCCTGTTACCCTGTCCGGACTGACGACCGCGGCGGGAACGACTCTAGTTCTTGATTCACCGGCGGAGACTATCGGCCTGACAAACCTTACGATGAACGGCGCCTCGATGATCCGTTCGACCTACGCCGCAGCGACGGGACCCGTGATGGTGACAGCTGATGCAGTTGACCTCAGCGGCGGGATGAACTATCTCGGCGACGGCACGCAGCTCGGCGGCGACGGCGACACTAACGCCACGAACCTGACGCTGGCGGACAACGCCACAATCGATTGGATGTTCGACGGAGTCGGCGGAAACACCAGCTACCTTGATGTCAAGGGCGTCATCACGCTTGGGGCCACCCTGAACGTAAATGTACTCGACGGCGTCGGAACCGCCGCCACAGAGGACATCTACATCATGGTCGGCCGCGGCGGCATCGATGACACACTGCTGACCTCGCTGAATGTTCCCAAACCGGCCGGCTGGGACTGGACCGACGTTGTTATCGAGTTCGTCGGGCCGGGCATAGAGGCCCTGGTGCTGAAGGATGCAGTGTTCGGAGTACAGACCCAGAATCCCGGCGACACCAACGCCGACGACGTCGTGGACGCGATCGACATGGATAACTTCCAGCTCGTCTTCGGCCTGACAGGCCAGGATC
>CAYMSH010000502.1:0-3631 GCA_964392945.1 uncultured Planctomycetaceae bacterium | reverse complement strand
CCTGAAGCCAAGCCCGGCAAGTGACGGCGAGCGGGCCTATACGGCGAATATCCAACCCCGATGTGACCCCGATGCTGTGAGTCCCGGTGAACATCGGGATTCTTCGGGACTTTACAGAATCGGGACTTCCGCTTCGCTGCAGCATCCGTATTACCAACCGTTATATGCCTTTGACGTTCGCCGCTGGTCGTCGCCGCAACCAACCAGTGTAATCCGCGTGAATCAGTGGTAGAAACGCCGTTGTCGGGAACCGGAGCGCCCATCAGGCGTCTAACGGGCATAGAAAGGAATATTTCTATGCACCGGAAACTCACATCTGTCGTCTGGGGTTTGGTTCTGAGTTGTTTTTTGGTTCTGCCGGTCGCCAACGTCGTGTTGGGTGATCCTGCCGGTCCTTCGCCTGGTTATCTGCGGGTTATGAAGGTTGTGAAGTCGCCTGAGCTTTCTCAGGACCAGAAGATCGATGCTTTGAAGAAGCTGGCCGGCGTCAAAGAGACTCAGATGATTGCGCTTTACCAGATGGAGCTGCTCGATCGGCCTAAGACTTTCGGTGCGGCGGCGGAGATCTTCCGGGCGCAGAAAGCGTCGCGGTTGACTAAGCTGAGCATGGGGCATTATCTGTTGAGCGGGCGGCGGCCGGGGAAGAAGGGGTTTCCCAAAGGGTTCGTCAAGGAGTTCGCCGATTATCTGGTCGGCCAGATCGTCAGCGGCGGAGAAAAGGAGTTTTGCGCTAAATTGCCGGAGCGCACGATGACCGCGGTCGGGGAATATGCGTATCTGGCCAGTCATTTTGACGGTTACAAGGCCGTCGATTTCCGGTTCTTCAAGGATAAGCGGGTAGTACCGGTCCTTATCGCCTGCCTCAACGCGCCGGACAACGTTTACTGCGCCAACCAGGGCTGCTGTGTTCGCGGCAAGCCTGGCGAGCCGACCGGGCGGAACACGGCCCGTCAGCAGATTCCGATCGCCCTGGCGCATCTCGGCGATAAACGGGCGGTCAGTCCGCTTCGCTGGATCCTGGACAGGCACTATGACTGGCACGAGCGGAATAACGCTGCATACACGCTTGCTGTGCTCATGCCGAAAGGCGATCGGGCGAAGCTCATCACCGACATGAAGGCCCGGAAGTTCACAAGGAACGGGCGGCTCGATGAGGCCAAAGACCGTTACCGTCACTTGTACGCGTTCGGGCGGGGCCTGCTTGCCCGCGGCGACGATGCGGGGGTCGAGTTCATGGCGTTTAAGTATTCGATTTACGACGGCGAGCTCGGGCTGAGCGAAAACGCTTACATGCTCGCCCAGCGGCTGGCGGACCTGAAAGGCGTAAAGAGCGCCAAGCTGGAGGGTTTCTTCAAGCAGGCGTTTGCAACCAAGCCGGTCATGGGCATGCTGCTGATGGACGAAACCAGGGTCAAGATCAACGATTACGGGCACACCAGCTACGATTTGGTCAAAGCCGCCCCGCGTATCGAGGGAATGTTCGACAGCATCTGCAAGCTCATCGAAGCCAACAAGCTGGTCTCGCTGCGCGCGACGATCGGCGAGATTGGCAAGGGGACCAAGAGCCAGGCGATCCGGGGCCGGGCCAAGGAGTGCGCCGCGGCGCTCAGGCCCGAACGGCCGGTCCGATAGTAGCCCGGTCCCGAAGGGCCCGGAACACCTGTCGAGCAAGAACGGGGTTCAGGTTTTCTCATGTTAGCCTCGGGCGCGAGCCCGTGGAACATTGCATCGATGAAAAACAGAGCCCTCGGAGCGGGCGATTCATGCAATCTTTGGCGCGCTTGATCGAATGAATCGCCCTCTTCGAGGGCTCCGGATTGTGACCGGCGCGATACCACGGGCTTGCGCCCGAGGCTAACATGAAAACAGCTCGGACTGGGCTACGATTATGCGCGGGTCGCCCTACCTGGCTTTCGCGGCGGTTGTCGTCTTGGGGGCTGTTGTAGGCTTGGGTTTGCTTCTGCGTTTTGGTTTGGGCTCGGCGGGGAACAGGTCCTTCTGGGCGAAGATGGCGATGTAATGGTATGTGCCCGTCATCAGTTCCACGCGAAGGGGGACCCATCCGGCCTGTTCGGCCTGGGCGATCAGGCGGCTTAGCAGTGTGCCGTGCGTGCCGTGGCCCATGTTGTTTTCGATGTACTTTTCGACGATCACCACGCGGCCGGTCGGTTTGATGACCGTGCGCAGGTGCTTGAGGTAGTCCACACGCTTGCCCTTGGGCAGGTGGTGATACGACTGGGACAGGAAGGCCACATCGCACGAATCGGCGGGCAGGCCCGTCGAGTCGGTCTTGCAGAGGTACGGCTTGATCTGCGGCGTGGAGGCGTATTTGGTTTTCAGCTTATCGACCATCTTCTTATTGACCTCGGCCGCGTGAACGGTCCCGCCGGGGCCGACGGATTTGGCCATCTTCTCGGTCCAGAAGCCGTCCCCGGCTCCGACGTCCAGAGCCGCCTCGCCCGGGCGGAGGTTGATCTCCTTGAGAATGTAGTCGCTCTTGGCTCGATACGGGTACCTGCTGGCGCCGACCCGCCGGTGCATTTTGGGATCGGACACTCGCGTGCTCTTGTCCGATTCGCCCACGGCCCGGGCGACACAGAGCCCCCCCACGATCAGAAACAGCACACCTGCGATATAGCGATTAACTCTTGTCACAATGCAGCTCCTTGTACGGGATGTTATTGTGTCGGCGGCCTGGCGGCGGCGAATAACGCCCGCCGGCGGGCGGTCCGACGTGTGTGAAGATTCTATTGCAGCCGCTGAACCGCCGCCATACTTTTCGCGGGCGCTTGCCCTCCGCAGCTTCGGCGAAGGAGGATGGTGTAAACGCTGTTGTTGTATTCAGTTTGCTTGTCGCGTTGTGTTGAATATAATCATCGTGGGATTTCAGATAAGATCTTTGTGCGGGGGTTAAGGAAACTGTGGAGAGATTATGAGAATACTGCAAGGCAATTTCAGATCGATCGGCGGCGGGACAATTATCAGGCTTGGCGCCGCGGCGCTTATGGCTATGTGCGTTATGGCGGCCGGGCCGGCGCTTGGGGCCAGGCGCGGGCCGACTACCAGGCCCGCCGGGGCGCCGCGCTATGAGCCGATGTCGCATTACACCGCAAGGAACATTGCCGGCTGGAAGGTGCTCATCAACAACGCCCTGCTCGACAAGGGCAAACATGCCGAGACCGGAGCGAAGGCGATCAAGAAGCTGACCGACGCCATGGTCAGGGTCAAAAGTTGGATGCCCCAGGACCAGCTTGCCACGTTGCAGAAGGTTACTGTCTGGCTGGAGGTCGACTCGACCAACGGGCCGCACGGCCGGACGCCGACTTTCCACTACCATCCGTACGCCGGCTGGCTCAAGAGGATGGATTTCCATCCCGGTAAGGCAAAGTGCGTAGAGTTCAGCAACGCCGCATCGCTGGCCCGCCAGTCGGGCAACAGCGCCGCCACAATCCTGATGCACGAACTGGCCCACTCGTATCACGATCAGGTGCTGGGCTACAATAACCGCGAGGTGATCGCCGCTCACAAGCGGGCCCGCACCGAGGGCAAGTACCCGGCCAGGGATTGGGTGGTCCGGGCGAACCACACGGAGTTCTTCGCCGGGGTCACCACGCGGTACTTCGGCACGAAG
>CAYMSH010000501.1:0-3657 GCA_964392945.1 uncultured Planctomycetaceae bacterium | reverse complement strand
CGGTCTGGATAACGATCGCCATCGCCACGCTGGCTTTCATCATCGCCCTGATTATCCTGGGCCTGTTCTTCGATTAACCGCCGCGTGAGATAGTAAGGCGCCATATGGTTTTTCTCGTAATACCCATACCCTCGTTCCTGATGAAACTTCCCGTAAAGAGCATAGCTTTGTTCATCGTGAAACTTTTCGTCATGTTCATTGTGACGCTCATGCCCCTGGTGTTGGTTCCCGAATTCCGCTACGACATGGGTCCCAAGACGCCAGTGGACGTCAAGACGCCCGATAAACTCTCGCCGGAGCGTTATTCGGTCTCCACGTTCGCTACCGTTCACGGCAAAGGCGACTTCGACAAGGCGTTCGTTTACTCCAGGTACGGCGTGCCGTATACGTATTTTCTCCTGGAAGGTTACGGTCCGACGCTCGTGGTCCGCACTGCCGAGAAGGTTGATGACGATTGGAAGCAGATCGACCGACATGTCGGTCGTCTCAGGCGGTATCGCAGAATGCCGTTTTCGCGAACGGTGCGCGCTGTTTTCATGGATCGTTTTGACGTGGAGATCCCATCCAACGCGCTGTTCCTGGCTCGCGACGACGTGCCTCGCCTCAGCGCCTGGCAGGTAGCGGCCGCGATTTTCGCAACGCTGCTGTGGCTGATACTGGCGTATATGTTCTTCGTTCGCGGTCTTGTCCGCCGCCTCAGGGGTAAGATCCCCGCCAAGCAGCCCCAGCCGGATGCGGCGTGATCGATCCGCTCGCGGAGATCACTCCAGGATCGGGCTGCCCATCATGCAGAGGAAGAACCATCCGGCGATGGCCCACGTGACCAGCGTGACTACCGTGATCACGATTCCCAGCAGGCGGGCCGACTGTCGATACTGCGTGTAGAACCGCACGAACGATATCTTCAGCAGCAGCAGCAGAAACACCGTAACGCCGAGCATGGCGTGGAAGAACTTGGGTCCGTGGAACGCGTAAAGCGACCAGCCGGCCTCCTGGCGCGAGATGCGGGTCAGCAGCTCGGCTCCGACCACCATGGGCCACATCCAGTAGAGCAGGAAAACGTAGCCTCCGATCCTGTGAGTCAGCATCATTCCCTTTGACCAGCGTTTCTTGCCCTTTCGCCCGAAGACGTGCATCGCCGTCAGGAATTCCAGCATCGCCAGGATGACTAGTCCAAACGTAACGTATGTCTTGGTCATAATGCTTACGCCGGTTGCAATCATCATATGCCGTTCTCCGGTCTCTGTGCTAGTTGGCCGACATCATACGTCACAATGACTAACGATCCGAAATGCTACTGGTCTTCTTTTTCGTTCGGCGCCATGCCGAAGCGTCTGGCCGCGGCGGCGAAATCGGCGGCGGTCACCGTGTCGCGACCTTCGTCCCTGACGGCCGTTTCGATAGCGCGACGCGCCATCGGGCGCGCCATCGGCGGTACGCGTTTGAGGCATTGTTCGGCTTCGTCGTCCCAGGCCAACCCTCCGGCCGGGTCCGATTCGATACGCGCCGCGCGCGGAGCTTCGTTGTCGGGAGCCGGGCCTGAACCCGCGGCGCCCACGATCAATATGTTCGCGGCGGTCTGTCCGGCCAGCGTTTCAGTGTTCGAACCGATCTGCGAGATCGCCTCGCGATGATGCCCGTATCGCCCGACGACGACGAGCCCGGCGTCGACCGTTCGCGCGTGATCGTCAAGGGCCGCATAGGGCTTGCCCGTCAGAAGCGTCGTTTCGAGCGGTCCGCCTGAGCCGTTGAGCCGTGCGGCCGCGTCGTCCAGGAAGCCTCGGTACAGCGTGGCCAGACCGTCGTTGATTATTCGATCGTGAAGATCCTCCTGGGTCGCCAGGCCGACTTGTTCCTGTCGCTCGGCCGACAGGGCTCCGCCCATGGCGCGAAAGACCGTTGTGTGGAATTCCGGATCGTAGACCGCCGTCAAATCGAGTTTAGCTCCAAACGCGCGAGCTAGGTTCGCGGCGATTCTCGCCGCATCCAGCGCCGCGTCGCTTCCGTCTATGCCCGCGATCACGGCTCCATCCGCCGGGCCGCGCGAGATCAGCATGTCGCACGGCGCGTGACGCAGTACTCGCCTGGTCGTTCCGCCCAGGGCGACGTTCTGATCGTATCCCAGGCCGGTGGCTCCAAGAACGGCGAGGTCCGCTCCGATTTGATCGGCAAGTTCCACTATTCGTACGTAGTTGCGTCCCTCGGCCAGCACCGCCTGGGCCTCGAGCCCGCCGGCTTTGGCTTGTGCGACGTAGTCCTCGACGAATCCCGCCGACAGGGCCTCGAAGCCCTCCTGCATCAGCGTTCCGTGGGTTTTTCGCAGTTCGGCCAGTGATGCCGGTTCCTGGAAGTCCGGTGGCAGACCGGGCTCCATGTCTTCGAACCGCTGGCGGTGCATGTCGGCTCCGTAAATGTGACAGACCGAAATCGACGCTCCGGTTTCGCGCGCAATATCAAGCGCTATGCGGCCTCCCGAGGCGCCCGGGTCCGATCCGTCGAGCGCGACTAAAATATGTTTGTACATCGCATAGCTCCGTCCGCTGGCAGATTGAGGACTCGCCCGTCGAGGCGGCTGTTGCGTCCCGCCGGACCGCCGAATTATAGTCCGCCCCTCGACGGATTTCGAACAGAAAAGTCTTTGATTCGGTTTCGGCGTGCGGAGCAACTTGCAGAGAATCTTGCCCCCCATCAGCCGGATTTATGCTAATATTGCAATTCGCGGTCCGGCGGCTGTCGGCAAGTTCGCCGCGGATCGGGCCGCCTGTTGCGTTAGTTGAAAGGAGCAGGACATGGGTCGTACGCCGCCGAGCGATATGTCTTCAGGGCATAATCAGGCTGACGCGTTTCTGGCTGCGGCCAGGGCGATATTGGCCAACGATCGCTTCGACGACTCGGCCCGTGCGATATTCGACCTGTTGAAGGAGTTCATCGGAGCTACAGGCGGCTATGTCGCAATGCTCAGCCCTGACGGTTCGGAAAACGACGTGCTCTTCCTGGACTCCGGAGGCCGGCCCTGCACCGTGGACCCTTCGCTGCCGATGCCCATTCGCGGATTGCGCGCCGAGGCCTATCGCACCGGGGAACCCGTCTACGACAACAATTTCGCCAATAGCTCCTGGATGGATCTCATGCCGAGCGGACACGTGGACTTGGACAGCGTCCTGTTCGCTCCGCTGAATCTTGACCAACGGGTTGTCGGTCTGCTGGGTCTGGCCAACAAATCCGGAGGTTTCAGCGACGCCGACGCACAGCTTGCCGGCGAACTCAGCGAATTTGTGTCTCTTGCGTTAAAGACCAGCCGGGACCGGGCCATGCTGGAGGCCTCTGAGCGAAAACACACCGAGAGTCGTCTGGCCGAGCAGGCGGCGTTTGTGATCAACAACCCCGCGCCGGTGCTTCGCGTGTCGCGCGACGGGATCGTCCTGGACGCAAACCCCGCCGCGTCGGCGCTGCTGGGGGCCGATCTTACCGATCGACATGTCGGCGATTGCCTGCCTGAACTGGCCCGAATCTCGCCAGAGGCCGGTTACGCTTCGGGACCTCTCCAGATCGAAGGCGTTGTCGGCGACAGATCATTTCTGTTTACCGTGCGGCCTGACGCCGCGACGGAATCATACTACGTTTACGGCAGCGACATCACCGAACTCTCAGCAGACG
>CAYMSH010000500.1:0-3664 GCA_964392945.1 uncultured Planctomycetaceae bacterium | reverse complement strand
CTCTACTTCGTGGCCACGAGAACTTCGCCGGCCAGCTACGACAGCTACCGGATCTCCGGCATGGTCATGACCCCGCCGATTGTCAAATCGTTCGAGGTCCACGCGATACCCGCACCGGGCAACGCCGCATTGGGCCTCACGACTCCGCCGCCGGGAGGGCGGGAGGTGGTCTGGGCTGCAAGACGCACGCAATGGCGGACTCCGGCCAGCGGGACCGGCTGGCGAACTGAGATCAGCCCGCGGACGGGAATCGCATACAATCCCAAGCACAAAGCCGAGATTCGCATCATATTGAACCGTCCGTCTCCGGCCGGCGTAACGCTCAAGCTGGGCGATCTGGCTCCGACAGTGACCGCCGTCGGTTCGTCGGGACGATTGTACCGCGCCAGGCTAATGCTCAAGGAGCTCGAAGATTTCCTGGACGCTGGCGAGATACCCGTGGAGATTCGCGGCAAGGACGCCTTCGGGATGGGGCTCGACGGCAATCCGCTGACCCCGCCGCAATTGGAATTCACCGGGAAACAGAGGCCGAAATTCGCCGACATCAAGAAGTGGGAGGGCGCCGAACCGCCTTTCGAAAAGCCCGGCGGCCTCGACAATCTCCGCGGCGAAAAGATACCGCTGTTCAACCCGAGAAAGCTCCCCGCCGAGGTCGTGCTGGTCAAGCTTTCCCGCAGCGATCCGGACGAACTGTTCTACCATTCGGACAAGGGCGCTTTCCGACCGATCACGGGCGGCAAAGTGGACCTGGAAATCGCGTTCGACAAGCCGATGGACGAGCAGTCTGCCGAGATTCTGTTCCGCGGCGTGAAAGTTGTCGGGAAGTTCGCCACGCCGAAGACCTGGACCAGCGTGATCGACGTGCCGAAAGATCCTTCCGGCTTCGCCTCGGCTCGCGGCGTGTATCCGATTTCCATACAGGCCAAGACCACTTACGGGACCGCGATCGACACCGATCCTGATCTCGAAGGCGATCAGGGCGATACCACGCACAAAGTCGTGATCGACGGGATCCCGCCGTACATCGAATCGTTCGAGGTCTACGGTATGGGCCAGAAGTTCCACGAGGCGGCCTGGACCGGCGGGCCTGACCTGAAGCGGGCCGAGAATCTCAGCGTGTCGAAAATCGGCGACCAGAGGCGCAAGCTGGTGCTCCGTGCGGCCAGGGATTTGCCGGCCGAAGCCAAGGGAACCCTGCGCGTGGAGGTCAGGTCGTCTCAGCCGCTGCCCGGGCCGCCGGCGATCGTGTTGGGCTCCGTCGCGGCGACGAACGTGACTGGCGACGATACGAAAACGTTCTGGCAGGGCGAAGTTTCGATGGAGGCCCTGCGAGCCAAGATCAAGCCTGGTGAGTCCGTGCCGGTCTCGATAACCGCAACTGACATCTACGGAAACCAGCTCGACGCCGATCCGCGCACGACACCCGCGCTATCGACGAAGAACCCGCGATGGGCCGGCTACGAAGCCAAACGCGGCGGTGATCCGGTAGGGTACGGCGGAGCCGACACGTGGCATGAAATCGGCGCTCCGCCGCGAGTGTCGTTCGTGATCGTGCTGGACGCCTCAAGCTCCATGAGCGACGGCGGCCGCATGGTCAACGCCAAGAAAGGCATAAATCAACTGCTGGACAATGTGCCGCCGGGCGTGGAGATGGCGATCATAATTTTCCAGGGCTCGTCGAACAGGGCCGTCGGATTCACCCGGGATATCGGCAAGATCCGGGCGGCCGTCGATTCGGCCCGCGCCGACGGCGGAACTCCGCTGGCCGCGGCGATCGCAACGGCCAGGAAACTGTTCGAATCGTCCGCACACCCGATGTCGACTGACTGGCGGTACCGGATATTCTCCGACGGTCAGGAGACCGCCGGCGGCAACGTGGTCCTGGAGACCCGCCTGCTGGACCAGGCCGTCGCGCGCCGCAAGGGCAAAGTCGCAAAGAAGCCCAAAGACAAGGTCCCGCCGCCGAAACCGACGCCGAAAGAGAAGATACATATAACTCCCCAGCACTGGACCGCTCACATAGTCGAAACCGAATCCCGAACCGGTCTGGACTGGATATGGCTGAAGGAAGTGAAGTTCAACGAGAAGGAGCTTCCCGACGGCAGGTGCTCGGTGCGACTGGAGACCAAATCGTTCGGCGTGGCGTACGGGTCGATCACCGACGCCGACGGGAGCAACAAGAAGGTCCAGTGGCGGATCAACTCCAGCCCGTCTCGAAAGCGATCGAAGATCGTTCGGGCCACGAGCGATGACGGGCTGGCCGCTATCGGACGCATCCGCAACAAGGCCTCGGCGCTGAAAGGCAAGAGCGCTTCCCTGGCCCAATGCCGCCAGAAAATCGAACAGGAGGTGCAGCGTGAAGTTAACTAACCTCCGGGCAATACTGTGCGTCGCGACATTGCTGGCGATCGCCGCTGCGGCGCCGGCCCAGAGCGGCCAGATGGTCTCTGTGACGCTGACCGAGCCCGGGCACGTCGAGGAGATTCCGTTCGAACTGGACAAGCCTTCTGTCGTGAGCGTTCGAGCGTTCTTCCCGGCCGCGGAACTCGGGGCCGTGAGCTTCTCGGTGACTGACGCCGACGGCAACCCCGTCAAGTTCGCCGCGCCCAAGGTGCTCAAGCCCGGATCGTACAGCGCTGCGGTCTCCGCCGCCGGGGCTTCGGATGAGTCCTTCAGCGTGAAGATCGACGTGTCGGAGCCCAACGACGCCTACGAGCCCAACGATACGATCGAGACCGCCACGAACATCACCCTGCCGCTGCGCACCGTGATCGGCGTCGAATACGGCTTGGATAATCTTGACTGGTTCAAGTTCAGCGTAGACCAGCGGTATCTCCTGTCAGTCCACTTGCGAACCAGGGGGGGCTCGTCAGTGAGTTTCAAAGTCCTCGACGCCGAAGGCAAGATTCTCTACAAGACCGCATCGAGTTGGGGCTCGGCCGGCGCTCGCTACGCCAGCTTGACCCCGGGTGAGTATCACCTGGTTATCGGCCCGGCCTCCGGCAACGACACGGCCGAGATGGAACTGGCTCTGTACGATCCCCAGGCCGTCCTCAGCGACACCGGCGGGTTCATCGCCGTGGGTATGACTGAAGGGTCCGACGCGCTGAATCAACTCACGCTGATCGCCAAGACCAGCGGCAAGGGCCTGGTCGAAACGATCTCGCCGGAGATCATGAAAGCCGAACTCCTGGAGGCCGTCAAGGACAAGCCCATCGAGGTCGAACCTGGAGGCGGCTCGTACGAATGGCTCCTGTGGTTGGGAGTAGTGTTGATCCTGGCCGGCAGCGGAACAGCGGGTTTCTGGATGCGAGCAAAATTCAAGGCCCGCGACAAAGCCGCCGAAGCCGAGCCGGCTGACAAGACAGCTGAAGTTGAGACCCCCGATCCGTTGCCGGATCCATCGCCGGATTCAGCATCCGATCCGTCACCCGATCCAAGTTAGCGGGCCGACTTCATCATTCAGCACTCATCATTGTCCAGTTTAGCCATTTTACGCCGGCTCGCATAACGCATATAAAAGGGCTTGCGACGGATCGTTGAACTTCCATCGCTGATGGGAGTTGAATCTACGATGATTAGTCAAGAGGCTTGTTTCAGGCCCGCAAGGGCCGACAGGGCCTGCCGTCAGGCAGGCCTTAGCCGGGCGGCGTGAGCCCCCGGA
>CAYMSH010000499.1:0-3681 GCA_964392945.1 uncultured Planctomycetaceae bacterium | reverse complement strand
AATCGGCCCTGTACGCACTGGGGCGCATCGCAAACGACAAGGCCACGGGCGCGATTCTCCAGACGCTGTCCAAAGGCCCGGCCGCACTGAAAACTCCCGCAGCCGATGCGGCTCTATCGGCCGCCAAAACCCTGCTCGACACAAACAAGGCGGACGCTGCGGTGGACCTGTACGACGCAGTGTCCAAAGCCGATGTCCCGACCTACGTGCGAACATCGGCGGTCTACGGCGGCATTCTCGCCCGCGGCCCGGCCAGCCTTCCGGTCCTGGTCAAACAACTCAAGAGCAACGACCCGGCGCTGATCGCGGTCGCACTCAGGGCGGCTCGCGAACTGCCTGGGGCGGAGGTATCGAAGAAACTCGCAGAAGAGTTGCCCAAAACGTCCCCCGCGGTCCAGGCCATGTTGATCAAAACACTGGTTGACCGCAAAGACCCCGCGGCCAGGAAAGCCATCGCCCCGCTAACCGCCAGCAAGACCCCGGCGGTCCGTTTCGAGGCGATCAAGGCGCTCGGACAAATCGGCCAGGCCGACAGCATCGCGTGCCTCCTTAAAGCAGCCCAAACAGAAGGCGACGATTCGAAAGTCGCCCTGGCCTCGCTGCGTTCGATCACCGGCAAGGGCGTCGGCGATGCAATACTGAAAGGCATGAGCCAAGCTAAGGGCGACCTGCAGGCCGCTTTGATCTCCGTACTGTCAGATCGTCGATACGCCCCGGCGACAAAACCTGTTATCGCCCAGGCCGCTAGCAGCAACAAAACCGTAGCGAGGGCTGCGTTCAAGGCCGCCGGCGTGCTTGGAACCCCCGCCGACATCAGCGAAATAATCAAGGTCATGGGCGAGGGTTCGGCCCAGGCCGAAGCGTCGATCGTGGCGTTGGCGGCCAAGACCGCCGACCCGGCCAAACGCGCCGACCCCGTGCTGGCGGCGCTGGCTTCCGAAAAGAAGCCCGATCGCAAGACCGCCCTGGTGCGAATACTCGGCAAGATCGGAGGCGACAAGGCCCTGGACGCCGTAGTCAAGTCCGACAACAAAGACGCCGCCGTCCGCGCTCTTGCAGGTTGGCCCGACGCCAACGCCGCCGCCCCGCTGCTGGAGATCGTAAAGAGCACCGGCGACAAGACGCATCGCATCCTGGCGCTGCGGGGATACATTCGCCTACTTGGGCTCGATCCGACCACGCCGGTTGCAAAATACGCTGAAGTACTGCAACTGGCAAAACAGTCCGATACCAGGAAGCTCGTCCTCAGCGGTATCGCAGGCGTAGCCCATATTGATGCGCTGAAACTTGTGATCCCCCTGCTCGGCGACAAGGCGGTCGGAGGCGAGGCCGCCTTAGCCGCTGTCAGCATCGGCAAGGCTACGATGGGCGCCAACCGACCGGCCGTGCGTTCGGCGATGGAGAAAGTGCTGGCCGCAACGAAAGGCAAACCCGTAGCTCGAGAAGCGAGCCGCGTAATCGGGCAGATCGACGCATTCGGGAACTGCATCGCCGCGTGGCGCGTTTCCGGCCCGTACGTCAAGAAAGGCGCCGACTACCGAGCGCTGTTCAACATTGTCTTCGCCCCGGAAACGTCCAAAACCAAAGACGTTGTATGGCGGACGCTCTCGGCGGGAACCGACCCCAGGCGCCCGCCGATTGTCGACCTGAAGAAGGCTCTCGGCGGCAATCAGCGCGTCGCATACGCACTGACCTGGATCCACAGCGAAAAGGCGACGCCCGCCAGACTCGACATGGGCAGCGATGACGGAATCAAGGCCTGGCTCAACGGTAAACTCGTTCACGCCTCAAGCGCCCCACGCGCCGCGATACCGTACACCGACAAGGTCCGAGTCAAACTGAAAGCCGGCTGGAACCCCCTGCTGCTGAAGATCACCCAGAACAATGTCCCCTGGGAATTCTGTGCACGGATCACCGCCGCCAAAGGCACGGGCCAACCCGTTCCTGGCGTCCGTACAGATCACATGCACGAAGGCGACTGGACACTCCCCGCCAGCGCTGCGCCGAAGCCGGCTCCGCCGGTCAAACTCGTGAAATACGCACCGGCGGGCAAGTCCGCGCGGATCTTTGACGGCAAGACGTTCGACGGGTGGGAAGGCAATCTCAAATCGTTCCGCATAGAAGAAGGCGCCGTCGTCGGCGGAACGCTGAAAGCCAAGATCCCCCGCAACGAATTCCTCTGCACGAAGAAACAGTACGCTAATTTCGAATTGCGATTGAAGGTCAAACTCGCCGGCGGCAAGGGCAACGCGGGGATACAGATCCGTTCGGTCCGGATCCCCAATCACCACGAAATGCGAGGCTACCAGGCCGACATGGGCGGCGGCTGGTGGGGATGCCTCTACGACGAATCGCGACGCGGCGTACTGGTCCGGGCCAATACGAAAGCGCTGGCCAAGGTCCTCAAACACAACGGATGGAACCAGTACGTCATCCGCTGCGCCGGGCCAAGCGTCCAA
The DNA here is from genome assembly GCA_964392945.1 of uncultured Planctomycetaceae bacterium. GTDB lineage: Bacteria > Planctomycetota > Phycisphaerae > SM23-33 > SM23-33 > BS750m-G57. The sequence goes on along the minus strand of CAYMSH010000499.1, from coordinate 1,222 downwards.
CTGTCCATCAATGGTCTCAAGACAGTCGACTACATCGAGAAGGACCCCAAGATTCCCGCAACGGGCGTCATCGGCCTGCAGATTCACAGCGGCGGGGCAAGCGAAGCGTGGTACAAGGACATCGAGATCATCGAACTCAAGCCGGCGAAAGATCAATAAACCGCCGAGCAACGCGCCATGAGTCACAGCGACAAGACAGGAGACAACCATCGGGCCACCCCGCCGTTTGCGGCTAATGATGTGCGCCTCTCGCCGCGGGAGTGGCTCATTGCTCTTGGCGTTGCGGCGCTCATTCTGATGGCGATTCCCATCGTCTGGAAGCGAATCGAGCCGCTTAACGTCGAGACCAACCACCGCATGCCGTTCAGCCTGGGTCACGACTACTGGACGTACGACCGCTACTGCGAGAAGGTCTCCGCCGATCGCGACACGACGCTGGTCGTCGGCGATTCGGTCGTCTGGGGCCACTTCGTCACCAAAGACCAGACACTTCCGGCCCATCTCAACGCAGCTTCCGGCGGCAGGCGATTCGCCAATATGGGTATCGACGGCATCCATCCAGCCGCCCTGGCCGGGCTTATGGAGCATTACGGCCGGGCCATCTCGGGCAGGAAAGTCATCCTGCACTGCAACCTCCTGTGGATGAGTTCTCCCAGACACGACCTGACGGGCAGCAAGGAAATCCCGATAAACCATCCGGACCTCATTCCCCAGTTCTTCCCCGACATCGAGTGCTATCAGACACCGAGATCGCGATCGCATCGCCTCGGCGTGCTGATCGGGCGACGGGTCCCTGTTTTCGGCTGGGCCAACCATATGCAGATCGCATACTTCGACAACTCCGACCTGCCAACATGGACGATCGACCATCCGCACGACAATCCCGCCGACGCGATAACGTTGGAGCTTCCCCCCCCCGACGAGCCGACGGCACCAAAGGCAGACATCCGCCCGTGGACCCAAAAGAACATCGGTCAGTTCGATCCGCCATGGGTCGACCTGGACGATTCGTTCCAGTGGCGATGCTTCCAGCGAACTATCGAGATACTGACTGCCCGCGGCAATCGCGTGTTCGTCGTGGTCGGACCGTTCAATGAGCACATGCTCTCGGAAAAGGCTCTCGCCACTTACGCAAAGATGACCGCCAAAGCCCGGATATGGCTTCGAGACCGCAATATCCCGCACTACGTGCCCGAGACACTGCCCAGCGAAACCTATGCCG
>CAYMSH010000498.1:0-3699 GCA_964392945.1 uncultured Planctomycetaceae bacterium | reverse complement strand
CCGTTGTCGATCAGGTTGAGGAACGACGGCGTGTCGCCTTCCATTATGTACTTCCATTTCGGATACATCGCCCCGAGCGGTCCGTGGTTTTGGATCACGTTCTTGAGGAGCCACTCGTTGCTGATCCAGGCGAAATATCGCGGCGGTGCGGCGAACTTATATCGACGCTCGCCGGAAATTCCGGTCCATGTGGCCAGGCGGTACTGCTTGTGTCCCTGGTCGCTCGGCGTGACGATGTAGAAGAGTTTGGGGAACTCTTTGCGCATCCATGCGCCGGAGTCGTCCTGATCGCTTATTGTGTAGACGCGTATTTTGGCGACGAACTGGGCCAGTTGGGCTTTCGTGCGAGTGTTGCGCACTTTCCAAAGCGCCTGGGCCAGGCAGTTGGCGCCGCCCCAGATCGTGACCCGCACGGGGCGCGTGTCGGGCTTGTCGATCACGTCGATCAGCAGTTTGGACCCGGCGCTGTCCTTGCCCTCGCCCACGCCGCTCATGCCGTAGATCGGCAGGTGGGCGCTGGTGATCGACAGCAGGTGCTCTGGGGTCGGATAGCGTTTGTCGTGTTTGATCAGGTTCGGGTAGACCTTCTTGTAAGCGCGGACCTGGGCCTGGATCTTGTCGGGGCGAACCTTCTTACGCAGCCACGTGGAGGTCGTCGCGATCATCGCCTCGACTTGATAATCGCTGGAGCTTACAAGGAAGCGGACCAGCGATTCTTCGTCGTCGGGCTCGTTGGTGATGTCAGTCAGCACGACGACTCTGGGGCGCTGGGGCTCGGCGCGGGCGGCTGAGGCCAGGACAATCGCGGCCAGCATGATCGTTAGCGCACGTTTCATATGGTATTCCTTCCGGCCGGGGCTCCGTGGCCAGCGGCCCGCTATTGTTTGTCAGTTGAACCGGTCAGGAGCATCACGTTTTTCGGCGAGAAGAAGCCGGTGAAGTCGCCGTAGCGACGGATGTATTCGTTAACCAGCAGCGTGTTGGGCGATGCTGCCGAGAACGTCTGCTTGAGGCCCTCGTCTTCGGAGCCGACCAGCCCGATCAGGAAGTCCATCTTCCGGGCCTTTAACTGTTCGAACGTCTCTTCGATCCGCTCGGTGCGGAACGCCATGTGATGGACCCGCGGCCCGTAGTTGTGCAGGAATTTCTCCGTGGGACCCGAAGTGTCCTCTGACTGGTAAGGGCGTATGCCGGACGTGAACACCAGTGCGAAGTCGTCTTTCGACAGCCGCGACACGTTGGTGATCGAATTGAAGAGTTTCACGTAGATCGAGAATTCGAAGTTGTAGTTCGTCAGCATCATGAACTCGAGTATAGCCGCGTCGCGGTCGACGGCCTGGACCCGAACGGCCGCATGGTCCAGCTCCTTGACGTTCGAGATACCCGTGGCCGGCGTCTCGTCGAGATCGACTTCGAGCGTCTTCGCTGATGGCGTTCGGTAATTCCTTCTCGACACGAGCCACTGAACGAATCCGATCGAAATGTCGGTGAACGTTGACGGGATCGTCTGTATGAACAGGTTAGTTTCGGAAGCGATCGGCTCGTCAGTCATGAACTCAACGCCCCGGGCTCGCTGGATATCGACGTAACGCCTCAGGTCCGGCGTGTTGAACACGAACGTTTCAAGGCGGGTGTTGGGCAGGTGGGCCGACTTGGGTTGATCGGCGATCGGGAACGGATTGTCGCCTTTCCGCGAGCGGATCAGGAAGTCGGCTGAACCTTCGGTCTTCAGGGCGATCGTCAGGTAGTCGTCATCTTCAAACGCGTCGTCCAGCGCCAGGGCGGTGAACCCCATCAGTTCGGCCGCCGCGGCGGTTCGGCGATCCGGCTCGGTATTTATTATCACGCATTCGAGTCCGCCGACGAGTCCTTCGAGGCCGGCGTCGCGGCGAAGCTCGATAATCTTCGGCGCCTGGGCGAGCAGGAATTCGTCGTTATTGCTGAAATCGTAACATTCATCTCCGCAGCCGCCGCAGATGTGGGTTTCGGCCTGTTTGAAGACGGCCATGCATTTTTCGCAGATTAGTTTCTTCATGCCGGCCAGTATCGCCGCATCGCCTGAACCTGTCAACGGCGCGATTCGCCGACGCGGTTTGCAAGTGTTTCCAGAAACGCCGATAAGTAATTAAACAACCGGTGTAATGTATTTAGCGTTTGTCGCCGATTAATCCTATAGTTTATTATGGAGCTAAAGCGAAATGGCGTATCCCGTTCGGCTGGAGCGAATTCTACAGTTGGGTCGGGGCGTTGGTTGATACGCGCCGACATAAGGAGTCGATTGTGCTTCGATACGTAATACCTGTACTACTGATCTTGATCTTCACGTCGCCGGCCCTGTGGGCCGCTCCTGAAGCTGCGCCTGCGTCCAAACCGGCGGTTAAGCCTGTCGGGAAGGCCAAACCGGCGACAGAGCCGCTGCAGGCGACGGTGGAATCCGTTTCGGGAATCGTCGAGGTGCTGCCGACCGGACGGAAGGACGGGAAGTGGCGGAAGATGAAAGTCGGCGACGTGCTGAGCGAGCAGACCGTTATTCGAACCGGCCTCGGCGCCAGGGCTGTTCTGAAGTTCGACGATCGCGGACTGGTGACGGTAAAGAGCGGGACAAAGATCGGGATATCATCGTTCCGCAAGAGCGGGAAACTCGTCAAGACCAGGCTCGGCCTGAAGTATGGCGCGATCCGCGCGCAGGTAGACTCGTCGACCGGCAAGAACGATTTTCGCGTGCGCACCGCGGCCGCTACGTTGGCGGCGACTGGAACCACTGGGGACATCGCCCACTGGGGAGATTTTCAGTTCCAGTGCAAAGGCGGGGCCGGATCATGGCGAGCCAGGATGCCGCGAAGGATTCTATCGGTGCTTCCCGGCGAGCGGACCAATCACAAGGGCGCTTTGCCGATCAACCTGAAGCTGGCCAGAATCGATCCGAAGATAGGTGACGTGCATGGCGGGCTGACGAAAGTCGAAGTCACCCAACGGCTGAGAAACAGCGGGCCAATAAAGACCACCGGATTCGCTGGGAGGCGCGCGTTGCAGTTGCTGCGGCGTTGCAGGCGTTGCGATATCGTCATTCGACGGCCGCCGCCGCCAAAGGGGACTGATTAATTCAACGCATGAGACTACTATCGGAGCCGCGCTTTTCGACGCGGTTTCAACACCAGCCCCAGGCCGACGCCCAGGATAGCCAGCGTCGCCGGCTCGGGTATGATTGTCGGCAAACCGGGTGCGGCCGTCGGATCGATAACGCCGTGGCCGTAGTAGTTGCGCAGAATCTTGAAGTCGGTCAGGTCAACTCTTCCGTCGCCGTTGAAATCCGCAGACTCGTCGCCCGGGGCTGCTCCGAATTGGGCCACGAGGTTGTCGTAGTCGCGCTGATCGACCAGGCCGTTTCGATCGGAATCGCCCAGCGGCGTCGGTGCGTGTACTGTCAGGACCGAGTAGCCTGTCAGATCGCCGCCGACTACGTATCCCAGCGTATAGTCTACCCCCCAGGTCGCCGCGGAGATGTTCATCCAACTCGACGCAGATTCGTTCCAGTAGCGGATATCGTCGCCTTCATTTATCAGATCGATGAAATCGGCCAGCGAGTCGTAGCCCCGGCCCTTGATCGCCAGCATTCCGCCTGAGCCCATCGTGATGAAGGAGTCGCCGTTGTCGTCACTGTCTATCTTAAGATCGTCATATACGCTGACCAGTCCCCCG
>CAYMSH010000497.1:0-3744 GCA_964392945.1 uncultured Planctomycetaceae bacterium | reverse complement strand
CCCCCCCCCCGCCCCCCCCCCCCCCGGGGGCACGATTTGCTATTATGGAATGGAACGTTGAACAATCCTGGCGGGCCTACCAGAAGGCGATGATCGCCGAGACCGAGCAGTTCATCGACTGGGGGCTCAAGCATCCTGACCAGGTCATACCGATACCGTTCAAACCCGTTGACGAAGGCGGATTCCCGCAGGAAGCGGCCGACTGGTTCTACTCGATCCTCCTGGCCGATCCGAAACAAGACACCTCGACTCTGGCCAAATGGCGAAACAAACTAAAACACCCCTCGCGCTGGTTCCGCCGACGAGGCGGACAGAATTGAACGCGAGCAAGCACTGTCTCGATGTACAAAGGACCATAAACATGGACATCGACAAGGCTCTGGCCAGACTGGGATACGATCGACAATGGCTCTCGACCGGTATCATATCACAAGAGCTTCTGGGCCAGCAGTACGCAGAGATACAAACATCCTGCGACGACAACGCCCAACACTACAGGCACGGCGCCTTCCTGTATTACCTCCTGTCCAAAGACGCCGTGTCCGACCAGGAGATCGATAACATATTCGCCCTCACCGATTGCGGGCCCGACGGCGTGGATCTGAGTTCGAACCGGATTACTGAACTGATCATATCGAATGCTCTTACCGACGAGCAGTTCGAGGGGCTGGCCGCTCGCCCCGAAGTGCAACACCCCCCCATGGACAAAGTGTACGCTAGACGCGAATTACTCAATGCGATTGACAAGCTGGGGCTGGCCGAAACCTTTGAACGGATAAAACAGACCCACGACGCTTCGGTGCACCAGCATGTTATGGGCCATCCGGATCTCGCCAGAGAGCACGTCGTCTGGCTGGCTGAGAACGGGCTGAACAAACGAATCAGGAACATAGCCAGGCAGCTGTCGAACAGCAGAAAATTCAGATAGTCTCCAGGCTATTGGGGCATTCAGAATTACATTGGCGTCGGGGCGGGTCAGCGTCTACCATAATATCGACGCGGGACGATAGTCGAACACACGATCGCAAGGGACAGCCCCTCGATGCGGGGCGATTGGAAAGGAGCTTGGAATATGGTGCTGTTAATCCCCATCCTGTTTGGATTCCTCTTCTCGTGGATATCCCTGGTGATCCTGATCGCCATCGGGCAGAACCTCGCCGATCTTTCCGTTCCGCCGTGGCCCGAGACGCTCTGGAAACTCGCGGTGATAGCGGCGATACCGAACGTTTTTGTCATACTGCTGCCGTTGAATCCGTTTCTGGGCGGCTTGATCATGATCGTGGTCTTCTGGACCTTCATGGTCAAGTGGTTCCAGGTCGACTTCCTTGGCGCAATTATCCTGTCGGTGCTGTCAGCCCTTATTCGAATGGGGCTGCTGGCGGCGCTTGCCGGAGTGTTGGCGACAGCCACAGCCTGAGACCGGCGATTACGGGCCGGCGAATCCGGTGTAGAGTTTTCCGTAATCCCTGGGATAGGGTTTGGGTTTGGCGCCGGGCATGTCTACTCGCGGGTTGGCGTCCAGGGCGGCCTTGCCGGCCTGGATCGCTTTTAGAATCGCGATGTACTTCGGGTCGGATTTGCTCTTGAACGCGGCCTTCTTGTCGTCGGCGGAGCCGCCGGCTGATTTCGCCAGCGCTCTGGTCAGCACGCGGCTGAACTCGGGGCGCGTCAGATTAACGTCGGCGTGGGCAAAACCGTGTTTTTGTCCGCCCGCTTTAAGTGCGTTTCTCAGTTGACCCAGCCACGGACCAGTCCAGAGGTCCCGCGAACCGGCAGTGCCCGGGCGAGTGTGCTCGTATGTCCCGTAATACGGAACGTTGGCGTCGATCCAGATGTAGATCCGCCGACGCGATTCGTCGTCTACGAGCACCTTGCCGTGCTTCTGTTCAATGTACTTCATCAGTTTGCTTACTCGCGATCCGGTCGTAAGCGGAGCCCAGTTGCGCACCGGAGCCCTCAGCAGCCAGTGATAACGCACCATCCCGCGGTCCAGCAGCGAATCGTAGGCCATGTTGAAATAGCGAGTCTTGTCGCCCGAGAGGTCCAGGCCCTTCTTCGGGTCGGCGCCTGAATGACACTTAACGCAATACTTGTCGAACACCGGCTGGATGCAACGGACAAAGTCTATAGGCCCGTCGCCCCAGGGCGGAGGCTTGATACTGTCGGGCTTGCGGCGCAGCAGCTTTACGAACGCCGCCCCGCTGGGAGGAGCCATGAACGCGCTTTCGTGACACCCGATGCAGCTCTGGGTTTCACCGGGCATGATCTGCGTGATCGTGCCCATCCGCTGCAGTTCCTTGCCCGAAGCGTCGAGGGCCTGGAAGTACAGTTCAACTTCAGCGGGAGCCTTGAAGCTCGCGGTTCCCGCGGCGTCGACCGGGACCGTACCGACGCACTGCTTGGAATAGTAAGTTGCGCGGGACTGTAGCGGGTCCATATCGTAGGCGCGCCGGCCGCGCATGTTGCACTGCTTGGGATAGACCCGCATAACGCGAATCGCCTTGACCTGCCCGGGTTTTACGCCAGTAAGCCCCTCGTAAATGTTGGTTATGATGAACGTGCCGAACTTGTCCTTGCTCGGCGGGAGCATCGGCTTGCTCAGAGGAGGTTTCCTGGGTGTCAGCGGAAGCGCGTTGAAGCACGACAGTTTGCTGTCGTCAACGAGTTGAACTTTGGCTCCCTTGTCATCGAGTGCGAATATCCCAAACCGCTTGGGACCGCCCTTGCCCCCGCCGTAAGACGCCAGGTACAGATCGGCGGAGATCGGATGCGGGTCGCGGTACGACCAGCCGTACTGCTTGTCGCCGCCGCCTCCGCCGGCGCGGTTAAGGTCCGGGCGATACGGAACGTCCGGGGTGATGTTGACGATGGCGGCGGTATTCTCCAATCCCTTGCTGCGGTCGATGACGCCGACAGCGCCTATCGGATTACCGTGATGCGGGGCCAGCGTGCAGAGCACCGTCGATTTGCCGGGAATAGTCTTGGCCTGCCAGGTGACCGCAGGTTCGTAGATAGTGTTGCCGTAGAACAGCCGCAACCGCGTGCCGTCGGGGTTGATCGTCCAGAGGCCCTGGGCGTATGTGAGATTCTTGTCCTGGTACTCCCAGCGTGTAAAGAGGATCCGCCCGTCGTCCTGCACGTACGGCGAATGGTCGGCCAGCGTGCCGAAGTGGATCCGCCGCATGTTCTTGCCGTCTGCATCCATAATGTACAAAGCACACGCCGCGCCCGGCTGGCACATCGTAAACGCCTCGACGCGCGAGGTCACAAATCCGATCTTCCCGTCAGGCAGATAGAAAGGATGGATGTCGTGGAAGCGCCCGTTAGTGATCTGGCGCAGTCCCTTACCGTCGGCGCCGATCTCGTAAATATGGAACGGTTCGCCTTTCTTGCAGTCTCGCCAGGCGAACAGGATCTTCTTGGCGTCGAACGACAGGCTCATGTCGTATATGATCCCGTCATCGTTGCGAAACAGTTCGGTCTCGCCGGCTGGACCGGACTTGGCCAGATCGCGCACGTATATCCCGCCGCCGGGGATGAAGATATCCCACCCGATGATTGATCCGATCCCGAACGGCCGCTTGAAGTGGTTACGCTTGACGTAGACCAAGCGTGGAGCAGCCTTTATGAATCTGGCCTTCAAAGCGAGTTGATCGGCGGTGGTTATCTTAGGAGCCGGTTTGGGTTGGATCTTTGGTTTGCCTCTCTTTGGCGTCGCGACCGCGCCGCCGATAAGCTCCTGGC
>CAYMSH010000496.1:0-3750 GCA_964392945.1 uncultured Planctomycetaceae bacterium | reverse complement strand
CCCTGGCCACAAGCACGCCGCCGCTGAGCAGCAGTTTGCTCGCCGATTCGGAGCCCTCGCAGACGGCCAGCGCTTTTCCGCAGGCCGCATCAATAATGCTTACCGGCGCCGACTTGCCGAGCGTGAAGTACAAATACTTCTCGCCTGCGACGAGACGATCGGAGTAGTCGCCGGGAATCTTCGTGCGGAAACTCAGCGTCTTTATCCAGCCCATATCGCCCTTGTACTTTTTGGCCCAATCGCTCTGGAAAGTCTGCCAGCCCCAGTTGGGAACAGGGATCTTCCACAGCAGCATCCCGTTGAACGCATCCCGCGCGATCAGCGACCATTTCTCCGGCAGACGCGCATCGGTCACGCCGATCGGGCCTTCGTCCAGCGTGTAGAAAAGCCGCCCGCCGGATGTGACCATTGACGACACGCCTGTCGGAACCTCGTGGCTGCGGAGCCATCGCGGACCGGCGGTCCACTGCATGCGCCGCGGCGGACCGACAACCGTATCGCGAGCGACGGGATTGTTCTCCGGACCCTGGTGAAAATGGCTCCAGTCGTCGATATTCCCGGGAACGGGCTTGCTGATCTTCTTACCGCCGACGAGCCCGACGCCGCCGGGGACCAGCGCGCGAAGAATCTCAGCTTCGGCGATCTTCGCCCCATCGCTGACGACAAGCAGATTCACTGTATTGTCAGCATACGGGAGTTTCTTACCGCCGAATTGAGCGACAGACACTTTCCCATACGCCCCGGCCGCGACAATAGCCTGACGAGCAGCTTTGACGCGCGCGAGATCACTATCGAGCCCATGGACCAGGTAGCTGTCATTAGCCCGCAGCGCGGCGATCAGCTTGCCGTCACCGCAACCGACATGAACAACCAAACCGCCGCGAACGCCGGAACGCTTGATAATATCGGCCGCCGAATCGGCCCGAACAACGACTCCGGCGCCAAAGCCCAACAGCACCGCGACAGCAACCAATCTGCACAGGTTCTTCGTATTCATAGCATATTCCCGTTAGTGCGACACTCCATCGCCGGAACCTCCGCGCGATTGATTCGCATTATACTCTGTCAGCCGGTCAAAGGAACAGTGGCGGCCGAGCTTCTTGCTTTGATCGTCGCTTTTCAGATAGAATCTCCGTAATGAAAATGCACTGTTATTGGCGTATCTGTACGCTTGTTCTTCTTTCGCTGGCGGCGACGGCCGGTGCGGAGACCAAGGGACTGTTCACTCCGCCGAAGGGCTATCACCTGGTGGCCGAAGACGATTGCGGCTCGGCGTCGCAGAAGCATGTTCTCGTCGGGACCAACTGGACCTATCCGACAAGTATGGTCGAAGCCCCCGCCGAGCATCGCACGATAATCTTCGACAACAAGGCGTGCGTGCTGCGTTACCTGAAACCAAACCCCAAGGCCTCGTACAAGGTAGACGTGGTCTATCTCGACAATGGCGGTCGCACACAGCGCCTGGAAGCCAACGGACATCTCGTTCACGGCAATCTGAAACTTCCTGTCAAACGCCCCGGGCGGTTCCTGTACGACGTCCCCAAAGCCGCATACGCCGACGGCAAGCCGCTGGACCTGAAGTTCATCCGAGTCGCCGGCGCCAACGCCCTGGTCTGCTACGTGCGGATATGGTCCACAGACAAAACGCCGCTGGCCGGGCCGGATGCGAATCAGCGAGCGACGCAAAAACCCGCGTGGCCGAAACCCAGGCGAAAACTCCCCAGCAATTCGATTCTGAAGTCCGACGACCCGATCGAGCGCGACTGGCTGGCCCAAGACCGCTTGACGTCGGTTAAAGCGTTCGGCCCGTGCATAGAAAAGCATCTTCAACGCGGCCGGAAGATCCTGGCCGACATTCGCCAACTCGACGCCAGGGCCGACGACAGCCAGTTGCAGGCGGCCGACAAGGCGCACAAGGCGCTGCTGGCCGCCGGCTGCTCGGATCCGAACGTCTGGAAGAAGGCGTATCTCCAGACCCGACGGGCCGTCAGGCGCCTGGCGCTGGCCAATCCCCTGCTGGGCGACAACAACGGGATACTGTTCGTGCGGCGATATCACCCCACGCGAAATCACCAGTGCTCGCGACGGCGATCTCGCTACAACCGACTCGGCGGCGAGATTTGCATAATGACGAACCTCCGCGCCGACGCGCCGCCTAAAATAACATCGCTGACGAAAGGCAAATTCCCCGAAGGCGTGTTCAGCCGCCCGGACATTTCCTATGACGGCAAGCGGATCGTTTTCGCGTTCGCACCCAACAGCCGCACCGAGCCGATAAAAAATCTCCCGAAAGACTACCTGAACCGCGCCTACTACGAGTCGCTTGGCAACGGGACGGCGTTTGACGTCTGGGAGATGCCGCTGTCGCCGAGCGACAAGACCCCGCCCCGGCGGATCACGCGAGCCAAAGCGTTGCGCCACGAGAGCACCGACCCGATCCATCTGCCGAGCGGGCGGATCGCGTTCATGTCGCCGCGGGCCGGCGGGTTCGTCCAGTGCGGCGACTGGGCATGGGCCGACTGCATGTTCACGATGAAGCCCGACGGCTCGGACGTCCGACAGATTACGCTGGCCAAGGAAGGCGAATGGGACCCGTCGGTCATGGACGACGGGACGATAATGTTCACGCGTTGGGAATACGTGATGCGGTTCTGGCGCCCGACGCAGTTGATCTGGAACGCTCGCCCGGACGGGACAAACCCGCGCGTCGTCGGCGGATTCCTGACCGGCGAACGCGCCTACGCCATGTGCCGCCAGGTGCCCGGGACGAGCAAAGTTGTCTGCGTAGAAGCTCACCATCACAACGACGGCAGCGGTAACATTCTACTCGTGGACCTTAAGTACGGCCGCGACAGCAAAGAAGGCCACGACATCCTCGTCAAGGGCTCGGCCGACTGCCCCTTCCCGCTGGCCCGCGCCGGCGACAAACCGGCCGCACGGAACTATTTCCTGGTCTCCTACGATCCGTCAGGACGCGGGCGATCCGATCGGCGAACGGCCGGAGAAGTTGCGATCTACCTGGCCGACACCCACGGAACCCTCGAACTGATCCATCGCGACAAGACAATGTCGGCGATGTTCCCTATGCCGATCCGCCCACGTCGCAAACCGCCTGTGATACCCGAAGTGATCGCCGCGCCCGGCGAGACCAGCGGCGTCTTCTCGATGCAGAACGTGAACATCGGCCTGCCGAAATCGATGCACGGAAAGGCCCGATACCTGCAGATCGTGGAGGCCCACGAGCGTCGCATACGTACGGTGCCTGTGAATCTCTGGTCCGGCATCGGCGGGTTCGAGACCAAGACGGTCCTCGGCACGGTCCCGATCGAAGCCGACGGCTCGGCCAGCTTCCGCGCCCCGGCCGGCAAGTCGGTGTTCTTCTCCGTGCTCGACGCCAACTACCAGGGCCTGCACACGATGCGCATGACCACGGACATCAAGGCCGGCGAGCGCATGGGCTGTGTCGGCTGTCATGAGCCGCCGAACACCACCCCGCTGAAGACCGGCGCCTCGCTCGCGGCCAGACGCAAACCGTCTGAGATCACCGCACCGCCATGGGGCGTTCAGACATTCGGCTTCCCGAAACTCGTCCAGCCGATACTCGACAAGCACTCCATATCGTGTCACGGAGCCAAAGACGCCAGGAAGGAAAGCACCGGTAAGAGGCCCGATCTCCGCGCGAACAACGACACGGCTGAGGCGTTCGTCCCGAACGTCTACACGATTGCGGGCGAGGGCTATCGAAAGTGC
>CAYMSH010000495.1:0-3750 GCA_964392945.1 uncultured Planctomycetaceae bacterium | reverse complement strand
AAATACACCGCCCGCTTCGGGCATCCTTGCGTTATTTTCGCCACGCGAGCCGCCGCCGGAGCCGCGGCAAACCTCTAATAAGCCGATCCGCCGGAGGGCGAAGTTAAACTGATGGAAGACCTTAATCGTAACGACACCACTGTGCAGGCCGAACGGGCGCTGCTTGTGGCCGTAATCCTGCCGGGATCGACAAACGACCCTCGCGATCCGATCGGCGAGCTGCGAGCACTCGTGCGCGCCGCCGGCGGCGACGTCGTAGACGAAATGCTCGCCAGACGGCGCCATATCAATCCGGGCTACTATGTCGGTTCGGGAAAGGCCAAGGAAATCGCCCGGCGAGCCGAGGCCAACGACGCCGACGTGGTGATATTCGACAACGATCTCACCCCGGGCCAAATTCGCGATCTGGAGGGAGTGATCGAGCGGAAGGTTATCGATCGCAGCGAGTTGATCCTGGACATCTTCGCTTCACACGCCAGGACAAATGAATCGAGAATCCAGGTCGAGCTGGCCCAACTGGAATACACCTACCCGCGATTGAGAAATATGTGGACGCACCTGTCGCGAATTGCCGGTGGTGCGGCCTCCGGAGCCGGCGGGATCGGTACCCGCGGACCGGGCGAAAAACAGATCGAAACCGATCGCCGCCTGGTCCAGAAGCGAGTTTCGTTCCTCAAGCGCAAGATCGCCGCCATCGACAGACGCAAAGTCCGCCAGATCGCCAGCCGCGACAAGGCGTTTTGCGCCGCACTGGTCGGATACACAAACGCCGGCAAGAGCACGCTGATGCGACTGCTGACCGGGGCGGACGTATTTGTCGCCGACCAGTTGTTCGCAACGCTCGACACCAAGACCCGACGCTGGGAGACCGACACCGCCAAGCCGGTCTTGCTTTCGGATTCCGTCGGCTTCATCCGCGACCTGCCGCACCATCTCGTGGCGAGCTTCAAAGCGACGCTCGAAGAGGCGATATACGCCGACTTGCTGATCCACGTGGCCGACGCCAGCAGCCCGCGGGTCGAACAGCAGATCGACGCGGTCGAGAAAGTGCTCGAGGAACTCGACTGCCATCCCGAGCGCAAGGTGCTCCTGCTGAACAAAATCGACGATATAAACGATCCGACGATAATGACCGTGCTGAGGCAAAAGTACCCCGAAGCGCTGGCGCTTTCGGCTTTGACCGGCCAGGGCGCCGATAAGCTCAGCGAGTTGGTATGCGAGTTGTGCACCGGTTCGACGGTTCGTGTAATGCTCCAGGCTAATTGCGGTAACGGGCGACTCATGCAGTACATAGCCCAGCACGCACAGGTTGAGCAGCAGACATATAACGACGCGACGGCCGAGATTGTAGCCGTTATGCCGACTGACAAAGTGAAGTTTCTGGACTCCTTCGGCGACGATGTGGAAGTTACCCTGGGCTGATCGTCCGGCTGCAAAAAACGTATGAAATCCTCGCTGCGGGCTTTTCACAGACGCGCTGATAACGATAATACGTATGGCGACAGGGAGGTCGTCAATGGAACAGACAAGTCAAACCCGCGATGACGACAGCCGCGATCAGGCCCCCGGCGGATCGGGAGCTTCGACGTGGAAATCCTTCATCGGCAAAATGGCCGGGAGGTTCCCGACCGCAATGTCGCAATTGCTTCACGGAAAGGGGCGTCTGAGAGGGGCCAGCGTTTCGGAACTTCAGGCCAAACAGTTTCGTGGAGTGATGCGAGCTCTTGCGTACGGCCGGCTCTATTCCTGGAGGCTCTCCGACGGCCGCGACGCCGGTCGAATCTGGCTCGGCGTTGATCCGCATGCGGCCGCTGCGATGCTCGACATTATTCTGGGCGGAACACCCTACAAGTCCGATTCAGGGCTCAGGGAACTTACCGCCATTGACAGGCGCCTGCTGGGAAGGGTGCTGGACCGGGCCTCGGGAATTGTTGCGTCACTGGCCGGAATCCCCCAACCGCTGACCCGGCTGGAGGCCGACGAGGCTCCGCAACCCGAGACCGTATCAGCCGGCTGTTTCGATCTGGATATCGGCGGGGCGATCTGGGTGTTTGTCGACGGTAAGCTGCAGCGCGACGACGGGGCTCAGGCCAACGAACGAACGCCACGCGCAAAGGGCGGTCCGATAGAATTGTCGGCCACGCTTAACGTTGCGGAAATCGCGCCGGATCAGCTGGCCCAACTCGAAGTCGGAGACATAATCTCCACAGATGTCGCAGTTGACGGCGAGGTTGTCGTACGCCTGGCGGGGATACCGAAATACATCGGGCAACTATCGACGATGGACGGAAAAAAAGCCATCACGATCACCCGAAAGATCAGGGGCAATGATGAAAGCGGAATGATGAATGACCTGCCTGCCGGAAGGCAGGTGAATGACGACAACGACAACGACAACGGCAGACCGCTCGCGCCTTGAAGCCGTTGTCGTTACTGATCACTGATTACTGACTCCTGGCCTTTCGTGATCGGATGATCGTGGCGGCCGACTCGATTATCATCCATATCTCCAATACTACTATCACTGTCGTGATTATCAGCAGGTGCAGATTCTTGCCTTTTACCGTGAAGTCGTGATGGAAGTCTATGAGCTTGTATGTGATCGCCCAGGCCGTCATCGCCAGCATTATGAAAAACGGTATCAGCGTAAAGAGTATCGGTTTGCCTTTGCGGGCCAGGTAGACCGTTATCACCAGGAACGCCAGCGCCGCCAGCAGTTGGTTCGTCGCTCCGAAAAGCGGCCAGAGCAGCAGCCCGCCTTTGCCTTGACCGTCGTACAACGCCAGTACGCCGGCTCCGATTACCGCCACGCTCGTGGCGACATACTTGTTCCGCAGCGGCTTTATCTTCACGCCGCCGCCGAGTTCCGATATCACGTAACGCTGAAGTCGCGTTGCCGTGTCGAGCGTTGTGCCTGCGAAACACGCGACGAACACGCCCATGATCGTGGCTCCGATCGCTACCGGGATGCCGATGAAGCTGAGCATGTTGGCCGAGCCGTCAACGAAGGCTCCCACTTTTGCGCCGAGTCCTTTGGCTGCTCCCCAGCTTTCGTAGTGGTGGGCCCATCTTTCGGCGCCTATGTGTCCGCCTTTGTCAGCGAGCAATCCGATTCCGCCAGCAACGGCGACCAGTACGAAGACCGCAAGCATGCCTTCCATCAGCATGCTGCCGTATCCGATTGACTGCGCATCGGTTTCGTGTGCGATCTGTTTGGATGTCGTGCCGGAGGAGACCAGGCAGTGGAACCCGCTTATCGCTCCGCACGCTATTGTTACAAACAGGAACGGGAGGATCGGCGGGGCGCCTTTGGGATGCAGATCCAGAGCCGGAGCGACAATTTCCGGTTTGGAGACCAGCACGCCGGCGGCCAGGGCGATCATAATTACAAACAGCACGTGGCCGTTGATGTAGTCTCGCGGCTGAAGCAGCCAGGTGACCGGTAGGACCGAGGCGATGAACACATAGATAAGCAGCAGGATCGACCAACTCACGTTCGGGACCACTGTAAACGAGCCGATCTGGAATTCCGGTATGCTCAGCGGCAGTTCTGTAGCTCCGAAGTAGACCGCTCCGCACAGTGCGATCAGGGCGACAAGCGAAAGCGGAAGGGCCGGCAGTTTGGATTTGTAGATCATGTGACCCAGCGCCATGGCGATCGGGATTTGGATCCATACTGAAAAGACCGCGCCGGGATACATCTTGAACAGCGATGCGATCACCAGGCAGAAGATCGCCAGTACGATCGTA
>CAYMSH010000494.1:0-3777 GCA_964392945.1 uncultured Planctomycetaceae bacterium | reverse complement strand
AATGCGTTCGGCCGTGGGGGGGGGCGGTCAACCGATTACTGGATTGTGGGTCTAGCAAAGGTGCAGAAAGCGTATTTGGCCTGGGCCAAAGGGCGCGGTCGGGCCACCAAGAACATGCCTGACGACTGGAAGGCGTATTTCAAGGACATTGGCGTTTTTCTGACGGAACTGTCCGGGATCCACGGCCCGCGCGCCGTGAAGTGGAAACGGGAGCTGAATACTGTAAACAAGAAGTTCGCCAAATACGTCAAGAAGGGCCCCAAGGCGATCAAACTGTACAAGTCCGATATCGACTACGCCGACAAGGAGATCTCCGCCGCCAAGGCGACGCTGGATAAGTCAGTCGCTCATCTGGACGACCTTAAGCGGCACGCACGCCATTTGAAGAAGGTCCTGACGACAGTCAAGAACCTGCAGAGGCACATGGTGGACCAGCAGGAAAAAGCCAAGAAGACCATGGGCGACAAGGCCTTCAAACCCGCGACATTCCAGAAGGGCCTGACCCTCATAGAGAAATGGCGGGACGCGACTGCGGCTAACGACAAACTCCACAAGAACTTCGCGACCATGGCGGCGAACTGGGCCACGTTCGGCAAGAAGACCCTCGACGACTACAAGAAGAACTACACTGACCTCGAGAAGACCATGACCGACTTTATGGCTGGCGATGTTTTCGACGACAGCGACTTCTTCAGCGGCGTTGGATACGGCAAAATGACGGATGTCGTGGAGCAGTGGCGAACAAAAGTAGCCGCACGCATCAAGAAGATCACCGGGAGTTGAGCGGCGAACCGCCGGCTCGATCAGTATGTCCGAACCGGTTATTTCGGGGCCGTCGTCGTGCTGACTTTCTTCGGATGCCCGGTCTGTTTGCCGAAGCCTTTGAACGTGACGCCGGCGGCGGAGACCCGGGCCAGTGAGAAGGAATTGTTCTTCAGGCCGGGGCCTTCGACCATAGCCTTCATGGTGAAGTAATCTATGCCGTTGATGCGGTTGTAGGCGCCTTTGTGGTTATGCCCCTGGAAGCAAGCTATGACCTTGCCGGACTGTTCCAGTATCCGCCGGACCTCGGGAGCGTTCTTCACGCCGTGGGCGCCTTTTTCATCGTCGAGAGGTTGATGGATGAAGGCCACTGTCTTCCGCCTGGTTTTCTTCAGATCGTCCTTGAGCCACTTCAATTCATCCGGCGGGACATAGGTCTGCGTCCAGTTGAAGTTCCCTGCGTTGTACGACGTTAGGTCCTTATTGAAGTTCGCATCCAGCACGATGCAGTGCATCGGTCCGGAGTCGAACGAGTAGTTGGGCCCCGGCATTCGGGCCCCGGCTACAAATTGGGCTTTGGTGAGTGTGGCCACGTCGTGGTTGCCGATTGCGTGATGGCGCGGGCCCTTGAACCCGGCGAAGACGCCCTCGATATGCTTGAGATACGCCGTTTCAGCCTGGAGGGTCTTGCCCTTGTCGACGAAATCGCCGAGCACGATAGCGAAGTCGGGCTTGGCCTTGTTCATCTTGACGACAAACTCCGCCAGCTTGGCGCTGGAGTCGCTGTAGTAACGGCTCCCGCCGCGTTTGCGATCGGCGTAGTGCGAGTCAGTGAAGATGCCGATGCTGATGCTGTCTTTCGGCTTGGCGGCCCCGAAAACGGTTCCAGCGATCAGGCCGGTCCCAATCATCGCCGCGCCTGACAGCAGGAACTCCCTACGCGACACCGCAACTGATTTGCCGGATGCATTAGATGTCTCAATCACTTCGGCGTGTTGTCCTGATAGCTGGTTCATTTCGGCCTCTCCTTGGTTCAACTGACACGATAAGAATTCAGATCAGGTCAGTCAACCGTTATCGCAGTCAATTCGGCGATCGACACTAGCTAAAGCGCCGGTATGAAGTATCCGAAACAGTGGATAGGTTGATGTTGCGCGGGAAGAGTTCCTCATCTGGATGTACGCTCACAGTGACTGACGCAGCGGCGGAGAACGGTTATGATGAAGCATTCGGTCAAGTCCATCGCGACAGTGTCGCTGTCAGCTCTTGTTCTCTGGTGGGTCTGCTGTTCGACTCCGGCCGGCGGGCAGCCATCGACTGGGGACAAGAGTATTGATCTTGATCCCGAGCGGATCAAGGTTCAGACATACAAGAACTATGGCGGTAATATCACCTACACGGTCCGGGGCAATCGCGGATCGTTCGTGCAGTATCGCGCCGACTTCGAGGGGTTGTATGTTCTGCCGCGACTAGATCTGACAAGGCGGCTCAAATCCGGCGGATCCGGCATTGGGGCCCATGTAACAGACACCTACGAGATATATCCCATCTCCGTCAAATTCACATCCCGGGCCAGGATTAACAGGAAGATTTACACCGAGGACGGAAACGGAAGCTACTCGACATCGGCCTGGACCACGAACTGGTCGCAATGCGATCAGGAGGTGTTGCCTGTCCCGCCCGAGACGCCGGCTTGCCGGTCTGAGGTCGCCAGGTGGCGGGCGGAGATCGCAAAACTGTCGCGACGGAAACCTTTTGGCTTTATCGCGAAGTTCGTTGTACAGGACCGTTCGCCGCTCGGCGGGAAGATCTTCGCCTTTGCCGACAGCAGATATCGCAACGACGAGGCCGGGAGAATGTCGTGGTCCAGCTACGGTTTTGACAACAGGCCCGTCGAGACGTATGACCGAAGAACCCAATCGAACCGGCCGGTGAAGGGGGCCTTTGCGCTTGGAAAGACGAGCAAGGTCAATGCGGCGGCGTCTCTTTCTTACGGCGCCTCCGGTGCGCCCGGATCGCCGGCCAAAACGATGGAACTGGTGTCGTATCAATCGCTGATGCAGAAAACGGTATTGATCCAGTTGCAGGAATTCAATTTGGAAGAGTTCGGTTTCAGCCAGTCGGCAGAGATAACTGCTGTTCCGCTCGATATCAAGATGATGTTGCAGAAGTCCCATGCCGTCAAACCGCCGCGGAAGAACGAGGTGCTGAGCGATACCCAGGTGCGAGCGAGTTTTTCCTACGTGGTTGGTATGGCCCAGAAGGTCGACGCCACGCTCGAACCAGTCGAGCCGGATGAGGAAAAGTACTTACCCCTGCCGAAAGATAAACGGCGTTACAAGTTGAAGGTCGGGAAAGAGATTTGCAGCAAAGTCGAAGGCGTGCGGTTCGTGCTGGACGGCGTGACGAGCCGGCCGGGAGTGGCGACAAACGCCGGCAACCACATCAAGAGCCGGCAGGGACAATGCGATGATTGCCTCGCGGGCGCCAATGTGGAGTTTTCCGAAGTGGATTTCAATTACTCCGGACATTCGCTAAGCCGACTGGCGACGCACTACAGCGACTGCCCGATCGATTCGCTGCCTGACATGTTCTTCGCATCCGGTGACAACAACGGATATGACATGGGTCCGGACTGCGAGGAATTATCCCGGCAACTAAAGAACAAGATCACACTGCAACTGAGTCGCGAGGGCGATGGCTCGGAGGACTACACTGTTACGATATCGTTTCGTGACGGCGCGGCCGCGGGGCTCCTTCGGGCCGAGGTGCAGATTGGAGGCGTGTGGTTGCCCGCCAAGACCGCCGGTCCGACGGCCAATGAGTTCGGCGAATTCCTTATGATTCCGTTCGACAAGAACGACAATGGGATTTGCGACGCCTGGCGGGGCGACAAAGGACCGATCCTCGCCGACGATGACGACAGCGCCAAGCCTGGCGAGTCCGGAGACGGATTGACAGTAATGGAGGAGTATCGCGGGCTATACATGCGCGGCAAGTTCGGCAGGTTGAACC
>CAYMSH010000493.1:0-3804 GCA_964392945.1 uncultured Planctomycetaceae bacterium | reverse complement strand
TCACGACGTGCTGCTAAAAATCCTCACCGGATAATCCCACATGCGATAGCCCTGCATCTAGCGGCCGGACCGTTGACACTCCCGCCAAATGCAGCGATACTGCTGGCTACTTCTTTAGGAGCAATATCGCCATGACGCACCTGAAACGAACGGTTATCGCTGCAACTTGCATTCTGTTGATCGGATTCTGCGCCCAGGCCGGAGCCCAGGAATGGTCCCGTTTCCGCGGGCCCGACGGAGTTGGGATCGGCAAAGCCCCAGGGATCCCCGCCGAGATCGACGAGTCGTCTTTCGCGTGGAAAGTCAAGCTGCCCGGTCCTGGTCATTCCTCGCCGGTGCTCTGGGGCAAGAAGATATTCCTGACCTGCGAAGGCCCCGGCGCGATCCCGCGATCGAGCCGTCGCCGCCGCGGGGCGCCCGCCGGGCCGGCGGTTCAGGCCAATCGCCAGCTTGTATGCCTGTCGGCCGACGGCGGAAAGCTGCTCTGGACCTGGAGTGAAAAGTTCACCACATATCGCCACAATCGCCTGAACAGCTTCGCGGCGAGCACTCCGGCCGTCGATGCCGAGCGGGTCTATTTGACCTGGGCTTCCGGCGGCAGATACCTTGCCGTCGCGATCGACCATAGCGGCAAGAAGCTCTGGCAGAGAGACGTCGGATCGTTCAACGCCAAGCACGGCGCCGGCGCCTCGCCGGTAGTGATCGACGGAGTCGTCCTCGTCGGCAACGACAACTTGAGCCCCGGCAGTACGCTCAACGGCCTGGACGCGAAGACCGGCGAAATACTCTGGAAAATCGAGCGTAAGAGCGGGCCCTCGTCGTACATGGTTCCGCTGATTCTCAGGCCCAAAGGCGCCAAGCCCCAGGCGATTTTCGCCAGTTGCGCCGAAGGTGTAGTGAGCGTCAATCCCGCTGACGGCAAGATCAACTGGTCCGTCCAGTGCAACTTTTCGCTCAAGGTAGTCGCCTCGCCGGTCTACGCCGGCGGACTGATATACGTTTCGACCGGGCGCGGCGGCGGCAGAGAGTCGGCGGTCATCCGCCCGCCGAGCGGGGCGAAGAAGGCGTCAATCGCGTTCAAGCTCGACAAGGAAGTGCCCTACGTTCCCACGCCGATCGCCGTCGGCGAGCATATCTTCGTGCTGAACGACAACGGCACGCTTACGTGCATCCAGGCCGAAACCGGCAAGAAGGTATGGCGCGAGAAGTTCAGCGGCGTGCATTATCCCTCGCTGACGTGCATTGAAGATCGGATTTACGTGATCAACAACAAGGGCGATATCAACACCGTCCAGGCCGCGCCGAAGTACAAGCTGCTGGCCACGAGCAAACTGCCTGAAGCCACCCAGGCCACCCCGGCGATCGCCAACGGATGCATGTACATCCGAACGGTCAATCACCTGATCTGCGTAAAGGCCAAGAAGTAGCGACTACTTCGGTTTGGCGACCTTGATCGCCATCGCGAGTTTGTGGTCCGCCTTGTCCTGGCAGACGGTGTTGCTGCACGGCTGGGCCGTCAGCGCAAGTTCGACTGTTGCCGATCCGAGCGGGGCGTCTTTGGCGATCTTGATGCTGGCCCGGATCAGCACGGCGCCTTCGTAAACCGACAGCGGTTTGTCGGAGAATTTGAGTTCGACCTTGTCGCCCGCTGGCCAGGTCACGTCGGCCAGGCTCACTTTCTTGCCGCCGCTGAGCTTCAGGCTCGTGGCGATCAGCTTGTCGTCCAGCGGCTTGTTGGAGTTGACATGCCAGCCCTTTTCGCTTGTCAGGAGGATCTTCAGCTTGACCGTTTGGCCCGGCGCCGCTGTGAGTGTTGAGGCGAACACTTCGACCTTGACCGGTCCGATCTGGGACTTGGCGCTGGGCTTGCGAACAGTCTCCGCGGGCTCCGGCGGGGCGGTGTCCAGGTACCGACCGGCCGCATGGAGCAGCACGCCCATACTGCGGGGAGATCGCTGCATAAACGGCAGGAACGCCTTGATCGCCTTGCCGGCCGCATCGCGATACTGGCTTCTGTCTGTCAGTTCTCCAAGTTCGACCAGCAGTCTCACCGCCACGGCGTTGCCCGACGGAACGGCCCGATCGAACGGGTCTTTCGTGCGGCTCAGCAGGTCCTCGTGATCCGACGATGTGAAGAAGAACCCGCCGGCGTCGGGGTCGGAATAGTGCTTCAGCATCGCGTCGGCCAGCGATGTCGCTTCGCCGAGCCATTTCTTGTCGCCAGTGGTCCGGTGCAGTTCGACAAGCGCCAGGCCCATGAAGGAGTAGTCGTCGAGATACGCGTTCAGCTTGGCGCCTCCGGAGCGGTATGTCCGCAGGAGCCGGCCTTTCTTGCGCATGTTCTTCAGCACGAATGACGCTGCTTTTTCCGCGGCTTTTGTAAGTTTGGGGTCCTTCAATCCGCGCCCGCCGATCGCCAGCGATTCGATCATCAGACCGTTCCAACTGGCCAGGATCTTGTCGTCCTTGTAGGGCCATATCCGCTTGACGCGAACCTTCAGCAGCTTGTCTCGCCCGGCCGCAAGACGCTTCCGCAACGCCGCGGGATCAGTTTTCAGAGCCTTGGCCGCCGCGTCAAATCCTTCCGGGAAATGCGGGATATTCGTGCCGGGTTTCTTGCCGCTGGCCTGGTCGAAGAAGTTGCCTCCCTTGACGAAACCGTAGGCTTTGCAGAACTCGGTGCCGGCCTTTTTGCCCAGTATTTCCAGCACTTCCTTGCGCGTCCAGACGTAGAATAGACCTTCCTCGCCCTCGCTGTCGGCGTCGAGAGCCGAGTAGAATCCGCCCTCTTTGTCCGTCATCTCGCGCAGGACCCAATCGTAGATGTCGATCGCGGTTCGCTTGTGGCGTTCCTTGCCGGTAAGCTCGTAAGCCTTGACGTAGGCGCGCGCGAGTTGGGCGTTGTCGTAGAGCATCTTTTCGAAGTGCGGCAGCAGCCATATCGGATCTGTCGCGTATCGGTGAAACCCGCCGCCGATGTGATCGTGTATTCCGCCGGCCGCCATCTGGTCCAGCGTCAGTTGGGCCATGTGCATCAATCGATCTTCATTCGTTCGTTCGTATTCGCTCAGGAGCAGCAGCAGGTTGCTGTGGGGCGGGAACTTCGGAGCCCTGCTGAATCCGCCCATCCGCGGGTCGAACGTCATACTCATTATGCGTGTCGCATTTTCCAGCAGTTGATACGATACGTCGCCGTGAGCTTTGGCCGTTGTTTTACCGGATGTGTAGCGTTTTATGCGATCGGCGATCTCGCCGGACTTCTTGACGATCTCGGCGTTCTGGACCCGCCAGGCACGGGCAAGCTGGGTCAATATCGTGTTGAAACCGGGCCGCCCGAACTTGGCGGTCGGCGGGAAATACGTACCGGCGTACCACGGTTTTCCCGCCGGGGTGAGCCATACCGAATTGGGCCATCCGCCCTGGCCGGCCAGCATCTGCGTGGCGGTCATGTATATCTGGTCCAGGTCGGGACGCTCCTCGCGATCGACCTTGACCGATACGTAAAACTCGTTGAGGATCTTGGCGATCGCCTCGGTCTCGAACGACTCGCGTTCCATCACGTGGCACCAGTGGCAAGTCGAATATCCTACTGACAGGAAGATCGGCTTGCCTTCCTTTTTGGCCTTGGCGAAGGCCTCGGGCCCCCAGGGATACCAGTCGACCGGGTTCCGCGCGTGCTGGAGCAGGTAGGGGCTCTTCTCGTGGATGAGCCTGTTGAACTCCTTGCCCCCGTCGGCCGGCAGCTTGGCGATCTCCGCCGCAGACGGCAGCGGCTTGCGAGTGTGGGCCTTCTTTTCGGCGGCG
>CAYMSH010000492.1:0-3818 GCA_964392945.1 uncultured Planctomycetaceae bacterium | reverse complement strand
TCAAGTACAACGAAGGTCACGTCGGCGTTCTGGACATCAAGAGCTACGGCGACGTCAAGGACCGCGGCTGGGTCTTCCGCACCGTAGGCTACGGCCACGGCGACGACTTCTGGAAACCCTTCATCTCGACGCTGGCCCTGTACGGCTACAACGGCGTGCTGAGCATCGAACACGAAGACTCGCTGATGAGCGTAAACGAAGGCTTCGAAAAGGCCGTCGAATACCTCAAGCCCAAAATCCTCCGCGAAGAAGCCGGCGGCGCCTGGTGGTTCTAGTCTGAAATGATGTGAAAACACTGATCGAAGATCAGCAAGACGAACAAAGCCCGCCGATAGATCTTGGCTATCGGCGGGCTTCTTTTATGTACGATTCGCGCGGGCGTTGTGGTCCGCCGGCGAGCGTAGATTGTCAGATGAGTTTTCGCAGGATGCTTTGCACGAACGGCTGATCGTCTTCGCTGCAGGAGAACGAGAAGCATGCCGCCGGCGAGAGTTTCACGTTGACTCGACCCGTCGGGCCGGCGAAACGCAGGTTCGCGGCGGTCACGCCTTCAACGTATTCGTTGAGGAAATCCATGCCGTGCTGGGAGTCGAGGAACTTCGGCTGGTAGGGGCCGATCATGAAGCTGTTGTGCGAGTAGTCGCTGACACGCAGGCTCTTGAGCTGGCATCGTTCGGTGTTGGCCACGAGCTTGTCGATCGCAGAGGGAATGTCGATCTTGATCGGTTCGACGACAGTCGGGAACGCCAGGCAGCCGGCCAGGAAGAATCCGACTTGTTCGATACCCGCGGCCGCTCCTGCGTAGATCTCGAGAATCTCCTTTTCGGGTTTCAGCGCGATCGGATAGGCGACGGCTTTTTCCACGGGCGCCGCGGTCAGTTCTCGCGCTTCGGTATCGAGTTTCTGAACGGCCTGCTGGGTCTTGCGAACGATCGTGCTCAGGACGACTTTGTCGGTGGCTGAGCAGTTCAGCACGCCGAATTCCTCGATCTCGGGCAGACCGTATTCCTCCATCGCCTGGAGTACTTCACTCGGCGCGGGACAGCCCTTTATCTGGGCGATATTAAGTTTGAATGACGCCATTTCAGCTCCTGACAAATCAGTGCGAGAGGCACGATGATACCGTCTTGGCGGCGTTTTGCAAGGCAGTTGCCTCAAAACGGCCGGGAACAACACGCAAGTAAACCGCTGACGGCGACGGCTCTTGCCACAGAGCCCGCAGAGATCGGCTACGGCGTAGTTTGTAGACGCTCTCGTGACTGGAAGACGGTAACAGACAGTATATGCTGCCGTTATGGAAACACGTGGGGGGTGGAGTCTCGTTATTTCGTTGGCGTTGAAATCTCGGCCAGGCGCGTGGCGCCTTGGGCGCAAACCGAGGAAATAGCGGTTAGGAGCGATGGGCCAAGGGTCTGCGGAGAATAATCGGAAAAATCTTGTAGTTTAACATGCCTTAGTTATAGAGGTTATGTTGTAAGTCCTTAAAAAAATGTGACGACTTTCCCTCTGGGCGCTACAATACTATTGAGATCAGAGAAAGTGAGGGGACAATTTAATTCGCTTGTTACAAGGCTTTAAGCAAATAATGAGACTTCCCAGCAGGAGCGTAGCGGACGCCTGGAGGAGGCACATTGGTTGCCGTCCGGTCGGAGGGATTCGGATGACGCCAATGTGCTTTTTTTTGCGCTCTATACGCCGCTGAGGCCCGGGCTTTGGTCCCGTTCAAGCCGTTCATGCAGGGCTGTTTCTTCCGTTTCGGCGCTCCGATCAGCCGCCTTGTTTCTTTCCCTTGGGCTTTCTGCCGCGCCTGCGTCTGCGTCTTCTGCGTCTTTCGCCGGATGCAGGGGGTTTTCCGCTCTGGGAGTCGGCTGAATCCTTGCCTTGCGGCTTGGCCGATTCCTGCGGTTTTTCAGTCTGCGGCTCGGTCTTGGGAGATTCGGGGCTCTCGCTGGGCGGGATTTTCGCCGGTGCGTCGCTTTCGGCCACGCCGTCGCCAAGCACGGCGCCCCAGGCCGGATCGAGAGCTTCGGCCGTCGCCCTTGGTTTAGATTCCGGTTTGGGCTTGGGCTCGGGTTTGGGTCTGGCTTTTTTCTGGGGTTTAGCCGGTTGCTTGTCGGCGTCGGGTTTGCCTTTCCGCCTGCCGGATTGAGCGCCTTGCTGAGCTCGGCCTCGATCGGGTTTGCGATCCGACTGCCTGGACGATCTGGCCGACGGTTCCGGCGGCTTGGGCGGATCGACATTGCGCTCGATGATGTCTTCGTTGGCGAACACGCCGCGCGAACCGTCGGGTAGTTGAACCTGGACCAGTTGGGTCAGGATCTGCGTGCCCGTGACGCGCCCGATTTTGTCGCTGGTCTTCACCCAGATATTCTTGTGCGGAAGGCATTTTTTCAGATCGCGATAGGTCTGGTCTTCGTATCGCAGGCAGCACATCAGCCGGCCGCATCGGCCCGATATTTTCGACGGGTCAAGCGTGGCTTTTTGCGTTTTGGCCATTCGCATGGAGACCGGTTGGAGACCCTTTAGGAACTGCTTGCAGCAGCATTCCTGTCCGCAGCGTTCGTAGTCGCCTACGAGTCGCGCTTCGTCGCGTGCTCCGACTTGTCGCATTTCTATGCGTGTGTGATACTGGCTGGCGAGTTTGTGGACCAGGTCTCGGAAGTCTACTCGATGCTCGGCCAGGAAGTAGAATATGATCCTCTCGCCGCCGAGCAGGTGCTCTACGGCGACGAGTTTCATATCCAGCTTCATGTCCTTTATTTCCTGGGCGCAGAATTTTCGTTCATCGGTGGCCGAGGAATTCAGATGTCGCTGATCGATCAGGTCCTGCGGATTGGCGAGTCTCAGGATTTTCCCGTCGCGCCTGAACGGATAGTCTGGTCCGTTGCTTTTTATATGTTCCTCGAGGCGGGCCGGGGTGATTTGTCCTTCTCCGGCTTCGTCGGCTACTACTGTGAGCACCTCGCCGAGTTCTACGCCCCGATCGGTGCGAATGACTACATTGACCCCTCGCGCGGGCGGCGGCTGGAGACTGTGGCGGAATTGCCCAAGATGGCCCATGATTCCGTATCGTATGACTACCGATGGTCCTTTCGGCGGCTTTCCGGGTCTTCTTCGCGGCGCGCCGGCTCCGGCCGAACGACCTCTGCCGGACGACTTGCCTGACGAACCTGGTTTGGACCGCTTGGAGCCGCCTGAAGGTTTGCCCTGGGGTTTCCCGCCCTGGCCCCTAGATGACTGGCCAGCGGCTTGAGGCTCTTTCGAGCCTTCGGGTTTCTTGGGCGCGTCGGCCTGCGGCTCTGTAGCGGCTTGAGGTTCTTTCGGCGCGTCGGTCTGCGGCTCTGGTGCAGCTTCAGGTTCTTTCGGCGCGTCGGTCTTCGGTTCTGTTGCAGCTTCAGGCTCTTTCGGCGCGTCGGCCTGTGGTTCTGTGGGGTTGTCTACCGCTGGGGCCGGTGCGGCGTCCTGCGGGGGATTTTGTGGAGTGGGAGTTTCCGGCGCGGTTTGCTCAGCGGGTTTGGGCTCCGCCGGCGGGGGGGGCGGACTGTTTTCAGGCTGTTCGTTCTGCGCGGGCGTATCCGGTCCGGGCGCGCCGGCCGGTTCGTTGGAATCCGACATTATGCAGCTCCGATATGTCGTAATCCCGCAGCGGCCTGCGGAACGGTAAAGCGTTTCCAGTTACCCGGTCCGTCTCCGGGCTCCAAACGCCGTCAGGCGCCAACCTCAGCCGCACCCGCTTAAAACATCGCAGCAGCAACCAAGATCCGCAGTAACCGTTCAGGTCCATTGGGGCCTGTGATGTCTGCCTGACCGGGCAACGC
>CAYMSH010000491.1:0-3818 GCA_964392945.1 uncultured Planctomycetaceae bacterium | reverse complement strand
GGCGTAGTGCGAGCCGCCCATGTCGAAATTCTTGGTGAACACGATGCGCCTGATCTTGTCGATATGCGGAGCGAGCAGTTTCTTACCCGAAGCATCTCCCGGAACGAGTTCAGCGGGCTTCTCCTCGGGCTTGGCCGCAAACAACGGCGAGCCAAACCCCAACAGACCAACGAAAACGCAACCCATAGCAAACGTGCAAAAACGCCTGTAACCAGTCATAAGATTCTCACCTCGTATGCGCGCAATAATCCGGCGCGATCAGATGGTATTGTACATAACAAACACTAACGCCGACCAGCCCAAAGAATCCGGAGATTCACCGCGTATCCCAAGGCAGTGCATATTCATCGTCGCCAAGACGCATGAATCGCTCAGTCGGGCAAATAACCAGACCGGGGGCGATGTCAAGTCCGGGGTACGTGCTCCTGAACGACTTTATCCCACGCAGATCGCCCCTGGACGGACGAGAACTCAATTTAACTTCTATCGGATGGAATATCCCATCCCGCTCCAGCAATAGATCGACCTCCCCGCCGCTGTGACTTCGCCAGTGGTACATGCTGGGCGGGGTCGATAAGGTGCGAGCCAGTTTCCGTATCTCCGAAACAACCGCGGTCTCAAATAACGCTCCGGTCATAGGGTGTCCGCCTAGAGTTTGCGGCTTGGATATCATCTGAAGACTGCACGCCAATCCCGTATCGGCAATGTATCCTTTGGGACGGTTGCTGATGCGTTTTATGACGTTGCCGTGATACGCCGGCGCCTCGAAACATTGGAATGTCGCCGTGAGCATAGGCAACCATCGCTGCGCGGTCTGCGGCGTGACGCCCAGTTCGCGCCCCAACTGGGAGTAGTTGATCTCCTGTGCCGTCAACGCCGCAATCAACTGCACAAACCGCCCGAATTGCCGCCAGTCGTTAACGTCGGAGATCAAGCGAACATCCCGCTCAATATACGTTCGCAAGTATGCCCGGTGAAACTCGCCAAGCCAATCGAGTTCGAGCGAATCGGCCTCCGGCATGAACCCGCGCCAGAGTTGTTCGTACACGGTCCTGCTCGAGGGCAATCGCTCTGACGGATCGGCGACAAAGCCTTCCGGATCGTCAAGGTATCGCTCAAGCCAATGCTTATCTCCGGCGGCCTCAACAATCTCCGCCAGGCAGAATCCCTCCATGTCCAGGAAGACAGCCCGCCCGGCCAATGACTCGCTGGCCGTCTTCAAGACTGACCATTGCTGCGAGCCTGTCAGAACATACTGGCCGGGCTCACCGGTAAGATCCACGCGCCTCTTTATCGAGGCGACCAGTTCCGGGGCGTACTGAATCTCATCCAGAATCAAAGGCGCAGGATGGTTATCGAGAAACAGATCCGGATCCTGCCGAGCATTGCCCACATCCGCTACGGGATCAAACACCACGGCGTCCCAGCCGTCAAAAACGTGCTTCAGCAACGTACTCTTGCCAACTCGCCTGGCTCCGGAGACAACAACCACTGAAAACTGCTCGGTCATTCGACGCAGCTTCTCTGTCAGTATGCGTTTCTTGTAGTGCATACTTGATTATCGGTGATTCGATCACTAGTTTTCAAGTTTTTCGAGGCATTTATCTGCCAAGCGAGCAAGAATAGAGACAAACCTGAACCTGGCGCCTGGATGCTGGCAACGAAATGCGAACCGATGACGACAGTCTTGATGTTGCCGCCAGCAGGTGCCGTCATTTGCCTCTAGAGCAAGCACCAGGGTCGATAAGTGCGGAAATGAAACGAGGCGACCTGGTGTGTCCAGACCGCCCCGGGACATGTTTTCAGAGTAATTGGGCTTGCGTCTTTGCGGGGCTGGAAATCAGCTTCCCAGCTCTTTGCCGACGGCCTTGCCGTATTCCTGGCAGGCTCTCATTCCCTCGTCAACGCCGACTAGCTGTTCCCTGAGTTCAAACGGCCCCATAGTCGTCATCTTCATCTTGTAGACGAATTCCATGGTGTCAAAGATGAGTTTCGGCGCTTCTCCGCTGTGTGTGCTGGATCCGAAGGCCGCTCCGATCTTGCCCTGGAGCGGTCCTTTCTGGGCCATGAAGAGGAATGTCTTGAAGTTGTTTGTCATGTCCTTGTGGTATGTGGGGCATCCGAATATGAACCCGTCGTACCCTTCAAGGTCCTGCTCGTTCTTGATATCGGCGATCTTCTGAGTCTGGGCCCCGTTTCCGCTGAAACGAACGCCTTCTGCGATGTATTCAGCCATTTTCTCGGTCAAACCGGTCCTGCTGTAGTAGGCAACCAATACTTTTTTCATTTCCGCATCCTTTAAAATGTTAACGGCATCTATACACCCTACTTGGCATTATATGCACGCGGCCGGCCGCATTTTGACATTTAATCGCCAAATGATCATTATGTTTAATCGGCGCCAGCTGAATACAACGTTCGCTCTTGAGTTTTCGGACACGGCCAACCGGACCGCTTATCGACATATCCGGCGTATTACGCTAGAATATTTGTATGCAGTTCTACGAACACGAGATAGAAAACGATGTTCTGATCATCGCCGCCGACGGCGGGATCGATAAGAATACCAGCAAAGAGTTCGTAGGCAGGATACTCGAACTGATCGAGGGCGGCATAACGAAAATAATCATCGACTGCGCGAAGCTTTCTTATATCTCCAGTTGGGGCCTCGGCGTGCTGCTGCGTCTGCACAAGCGGGCCAAGGCCGTCGGCGGCGAAGTGAAGATCGCCAACGTGCACAGCCGCATCGTCGAAATACTCAACCTGACGCGACTGAACAAGATATTCGGCGTCTACCCCGACGTTAACCGCGCTCGACTGGACTTCAGACCGAAATCCGAATGAGCGAGAAACCGACAGGACAATCCCACCGCAATCCCGCCAACAGCGCCGCCGAACGGAGGCTAACCCTACAATGACAAACGCAACCCTGATAACCCTGATAGCGATAGTTACAGGCCCTGCACCAGCAGCGGAAGCCAACTGGCCGCAATTCCGCGGACCGCAGACCAACGGACAGTCCAGCGTAACGGGCCTGCCGCTGAAATGGTCCCCCGAAGAGAACATCGCCTGGAAGACCGCGATCCACGGGACCGGCTGGTCCTCGCCGGTAATCTGGGGCGATCAGATATGGATGACAACCTCCGAGAACAAAGGCAAGCAGCTTTACGCCGTCTGCGTAAACCGCACCAGCGGCAAGATCGTTCATGACGTCAAACTGTTCGACGTGGAAAAGCCCGCTCGGATCAATTCGCTCAACAGCTACGCCTCGCCGACACCGGTGATAGAGGCCGGAAGGGTCTACGTAACGTTTGGAACGTACGGAACAGCCTGCCTCGAGACGAAAACCGGGAAGGTTCTCTGGTCCCGCCGCGACATAAACTGCGATCACGACATGGGCCCCGGTGTCTCGCCGATCTTGTCCGGCTCGATGCTGATCATGCCTATGGACGGATGCGACGTGCAGTTTATCATCGCGCTGGACAAGAAGACCGGCAAGACCGCCTGGAAGACCAATCGCGGGATCGACTACAGCAAGCGATCCTACGACACAAAAAAGGCGTTCTGTACGCCGATTGTCATCGAGATTTCCGGGATCAAGCAACTGATCGCACCGTGCGCCGACGCGATCATCGCCTACAATCCAGACAATGGCAAAGAGCTGTGGAAGGTCCCGATTCACGGGTTTTCGATAATCCCCCGCCCGCTGTTCAAAGACGGGATGCTGTACGTGGTGACCGACTGCTCGCGCCCGCAGTTGTGGGCGTTGAAGGTGAAAGTCAAGAACGGCAAACCGTCGGCCTCAATCGCCTGGAAGG
>CAYMSH010000490.1:0-3866 GCA_964392945.1 uncultured Planctomycetaceae bacterium | reverse complement strand
GTCCGGGCCTGCCGGCGTCTTTTCACAGCGGCAAACTACCGGCTGGCGCCAGGGTGTTCTTGCCGCCCAAGCAGGGCGGGCTGAATATCGACGGCCTGTGCTCCAATGCCGACGGCGATCGACTCTATATAGGTTACAGGAATCCCCTAAACGGTTCGCGCACGATAGTCATCCCGCTGCTGAACCCGTCGGGAATAATCGACGAGGCCGAGTCGCCCAAGTTCGATCGGCCCATGCTCTGGGACCTCGATAGTCGCGGCATTCGCGATATGGTCTATTCGGAGCGCCACGCAGCAACGTTCATCCTGGCCGGTCCTAAAGGCGACAGCGGCAAGTTCGCACTCTACCGCTGGTCGGGAAAGATCGACCAGCAACCGGTATTCGCGGAAAAGCTGGACTTCGGCAAACCGACCTGGCGGCCCGAGGCCCTGGTCGAAATCCCGGACTCCCCGGAACTCATGATCCTCAGCGACGACGGCGTACTGCTGATCCCCGTCAGCGGACCGGAAGACTGCATAGAACCCCAATACTATCGCTACGACGGAACCAGCCTCAACAAGCACCTCCGCGAAGAAGCAAGGAAGTACTTCCGCGGCACAACAATCTCGCCGAGACCGTGAATCTGTCGTTCGTTGGCGACGATCAAAACAGAAGCCCACGGATGGCTATCCGTGGGCTTGATTAACTGGATCGCACGCCGGCGGCGTTGCTGGCGTGCTGTTGGGTTTTGTTGCTAGGCGTCTATGTCGATCCAGCGTTTTTCTGCTGCTGATTGCAGTACTGCGTCGCAGACTTTCTGGGTTTCCATGGCTTCTGCGAATGTCGGGCTGCAGGATTCGCCGGCGTCCATTGCGGTCAGGAAGTCGGCGATCTGGTGTACGAAGCTGTGCTCGTAGCCGATCTGCAGCCCCGGGACCCACCATTTATCCATGTAGGGATGATCGCCGTCTGTCACGTGGATCGAACGCCAGCCGCGCACTCTGCCCTCGTCGCGATGCTCGAAGTACTCCAGGCGCCCCAGGTCGTGCAGGTCCCAGCGGATCGAGGCGTCCTCGCCGTTGATCTCGAAGGTGTACAGAGCCTTGTGCCCGCGTGCGTAGCGGGTCGATTCGAAGTTGCCCAGCGAGCCGTTTCCGAATCGGCAGAAGAACGTGCACGCGTCGTCGATACTGACTTTCTGAGTCTCGCCGGTCTCGGCGTGGAGGCGTTCTTTGATGAACGTTTCGGTCATCGCGCTAACCGAAGTGATCGGCCCGTTATGCCACAGGGCCGTATCGATGCAGTGGGCCAGTAGGTCGCCTGTCACTCCCGACCCGGCCGTCGCTGCGTCCAGGCGCCAGGTGCCGTCGCCGCCCTGGGGGACCTCCGACGAAATCGTCCAGTCCTGCAGGAAGTTGGCGCGGTAGTGGAATATCTTGCCCAGGCGTCCTTCGTCGATAATGTTCTTGGCCAGCGTGACGGCCGGTACGCGACGGTAGTTAAACGATACGAGATTCGCCACGCCGGCGGCTTCGACGGCGTCGACCATCTCCTGGGCCTGTGCGGCGTTCATCGCCAGCGGTTTTTCGCAGACGATGGCCTTGCCGGCCTTTGCTGCTGCGATGGCGATCTCGGCGTGCATGTTATTCGGCACGCATATGTCCACGATGTCCACGTTTTCGTCTTCGATGACCTTCCGCCAGTCAGTCGTGTAGGTCTCGAAGTCCCATTGTTCGGCGAAGGCCCTGGCCTCGGCCTCGACGAGTCCGCAAATCACGTGGAGCTTGGGTTTGTACGGCAGGTCGAAAAAGTGCGAGACTTTGCTGTATGCGTTTGAGTGTGTGCGGCCCATGAAACCGTAACCGATTACACCGACATTCAAAGGCTTCATCTGCGTGATCCTTTCAGTTGCTTTTCTATTCTCTGGCGTTATTCAGCCCATCCGTGCACGTCGCGAACGTCGAGCATCGCCGCGAGTATATCGTTCCACGTCTGGGGTTGGGTCATCGTTGCGTTGTCGAACATGCATCCGTCCCAGCATATATGCCGGAAGCGTTTGGTGATTTCGCCGGCCGGGTCGCGGAGCCAGAAGCCGGCGTACTTGGTGATGTCCAGCTTGCCGTTGGGGTCTTTCGGCAGGCAGTGACGACCGGTCTTGTCGTGCGTGCCGGCGCCTTTTACCGTCGCGTCGCTCTGTGCGATGTGCAGGTCCGTGGTCCACGGCTGGAGAGCCGAGGCCAGCTTGCGGTACGCCGCGTCGAACGTTTCGGTGTCGGACCAGTCGAATTCCTCCGGCAGCATGGCGTCTTCAGGCGCGTTGTAGCCCAGCATGTAAAGCAGCGTGTGGGCCATGTCGGCCTGGAAGCCGAGCGTCTCGGGCTTGTTGACCATCGCCAGCAGTTCGGCCATGAGCTTCCAACTGTGCATCCCGCCCCAGCATATCTCGCCTTCTGCGGCGAGCTGTTGACCGTGATCGGCGGCGATGTCGCAGGCTTGTTTCAGCGTTTCGGCGATCTTGGCCTGGTTGCCTGCGGGATCCGCCGACCAGCTTGCCGGATCTACGGCCGAGTCGACCCGCACCACGCCGTTGGGCCTTACGCCCAGTTCGCGCAGTTTTGCGGCGATCTTGCAGGCCTTTTGGACCTGCTGGAGATACGCAGCTGTCTCGGTCTCGTCGCCCATAGCCGATCCGCCGCCGGTTGGGGGCCAGACCGGCGCCACGAGCGATCCGATCTCCAGATTACGCGCCGAGACCATGTCGGCGAGCTCTTGCAGTTCGTCGTCCGAGGCGTCGATATCGACGTGCGGGGCGAACAGGAACAGGTCGATCCCGTCGAACTTCACGCCGTCCACATCCGCCGCTGCGGTGAGGTCCAGCATAGTTTCAAGTTCGATGATCGGTTCGCCGTCTCCGCCTTTTCCGACAACTCCGGGCCACGCCGCGTTGTGCAGCTTGGGATAGTTATTCGTATGTTCGGCCATTTTGTATTCTGTCCTTTCGAGTTGGGTCGGCTGCTAGCCGATCTTGGGCATGTTGTCGTGCGCGCCGGGTCCGAAGTGTTTCAGCATTACGATCGGGTCGCACTGGCTGGGATTCGTGATCGTGACGCCTTCCTTCGCTGCGGCCGCCGAGACGAAATACTCGTCGTTGGTCAGTTGTCCGTAGCGGATGAGGGCTGGCGTTTCGATGTCCCACGGGCCCATAGTCCCGTGTCCCTGCATCATGATCATTCCGTAGGGGCCGCCGTCTTTGATCGTGACAGTGGCGCCCGGCAGGAACGTAAGCTCGATGGCGCTGCAGTCGTCGGACATGTACGTCATCCAGCGATCTTCGTATCCCTGTGCACGCATTTCCTCCAGCGGATCTACGGGAATCGGCAGGCAGAAGTGCTTGGCCCGGAACTCCGGATCGATGTTCTGCTCCCAGTCGATCACGTCTACGAGGTAGTCGAAGTTGCCCCGCTGATCGCTGGGCGAATCCTTCCACAGCAGCTCTTCGGGAATGATCTTGTCGCCGGTCAGCGACTGGTACATCGCAAACACGTCAGACGCCTTTTGCGGTTCGTAGGTGCAGAGGCTGCCTGGTGCGTGGAGCACTCCCGGCGGGACATTCCAACCGGTGCCCGGGAAGAGCCTGAACGCGGCCGACAGGTCGGTAATGTGGTTGTCGCCGTCGGTGAACTTCGCCAGCACCTCGCGCACTTGGTCCTTGGTCACGCCGGGCTGAATGCCGAAGAACGTGTAGGGGAAATCGCCGCCGTGATTGTTGACCTGGGGCGGGAAGTAATACGCCTCGGGCTTGCCGACGGCGTCTACGCGTGCGGCGAACTCGTCGTCGTGATGGATGTGCAGCGGCAGGGCGCCCTGGTTGTCGAAGAACTTCGAGT
>CAYMSH010000489.1:0-3869 GCA_964392945.1 uncultured Planctomycetaceae bacterium | reverse complement strand
GGGTCAGTTGCCTTTGCATCCGCCGGGTTGTCCGCCGCTGCGAGCGCCGGGGCAATTGCCTTTGCATCCGCCGGGGCGTCTTTGCTGGGCCATCTTCTTGTGGAAGTCGTCGGGTCTGTCTATGCCGTCTGCGATCCGCTCAAGTACTTCGAGCATTCTCGGCGGGGCGATTATGACTATTGCGTTGGAATGTTCATGTATGGCGATCGGAATCTTCGGCAGGATGTCGCCGAGCGGCTCCTTGCGGGCCAGTTGCTCGAGCACGTTCATGAAAGATTCGACCGGTGCGTTTTCGAAGCGGATTATCCGAACTTCCGGCTTCTCGTCGCGACGCTCGTGCCGATCGCGATCACGATGCTCTTCACGCTCACGATGCTCTTCCCGCTCGCGATGTTCTTCACGTTTTTTATGTTCGCGTCTTTCCCGCTCGCGATGCTCTTCGCGTTCGTTGCGCTCCCTGTCAACTTTCTTTCGGTCGTCGGGTCGCCGATCGGATCGGCCGCGTTTGGGCTCGGCCCATACGCCAGAGGTCAGGATCATAATTACAGCCAACGCCGCCAGTTTTGTCCCTATCCGAGTCATGATGTCTTCCTTTATATTTGCCGAATCGCGTTTGTTGAATCTGTATCCGTCACGAAATCATTATAACGCCGAGTTCCAGCAGAAAAACAATAATAACCTCTTTTTCTGGTCCTCTGGTCATTGAACTGGCCGGAGCATTCTGAATAATGTCCGACAAGGAGTTCGCCGCGATGACAAAACGTCAAGTTATCAACGCCGTATTGGCCGGGGAGAAACCGCCGTATGTTCCCTGGTCCTTCTCATTCACCCATGAGGCGCTGGCCAGGCTCGTGGCGCACTACGGCTGGGAAGATATCGACACGGTGGTCGGCAGCCATCTCCTGGGCCTCGGCAGCGATATCGGTTTCTTTGACGATATAGGCGACAACCGCTTCCGGGACGTCTTTGGCGTAGTCTGGGACAGGACCGTCGATAAGGACATCGGCGTAGTCGAAAAAATCGTCCTTCCCCAGCCGGATCTGGACGGATACGAATTCCCCAACCCTTTCGACGAGCAGTTCTTCGCCGATATTCCCGACAAGATCGAGCGGTTCGGGGATCGCTTTCGCGTGTTCCGGCTCGGCTTTTCGCTCTACGAGCGGGCTTGGACGATGCGTGGCATGGAGGATCTGCTGTGCGACTTCATTGTCAATCCCGAGTTCGTACACGAACTGTTCAACAAGATCGCCGACTACAATATCGCCCAGGTTACTGAAGCCCTCAAGTACGATATCGACGCGGTCTACTTCGGCGACGACTGGGGCCAGCAGCACGGCCTGCAGATGGGCCCGGCGCTGTGGCGAGAGTTTATCCGTCCGGTGCTGGCCCGGATGTACGGCGCCGTGCGCGACGCCGGCAAGTACGTGTTCATACATTCCTGCGGCGACGTTGACGAGCTTTTCGACGACCTGATCGACATCGGGCTGAACTGCTTCAACCCGTTCCAGCCCGAAGTCATGGACGTGCACTCCCTGCACGCACAGTACCGCGGCCGGCTCACGTTCCACGGCGGCCTGTCAACCCAGCGAACACTGCCGTACGGATCGGTCGGCGACGTCATCGCCGAGACCAGGAGCCTGCTGGAAATGGGTCGCGAAGGAAGCTACATCCTCTCGCCGGCGCATGCCGTAGAAGGCGACGTTCCGCTGGAGAATATGCTGGCGTTTATCGACGAGGCGGCAGGGCAGTCGGAGTTCTCTGTGTAGCGGTGAAGACCATAAGAGAATGTCCTAAGAGAATGTCCAATGTCCAACAGGGTCCAGTTTAGCCATTTTTGGTTGCAGGGGAAAAACTGTCAATAAACAAGCCGATCTCCCGATGTGATTGATAGCAGTCAACACGAAAGGAGATCGGCATGGACGCTTCTTCTTTTTCTTTTGTATCGTCATTCTACTCGATGATGCATGAATTGTCAGGGGCCTTCGCTCAGCCGACGGCCGAAACATTCCGCCAAATAGTCGTCGGTTGGATTCTAACGCCGCACCCAGGTTCGATCACCTGCATGATCCGCACGCTGGGGCCGTCGGCGACAAAGCACTGGACGGTGTACGAGAAGTTCTTCTATCGCTCGGCCTGGTCGATTAAGGAGCTGTCGATATTGGTTTTGCTTGGCCTGATCGCGCCGCTGTTGGGCGATACGATTCTCTTGGCGATCGACGACACCACGTGCGGCCCTCGCGGCAAGCACGTAGCGTTGGCCGGCTGGTGCAAGGACGCTTCGGCCCACGCCAAAGGCAAAGTGTTTCACTGGGCTCACCAGTGGGTCGTAGGCGCGGTGATTATTCGCCCGGCCTGTCGCCCCGGGTGGCGCTTATCGTTGCCTGTACTCTTGGAGATGTACCGAAAGAGGCGCCACGCCGATGCCGACAATCCTCATCGAACCATACCGCAGATAGCCCGTCAGTTGGTCCGCCGGGTCGCCAAAGCCCTGCCCAACAAGCGTATTGTGGTCGCCGTCGACGGGTTGTACGCAACCAAAGACTTCTTCGGCGACCTGCCCGAAAACGTTGCGGCCGTCAGTCGCCTGCGGAAAGACGCGGCTCTGCGAACTGCGATCGCTCCGCCGAGCCGCGGCCAGCGGCGCCGACTTCGAGGCGAGCGTTTGGGTCCTGTCGACGAACTGGCCGCTGCCGGCAAGTGGCGCAGGGCGACCCTTTGCAAGCAAGGCCGAACGGTGGAAGTCCGATTCTGCGGTCTGACCTGCCAGTGGTATCATGTCTGCCGCACCAAGCCTGTGCGAGTTGTTTTTGTTGAGGACCCGAGCGGTCGGGAGGACCCCTTCCGAGCGATATGCAGCGATGCGACGCTGGGTGATGAACAGATCATCCAGGCGTTTTACGATCGATGGGGGATCGAGGAGTGCTTCCAGGAGAGCAAGCAGCAGATGGGCATGGAGCGTACACGCGGCTGGAGTGTTCAGACGGTGACCAGACAGGCGCCGCTGGCGATGCTGATAAGCACTTTGGTGAAGCTCTGGTACCTTAAACATCCGGCTCAGGAGGCCGGGTTGGAACTGGAAACACCACCTTGGTACACCACGAAAGTGGTCCCGTCGTATCGTGACATGCTTGCGACGCTTCGCCGGGCTTTATGGGAGGAACGCCTTAAATTCAACTCCCGTCAGCGATGGAAATTGAACGATCCGTCGCAAGCCCTTTTATATGCGTTATGCCAAGCGGCGTAAAATGGCTAAACTGGACAACAGGGAATGTCCAATTTCCAAGTAACGACAACGGCGCCGGCAACGGCGACGAAAACGGCAACGGCTGTGGCAACGGCTGCGGCTATTTGTGTCTTCCTTTGCTTATTGCGGTTTCTATGCTCTTGAAGAGAATGGATATCAGTTCATCTGTTTCCTGTAAGAGGGGCGCCAGACGAGTTGGGGAACTGACTAGATCGGCTTTCGAGATGATTTTGAGCCATACTTCCGTTTTGCGAAGTTCCTTGAGAGATAATCTCAGCTTGTGAACAAAGTCAGCTCTCGATTCAGCGCTCTGGGCTTCGCCATAGTTGGCCGCGACAGATGTTCCACTTCGCAATAGCTGTAATGAAATGTGCTTTCCAGCAAGATCTTTAGACAAATGCGTCGAAAGCTTGATTATTCGGATCGCATAATCAATCAATCGATCCTGCAAGTCATACTTCTGCGTATTTCCCATAACACCTCCCTGTTAGTTTACCGCCGCCGTTGCCGCCGCCGTCGCCGTTGCTGTCGCCGTTGACGTTACTTGGAAATTGGACATTCCCTGTTGTCCAGTTTAGCCATTTTACCGTGCCGTTCGGTTCAGGCCTGAAAGGCCGACAGGGCC
>CAYMSH010000488.1:0-3903 GCA_964392945.1 uncultured Planctomycetaceae bacterium | reverse complement strand
CAGCCAGGCGCCTACCGGGCTGTTGCTTGTGAACCAGACAACGTCGCCGCGCCCGCCGATTGAACCTACCAGCGATGCAATCGAGTTACATGCGTCCAGCACGAACTGCGGAGCCGGGGTGTGGCGTGTGGCGAAGAAATACGGGGTGACCGAGAATACGATCAGCGTAGTGCCAAGCAGGAGGACGGGTCGGCGTCCCCATCTGTCCAGCAGTCGGCCGATCAGACGCAGAGACATCAGGCTGGATACCGGTCCCATGACCACGAAAAGAAAATCGGCGCCGAGTTGGCCGAACTTGTAGTTCTCCAGCAGCGTTCGCCAGAAGTACTGGCCCGCGACTGTCAGCGCGAACATGGTCGTCGCCCCGTAGGCGACGTATCGGCGGAACACCGGGTCACCCAGCGGGTCGAGCAGGAGCTCTCGAAAGACCGCTCGCAAGTACCGCAGTCCGTGGCCGAAGCGACTCAAGGCACCTTTGCGTGTCGGCGGTGATACGCGGATATCGACCGCCGGGGTGCGAGGCCCCCCGGGAGTGGTGCCTACGACTTCTCGGATCCGGAAGAACAGGGCGATGTCGGCCATTCCCAGCAGACCGGCGGCCAGGAATATCCCGCATATGCACCACAATAGCGTCGGCTGGGCCGCTGCGGTGATTATCGGATCTGACGCTCCGTCGGCGGCGGCGACTTTCACGCCGTCCAGAAGGAGGCCGAGGAATATCACCGCCGGGACCTTCACCAGCAGCGTGAATGCGTTCCTGGCCGCAAAGTAGCGCCCTCGTATTCGGCGCGGTATCAGATCGCCCATCCAGGTGTGCCAGGCGGGAGTGGCAAGCGAGAGCATCAGCGAACTGATCAGCACCAGCGTGAGCATGCTCCAGACCGCCAGCGGCGAGGGGAGCGGGAAGATGAGCGGAATCGCGGCGATGACGACCCACATGAAGCGCGAAATCAGCCCGCAGAACAGGAACTGGTATTTCTTCAGACCGCTTCGTTCGAGCAGTATTGTCGCAGCCAGTTGTGCAAACGTCGCCAGGAAAGTAAGAGCCGTGAGCATTCCGAAGTGGAAATCGTTGAATCCGAGCATTCGCCCGAAGAGGTTCAGGCGGCTGCCCGAAACTGCGAACATCCAGACAACGCCCATCATCCAGGCGGCCGTCACCAGGCGCATCGATCGACGCAGTTCAGGCCCTCGAACCGACAGCGCCGGAAGCACTTCGTAGGATTTTCTTCGCCAGAACATGGCGGCCTCCGACAGGCCCGAAAGCTATTCCCACTCGATTGTGGCCGGCGGTTTTGAGCTTATGTCGTAGACCACGCGATTGACGCCGCGGACCTCGTTGATGATCCGGTTAGAGACCGTGGCCAGCACTTCAAAGGGGATTCGCGACCAGTCGGCGGTCATGAAATCCTTGGTGTCGACCGAACGCAGGGCGACTACGTTTTCGTAGGTTCGACCGTCGCCCATGACTCCGACAGACTGGACAGGCAGGATCACGGCGAATGTCTGGGAAGTCTGGCGATAGAGGTTGTTGGCGACGATCTCCTCGAGGAAGATGTTGTCTGCGCGACGCAGGACATCGAGTTTCTCTTCAGTGACCTCGCCGAGGCATCGCACCGCCAGGCCGGGGCCCGGGAACGGATGGCGCCAGACCAAGTGTTCGGGAAGACCGAGCAACTCGCCTACCTGGCGAACTTCGTCCTTGAACAGGTCTCGCAGCGGTTCGATCAACTCGAAGCCCAACTGCTCGGGCAGTCCGCCTACGTTGTGGTGCAGCTTGATGTTGGCGGCGGTGCCGGCAAGCGAATGGCCCGATTCGATAACGTCGGGATAGAGCGTGCCCTGGGCCAGGAAGTGGGCGTTGCTGATCTTGGAGGCCTCGTCTTTGAACATATCAATGAACGTGTGGCCGATAATGCGGCGCTTTTCCTGCGGTTCGCTAACACCGCTGAGCTTGTCGAGGAAGAGGTCCGCCGCTCGAACCGTCGTAAGGTTCAGCTTGAAATGATCCTTGAACGTGCTCTCGACGAGTGCGACTTCGTTCATGCGCAGCAGCCCGTTGTCAACAAAGATGCATTCGAGGCGATCGCCGACGGCCTTGTGGAGCATGGCGGCGACTACAGACGAATCGACCCCGCCGGAGAGTCCGCAGATGACTTTTTCGTCCGGACCCACGCGGGACTGCACGTCAGCGACTACCGCGTCGATGAAGGAACTCATCTTCCACAGCCCGTTACATCGGCAGATGTCGAACAGGAAGTTGGTGAAAATCTCTGCGCCGTGAGGCGTGTGCGTAACTTCCGGATGGAACTGCACGCCGTAGAACGGGCGGGTCTTGTGTTTCACTGCGGCAATGGGGCACGTGGGCGTTTGAGCCAGCGGGATAAAATCCTCGCCGATCTTCTGGACCTGGTCGCCGTGGCTCATCCATACCGTCGTATCGGTGGGAATGTTCTTCAGCAGCCCGTCGGCCTCAGTCACCCGCAGCGAGGTTCGCCCGTATTCGCGTGACTCGCACGAGTCAACCTTCGAGCCCATCAGGTGCGCCGAAACCTGCATTCCGTAGCAGATGCCAAGGATCGGCACGCCGAGATCGAGTATTTCCCGTCGGCACATCGGGGCTCCGTCTTCGTAGACGCTTGACGGACCGCCGGTGAAGATCAGCCCTTTTACGTTTACGTCCTTCAGTTCCTCGACCGACACGTCGGGGTGGGCCAGGAGGCTGTAAACTCCGCTGTCGCGAACACGCCGAGCGATCAGCTGTGCGTACTGGCTTCCGAAGTCCAGGATGACGATCGTTTCAGATTTCTCGACAGAGGCGGCTTGGGTGCTCATTGCAGTAGTCTCTTTTGAGTCGTTTGGAAACATCACATAATACGCATCGACCGGGTCGCAGGCAATTGCCGATAAGCTTTTTTCCGCAGTCAGGAGCCCATATCCGATTCGGTCATGGCCGGCTCACGCACAACCGAACCGCTGATTTCGAGTTTCAAGCGTCCCGCCGCAGGCGCCGTCACTCGCACGCTTATACCGCCGAGAGTTCTGAAACGCTTGTCAGCGCCGACAGCCAGCGACGCGGGGTAGGTCTTCGGATCGGCCAGCAACTCCAAAACGTCTTCGTGGGCGTACATGAGATACATCGCCAGCGCGTTTGACGCGCCCCTGGCGTCTTGCGGACTGGAGGGCCTGGCGAGAGTATTGAGCAGAATATGCTTGTAAAGCATTGCTTCAGGAACACTTGACGGAGTAAACGGTATGGGTCTGCCGCCGCCGGAGCTTGCCGGCAGGCCCGCTAAGCGCTCCTGGACTTCCCGAGCGGCCATGTTTACCGCAAGCGACTGGTTCAGTCCCTTAGAGAACCTGACTGACGCTCCGGCCGAGCGTTTGGGCTCGCCTATTTCCATACCCATGTCCGAGGCTCCGAACCCGCCGCGTGATTCGGCTACCGCAACAGACATCAGCGATATGCAGCGGTCCACTTCGTTACGGGCAATCGGGCCGACGGACTCCCTGTCGGCCAGCGATGAGACCCCGGCGGGTTTGCCGACGACGCGTTGACTCACCGACGCGACGAACTTCAGCCCCTCGGCAACGCCGCGGTCTGTGTCGTTTCCGGGTCGGAACGCCGGATCGGCTTCAATTATGTACCTGTAGCTAGTCTGAACGTAGAGCAGACGGTGTGCCACCGACACGGTAAGGCAGGCCCGGGCCGTTACCCGATCGTCGCTGTCGGCCAGTACGCCGGCCACCCGTGCGCTGGAACCCCAGAAGGACTCCGATCCGCTGTGCGATCCGATGTATCCGGCGCCCAGCGGCGTGCGATGCATCCGGCCCGGCAGTGTCGCCGCAAGCGGCTTGCCGACTTGAATGTCGTCAAACTGCTTCCAGCCGGGTCCGCCGCAG
>CAYMSH010000487.1:0-3923 GCA_964392945.1 uncultured Planctomycetaceae bacterium | reverse complement strand
GAAAGATCGGCAAAAAAGGCCTCACCCATACAATCAAAACTGACGACACACTAGTGATCGTAGGCGGCGGGGAGGTGTCGAATTCTGACGCGGACATCGGCTTCTACGGTTCCGGAGTCGGCACGGCCACTGTCGACGGAGTCGGATCGACCTGGACGAACTCGGGTGTCGTGAACCTTGGTTTCATCGGCGAAGGGACGCTGAACGTGCTTAACGGCGGCGCCGTGTCGAGCAGGAGCGGGCTTCTGGGCTATGGCGGCGGGGGCACCGTCACTGTCGACGGCGCCGGTTCTGAGTGGACCAATGAGCGGGGCGTGACTGTCGGAGAGTACGGCTCGGGAGAGCTCAATGTCCTCGGCGGCGGTTACGTGTTGAACGATACCGGCCTCATCGGCGCCGGTTTCGGCGGAAGCGGTACAGCCACCGTCGATGGCGTTGATTCGCTGTGGTGCAACACGGATTCACTATATGTCGGCGGCGGCTCGACCGGGCCGGCCGGTACCGGACAGTTAAACGTGCGGAACGGCGGCGTGGTCGATGCCGGGGATCTGCTGAAGGTCTGGGGGCCCGGGACTGTGAGCCTGACCGGCGGCGAGATTGTCGTCGGCGGGGCGGGGGTCGATATTGACGGGAGACTCACGATCGGGTCCGACGCCGCCGGCGAAGTCAGCGTTGTCGGCTCAGGCGACATGTCGAGCGTCACCAGTTGCCTGGGTTACGAAGAGGCGGGTGTCGGAACGGTGACAGTCGCCGGAGCCGGTTCGACCTGGACGAATTCCGGATACCTTTATGTCGGTGGTGAGGGCCGCGGCGAACTGAAAGTCACCGACGGCGGCGAGCTGGCCAGCGGCAACGCTATAATCGGCGACTTGACCGACTCGCTCGGTGCGGCCACGATCAGCGGATCGGGTTCGACGTGGACCAACGCAGGCGAACTCTATGTCGGATATGACGGCGTCGGATCGTTGAATGTTGTCGGCTCAGCGACGGTCTCCAACACGTACTGCTATATCGGAGCGTACGAAGATTCGAGCGGGTCGGTGACTGTCGACGGACCGGGGTCAACCTGGACGAACTTCGGCGAGTTCTACGTCGGCCAGGAAAGCCAGGGAACCCTGGACATATTCAACGGCGGTCTGGTGCGCATCGCCGACGAGCTTACGATCGGGGACAACGACGAGGCGGATTCATCCGTTCGCATGGGCGCCGGCGGCATGCTCGCTCTTCACGGCCAGGGCGACGATTCGCTGGGCGACTTCCTGGACCTGATCGCAGGGACAGACGCGATCAACTACTGGGACCAATCCGCCTGGGGATGGGTCGATATCACCAGTGCGACAGACGGCGTGGACTACACGCTGGAGTTCCACACATCAGGAGCCCTGAACGGTTACACGGTATTGACCGTGATCGCCGTGACAGCCGACATGCTGGGAGACACCAACGCAGATTATCTCGTTGACGATGCGGACTACG
Organism: uncultured Planctomycetaceae bacterium; assembly: GCA_964392945.1. GTDB lineage: Bacteria > Planctomycetota > Phycisphaerae > SM23-33 > SM23-33 > BS750m-G57. The sequence continues at coordinate 2,447 of CAYMSH010000487.1, read as the reverse complement.
ACAACCTCGTCGCCCAGTTCGGCGGCCCGCCGGGCGAAGAGTCGGCGGACTTCAATCGCGACGGAGTTGTCGGCCTGGCGGACTTTGCCGTCATGCGAGCCCACTTCGGCTCAGGGCTTGCGTCTGCTCCGGCGGCCGGGTTGGCGGTCTCCGCGCCGGAACCGACGACACTCATAATGTTGGCCGCGGGGGCGGGTTTCCTGAAACGCCGAAGGCTCCGTCGCTAAGACCGCGTTGAGTTCGCCGACGAACATCGATAGAATCATCCCTCCGGTTCGCGGTGTGCGCGAATGCGGGATGACAAGGGTCGATGGGCTACAAGGAGCTTCGGGCTTATGCGTAATGTTGCGATGGCGATCGGTTTGCTTGCGTCTATGTGTGTATCGATCGGATGTGATGGACTATTCTCGTCGTCGCCTCCCGCTCCGGCCCCGGCAAGACGACTGAAGCCGGTGATCCCCCAGGTTGTCAGGACTGCTGTTGGGCGGGAAATCAAGAAGGCCCCGGCGGATGTCACCCTGGAGGACCTCGCGTCGGTTCGCGAACTGAGCCTTGTCGGCCTGGACATAGAAGACATATCGTTTGCAGCACACATGCCCAAACTCAGGATCATGGACCTGCGTTTTACGCAGGTAAAAGATCTGACCCCGCTGATTGGCCTGCAGAACCTCTGGTGGCTCAGCGTTGAAAGCTCGCAGGTAACAGACATCTCCGCACTCAAGGGCGTTCCGCACCTGACCAAGATCTTCCTGACAGACACCGGCGTCTCGGACCTGACGCCTCTGAAAGGGATGATCCATTTGAGGTCTCTGTCAATTGAAGGAACCCAAGTGTCTGATCTGGCGCCGATTACGAACCTGCCGGACATGTGGTATTTCTGGTGCGATCGGACCAAAGTCAGCAGCATCAAGCCTCTTGCCGGTATGAAGAGGCTGGAGAAACTCGGGCTGTCGAAGACGCGGATATCGGATATCGGGCCGCTGAAAGATAAGAAAGCTCTTCGGCAATTGAATCTTTTCGGCTCGCCGGTTACGGATATCAGCCCACTTGCCGGATGCACCAGCCTGGAGAATCTGGATCTGGTCCTGACTGGAGTGAGCGATATTTCCCCGCTCTGGCGGCTGGTTCAACTGCGGCGTCTGAGTCTCGGAAAAACGAGGGTGTCTTCCCTAAAACCTCTGGCGAGTCTAAAAAATTTGGAGTATTTGGATTTTTCTTTTACCAGAGTTGACAGCCTCAAACCCCTTGAAGGGCTTGGTAAGCTCAAGGATGTAAGGTTGTTTGGCACTCCAGCGGCGGCAAGAGGCGCGATTTGGCGGCAAGAATAGGGCCAAACGCGATTGGCGGGTGAACGTGCCTGGGACCATCCCGCCGGGCCTGGCAGGGCTGGGATATCGGCCAATGTCCTTGTTTTGACATGGGTTGGACGGATTGTGAAGTGTCCATTCAAGTATAATATGTATCGCATTTCGTCGGAATTTTTTTGCATTATTGCACGGCCCGCATTACCCTGCCTATAATGAATTGAACTCGCAGGATCAGTTGATTTTACAATTAATCTGGCGAGGCGGTTCGTTTTGCCCGATAACGGTACGGTAAGGCTGCACCCGAGATTGGGCCTGGTAAGGGCCAATTTGACGTTAGGGATCGCGTTTGGTGGTTTTAATTCCAAAGGCGCCCCTTGCAAGATCGTTAATAGTGTCCATCATATTGAGCATTAGACGAATAAGAACAGAATTGTGGACGTTCGCCTGTTCGGGCGTTCGGGAGCGAAAGGAGCTTCAGATGATGAATAAGAAGTTGATCGGATGTATTGTGATGGCTCTGGCAGTCACGACTGTAGCACTGGTCGGTGGTTGCAGGACCCATTTCCCCCATTCCTTTACCCTGGCGCCGGGCGATGTTGAACGCATGCACGGCGAGCCCGCTGAGGGCGGCTATTACACCAACTGGGATCCGTACGCCGCCTCGATCGAGATCACTCCCATAGTGGATGTGAATCCCGTTCGTACCCAGCATGTCTTTGTAGCTACAGTCAAAGACAAAGACGGTAAGGCACTGCCCAACCGTCGCGTTGAATGGCTGATTCCCGAAGGCAGCGTCGGCACGATCGTCGAAGTTGACGAAAGCGGCTGGCGTTCGACCCGCGGTCACAAGGTGACCAACAATTTCGCGATTACGCACACCAACAACTTCAGTCACACGCTGACGCGCGGTAATGACGATCCCTCCGATGACGTGGTCCTCAAGCCCGGTCAAACATGGGCCGTGATCACCTCGCCGGTAGAAGGCACCACCCACATGGTCGCCTACGCACCCGGCATCTATGACTGGAGCAAGCACAAAGTATTCGCCGTCAAGCATTGGCTCGACGCCGCGTGGAAGCTTACCGCCCCGGCCGTCAATAGCATTGGCACCCCTCACCTGTTCAAGACCAAGGTCAAGAA
>CAYMSH010000486.1:0-3923 GCA_964392945.1 uncultured Planctomycetaceae bacterium | reverse complement strand
AATTATAGCCACCGAACGGCTCATCTTTGGGCAAAGCGTCGCTGAGAAAGCTTCTGCGACGATCCGGCCAATGGAGTGTGAAGGTCCTGTCGGGTCGGCGAGGTTGTCGGAAACATCGGCGGGTTTTGGGTTGTCGGGACGCGTGCGGTTTGGCTGGGGATTGCAAAAAGTCGACGTGGTGCTTAAATTGGCTTGAATCATGGATATTTCTATTATCAAAACTAACAGTCCCGACGGCCTGGCCGCTGTTGTTGAGCTTCGGGATCTACTCCGTAAAGGCGAACTGACCGCCGGCGGCGGAGAGCTTGACGTGCGCGCGATCGTGCGCGATATCATCGATGATGTCGAAACCGGCGGCGATGCGGCCGCGGCCGCGATGACCTCGCGGTTCGATCGGGCCGAGATCACGCCGGACAGCATCCGCGTTTCGCAAGAGCAGATCGACGCGGCGCACAAAGCCGCCGACGAAGAGTTCCTGCAACTCGTGCGGCGTGTGGCGGGTAACATTCGCCAGTACCAGGAGTCGATCCTTATAACCGATCCGCCGCTGCTGAAACGCGGTGGAAGGACCCTCGGCGTGCGATATTCGCCGATGGCCCGGGCCGGGGTCTACGTGCCCGGCGGCAAGGCGATATACCCCTCAACCGTGTTGATGACGATCGTCCCGGCCCAGGTCGCCGGTGTTGAGCAGATCGCAATCGCCTCGCCTCCAACCGGCGGGGATCTCAACCCGATGGTGCTGGCGTTGGCCGGTGAGTTGGGAGTTACGGAAGTTTATCGGCTCGGCGGGGCGGTCGCAGCGGCCGCGCTGGCGATCGGGACAGAGACCATTGCACCTGTCGACAAGATCGTCGGGCCCGGCAACGCGTTTGTCGCCGAGGCCAAACGGCAGCTCTTCGGGCGTGTCGGCATTGATTCAGTCGCCGGGCCCAGCGAGGTGCTGATCGTGGCCGACGAGACCGCGCGGGCCGACTTCATAGCCGCCGACATGCTGGCCCAGGCCGAGCACTATCCCGGCTCTGCGATACTCGTAACGCCAAGCGGCGAACTTGCCGAAGCGGTGAACGCCGAACTGGACACGCAGACGCCTCTGCTGTCACGCAGCGACGAGGCGAGCAGTTGCCTCGAAGCGTTCAGCGGAATAATCATCACTTCCGACATGGACGAAGCCTGTCGGATCGCCGACGATTTCGCCACTGAGCACTTGCAGATAATTACGAGCGACGACACTGCGGCGCTGGCGAAGATCCGCAGCGCCGGAGCGGCTTTCTGCGGCGCATACACGCCTGTCCCGCTCGGCGACTACTACGCCGGTCCGTCGCACGTGCTGCCTACAGGCGGTACGGCGAAGTTCTCCGGCCCGCTGAGCTGCAACGACTTCCTGACAGCCGCAAGCGTGCTGAGCTACGATCAGGCGTCTCTCAACGACGACGCGAGCGACGTCATAGATTTCGCCACGCGCGAAGGGCTCACGGCGCACGCAAACGCAGTGCGAATCCGAACTGAACAATCACCAACAGACGAGTAGAACAGCGATGTCATACTTTCGCGAAAATATCGACAAGATGACTCCTTACGTGCCCGGCGCCCAGCCGGCGCCCGGCGAGAAGATCATCAAACTAAACACAAACGAGAATCCGTATCCACCTTCGCCGGCGGCGGTTGGGGCTATGCGCGATCTGGCCCCGGATCTCCTTAGACGCTACCCCGACCCGATGGCCCGCCGGTTTTGCCGGGCGATCTCCGACGTTCTGGATGTGCCTGTCGATCGGGTGATACCGGGCAACGGAAGCGACGACATACTCGTTATGATCTCGCGGGCGTGCCTCCAGCCGGGTAAGAAAGTCGCGTTTGCGATACCGACTTTCGAGTTCTACGAGGTCCAGGCGAATATCGAAAACGCAACGTGCGTTCCGATCGACTGCGATCCGACCGAAGCGGCGCAGCGGCTGGCCGAGGTCGATGCCGACGTAACGTTCGTCGCCAGCCCGAACAGTCCAACCGGCGTGCTCACGCCGATCGATGTCCTGGACGACCTGGCCGGGAGGTTGACCGGTCTGCTGGTGATCGACGAAGCATACGCGGACTTCTCGAGCGGAAACGCACTGACCCTGGCCGCCGAGCACGATAACGTTATCATCCTCCGCACGCTTTCGAAGGGCTATTCGCTGGCCGGTTTGCGGATGGGTTTCGCCGTCGCTCAGCCGGCGATACTAGACGGACTCCTGAAGACCAAGGCGATCTACAACATAGACGCCGTAGCGTGCGCCGCGGCCACAGCGGCGATTATCGACCAGGACCACAAGAACGCCAACGCGCGAAAAGTGATTGCTTCTCGCGAGGCGCTCGGCGACGAGCTGGCGGAGTTGGGCTTTACGTTCCCCGTCTCGGATGCGAACTTCCTTTTGGTCCGCCCGCCGCTGGGAAACGCGGCCGAAATTTACGAAGCGTTAAAGGCTCGCGGAATTCTGGTCCGATACTTCCAACATCAGGCGATCCTGGCCGACAAGCTTCGGATAACAATAGGAACAGACGATCAGAACGCCGCACTGGTTGCGGCCCTGAAGGAAATATAGGCGTAAGGCGCCGAGCGTGAACATGAGCGACAAAGCAAGAACAGCGACAATCCAACGCACCACTAACGAGACGGCGATAACCGTCAGCCTCGATCTTGACGGGACCGGACAGGTCAAAAACGCCACTGGCGTGGGGTTTCTCGATCACATGCTCGATCATCTCGGCAAGCACGGCTTGATCGATCTGTCGGTCGACGCCGAAGGCGATCTGCACATAGACGATCATCACACGGTGGAGGACGTTGCGATATGCATCGGCCAGGGGCTCGTCGAAGCTCTCGGCGACAAGGCCGGCATTCACCGCTACGGTTCGGCGTCTGTCCCGATGGACGAAGCGCTGGCCGAAGTGTCGCTGGACCTGTCGGGGCGGCCTGCGGTGGTCTTCGAAGTGAAATTCATCGGCGACAAGATCGGTGCGTTCGATACGCAGCTGATCGAAGAGTTCATCACGCGACTGGCCGCGGTTGCCGGAATGAACCTGCACGTGACTGTGCCCAGGGGCTCAAACGATCATCACATAGCAGAAGCGATCTTCAAAGCCCTGGCCCGCGCCCTGCGGCAGGCGAAATCGATCGACCCGGCCCAGGCCGGCCAGATCCCCAGCACCAAGGGCTCGCTCTAGAGGTCGGCGATTGAAAAAGCGGCGACGACCAACGTTCCGCGTCCTGGTGCGTTAGCCGCCGCCGCTGAATTCTGAAATCTCAAATCCGCAGTCGAATTCGAAAATATCTATACGTGTGTGGCGCTGGTGTTTTCCACTTTGGGTTTGCCGGGTTTCTTTGGCGTCTTGGCTTTCCTTCTTCTTGCGGGCTTCTTCGCCTTCGGTTTGGCGTCTTTCCCGTTATCGTCGCCCTGGAACTTCTTCTGGGCCTGCAGCTGCTTGATGATCTGGTCCTTCATGTCCTGGGGCAGGTCCATCTGTTCGATGCTCTTGAGGATATTCTCGCGGATATCCTTGTTGAGCTTTGCGTGATCGCCGCCGGTGAACAGCCTGATCTGGGGCATAGGTCCGCGGGGGCGTTTTCCCGGCTGGGGAGGTTTGACGGAGGTGAAGACCTTCACGTTGGTCTTCTTCAGCAGTTCGAAGGCGTCGGGGTCCGACAGGCGGAGATGTTCGCGGTCCTTGTAGGTCTTCGTTTCGTCGCTCACGGCTCCGGCGTCGTTGGTCTGCTTGCGGCGGACTGTGATCTTGCCGGTCTCGTCGGTCTCTATCCGAACATCTGAACCCTTGGAGTCCTTGGTGTGGATCACGGTCTTGGCTTTCACCGACACGTTCGGCTCGGCGCCGGGGGCGATGTCTCTGGGGATCCGCTCGAGCATTTTGCGGATCGCTTGAGGCAGGTCCTT
>CAYMSH010000485.1:0-3925 GCA_964392945.1 uncultured Planctomycetaceae bacterium | reverse complement strand
CGACAAGGACAAGGAACTCTCGGCGCTCCAGCACGCGATGAACTTGAAAATGCGGGACGAAGAAGCCTTCCTCGCCGAGTACCAGAACGAACCCGTCCAGCAACAGGATATCGAGGACGTTGTAACGCCCGAAGACGTCCAGGGTCTCTACAACGGCCGCAAGCGCGGCGAAATCCCGCTGGCCTGCACGCATCTGACGATGTTTGCGGATGTGCACGACAAACTGCTGTATTGGTGCGTCTGCGCATGGCAACCCGATTTCACCGGCTACGTGGTGGACTACGGGACCGAGCCCGACCAACGGCGCTCGCATTTCACATTGCGCGACGCGAGGCGCACGCTCGCGCAGCAAGCCCCCGGCGCTGGCGTCGAAGGCGCAATCCAGGCGGGCTTGGAGAAGCTCGTCTCCGACGCTCTCGCCCGCGACTGGCAGCGCGCCGACGGCGGCTTGTTGCGGATCGAGAAGCTGCTGGTCGATTCGGGCTATCTCCCCGGCGTGGTCGCGGCCGTCAAGCACAAGACCGGCGGGACGGCGATGGTGCTCTCGAAGGGCGTGGGGATAACCGCAGGCCGCAAGCCGATGAGCGCCTACAGGCGCAAGCCCGGCGAAACCCACGGCCACCATTGGTATACCCCGAGCATCCGCCGAAGCGGCGAGTTCCCCCACGTCCTTGTCGACACGAACTACTGGAAGTCGTTCGTCCACGCCCGGCTGGCCACCGCCCCCGGCGACCGAGGCGCGCTGACGCTGTTTGGCACCAAGCGAACCAACCACGCGCTTTTCGCCCAGCACGTCGCCGGCTCCGAGACTTCCGCCCTCACCCACGGCCACGGCCGCGACGTGCGCGAATGGCGGCTCAAACCGCTACGGCCGGACAACCACTGGCTCGACTGTCTCGTCGGCTGTGCGGTAGCGGCTTCGATACAAGGGGTCATACTGGGCGGCGTCCACCAGCCGATAGAGGCGCCGCCGCGACGGAAGCGGGTTTCCCTGGACGATATCCAGCGGAGGAAACGGCAATGAGCAAGGATGCGACAGAATACAACTGGGGTATCGAGTGTCGTAAGTGCGGCTGCCGATATCATCGTACGCTATACACCCGCCCGCAGGCCGGCGGCAAGATCGCCCGGCGCCGGATATGTCGGCATTGTGGGCATGAATTTACGACATACGAAGTTTTGCCGGGGAGTGTGAAGGGATAAAGGTTTTTCTTGTGTGAATCGGCATGTCGAGATACAATATCCGTTGCTCTAGTCTGCTATGGATTGGGAGCGGCAGAGCTATCTCTAATAAGGGATCGCCCGCGTCGTGGACCAGGAATCTGGACTTCAGGGTGACTGCACTCATGCGGGCCGGAGACGTCCTGTTCGCCGCCGGCATGCCGGACGTGATAGACCCGAGAAAACGCACCGAAGGCGTTCTAGTCGCGATATCCGCAGAAGACGGAGCGGTTCTAACCAGATACAAACTCGCCGCGCCAACAGTATGGGACGGGCTCGCCGTCGCAGGCGGAAAACTCTACGCGGCGCTTGCCAACGGAGAGATCGCAGCGTTCAAGCAGCAGTAGAATCGCCCGAGCAAACGCTATCTAGCCGCCGGCTTGGCGTCTTTTTCGCGTTTGATTCGGTGCTGACCGTGGCAGTCGGTGCAGACCGGCGAGTCTGTCGTCAGCTTGCGATCAATATAGCGTTTGATCACCAGTTCCGGCTTGGCGTCGTGGTCCGAGTGGCACTTGCGGCAGGAAGCGTTGACCTGTCCGCGTTTGAAGTACTTGTCGGGCTTAGTGGCGCCGATGTCTTCATCGTTGGCGTGGCCGATGCTGGGTCCGTGGCAGTCGATACAGTAGACCTTATGCTTCAGGTGCAAGCGCGACATCGGCTCCTTGACGTATGTCATATGGCAGACGTAGCACGCGGCGTTGGGGCCCAACGGATTGTTGGCGGCCGCAGCAGGCTTGGCAGCATGATCGGTCGCGGGCTTTGCAGAGGGCTTCGCCACCGGAGATTCGGTCAGGCACCCCGACCCCAGCATCATCAGACAGACCAGACCCGAGCCGAACAGTAGAGCGATAGAACTGCGAGTAATCATACGGTCTCCCACTGGTGCAGCCACTTGTACTCGGGAGTAATGTGTGCGTAGTAGTTCTCGGTGCACTGCTCGATAGCTTCGCGATCGGCCTGCGTTGTCGCCTTGCCGCGATCGTAGGAGCCCTTTACGTTCTCTTCAAGCTGCTCGGGGATGTTCACGCCCGGGATGACGGCCGTCAGGCGTTTCTCGGCGAGCATATCCTTGACCAGCACGTGGGCTCGCTTGTCTACTTTTCCTTTGATCTCTCGCGGCTTGATGCCGAACGTTGTGCCGGCGCCGAACGGCTTGAGGCCGATCACGCCGACGTCCTTATCGGCAGCGAGTTTCAGCAGACCGTCGCCGCCGAAATCCTTGGTAAGGAACAGGTACGGGAAGATCACCACTGAGAACTGCGGGTAGTCGTTCAGCACGCGGCGGAAGACCTTCGGATTGTGCGCCGATACGCCGAGGAAGCGGACCTTGCCGGCCTTGCGGGCCTTTTCGAAGGTGTTGGCCACGAGATCGAGCGTCTTCGGTGTTACGTCGAGCATCGTGGCGATCTTCTTCTGGCCTTTGCCCCAGGTAGCGCCTACCGGGCGCCAGATATCGAGCATATCGGTGTTGTAGGCCTTCAGACGCTTGTCGATCTCGCTGAGCATCAGCTTCTCGGTCAAGTTCTTTTCGTATTCCTCGGTGATCTTGACCGGCCAACTGGCGAAACCAATAATGAATTTGTCGCGCACGCCGACTTTGGCCTTGGCCATCGCCTTGCCGTACAGCGCCACTTCACTGGCCATGTTGGTATCGAGGTAGTTAACACCGAGTTCAACGGCCTTGTCGAGGACGGGGATGCGGTCTTCCGGCTTCCGGCCGCCATGTCCGCCGAGACTGACCTCGGAGATCATCAGTTCGGTCTTGCCAAGGCGCCTGTATCCCATCTTGGGGTTGTAGTTGAGGATCTTCTTCTTGTCGACCGGCTTTGCGCCGGAAGCCAGCGAAACAGCGGCCGCTCCGGCAACTGCCGCCGAAGTTGTGCGAAGAAAGTCACGTCTCGTGGGAGGCGGTGATGGGGTCATGTTTAAAAGCTCCTTGTTGTTAACTGGGATTTCCCAGATGGCGTTGTGTAAAGGGCGAAGTAATTGTGTAGCGCTGGGCGGAGCAATATTGTAGCGCTTGTGCGTATGTATACCCCAGAGGCGTCTGGGGCGTCAAGTTTCTTTCCTATTCGATTGTTTGTTGTGTCTTGCTTGCCGATGCGGGGGCGTGGAGGGCGAAGCGCAGCGTAGCCCGGAACGGCCCCGCAGCGGCGGCGATCATTTCGCAGCCCTCCTTCGTCGCCGCAGGCGGCGTTGGCTGTCTTTCAACCGGTAGCTTTCGCCGTTGGCCTCGATTATGTGAACCCGGTGAGTCAGGCGGTCCAGCATCGCTCCGGTAAGCCGCTCGGAACCGCAGACCTCGGTCCACTGCTCGAACGGCAGGTTCGTCGTTACAATGACGCTCTGCTGCTCATAGGCTCGGCTGACGACTTCAAAGAGCAGTTCCGAACCGGCCTTGGTGAACGGGACGTAGCCCAGTTCATCAAGGATCAGCAGATCGAAGCGGCTGATCTGCTTGAAGAGTCTTTCCAGCCGCCGGTCCTCACGAGCTTCCAGCAGCCCGGTCACCAGGGCCGTCACCCCGAAGAACCGCACGCGCCGCCCGTCGCGGCAAGCGGCCAGCCCCAGGGCCGTGGCCAGATGCGTCTTGCCCGTGCCCGAATTGCCAATTAAGAGCACGTTCTCACGCTGGCCGATGAACTCACCGACCAGAAGTTCGCGGATCAGCGGCTCGTTAATGTCCGGCTGGTCGTCGAATTTG
>CAYMSH010000484.1:0-3929 GCA_964392945.1 uncultured Planctomycetaceae bacterium | reverse complement strand
GTTCTGGGACTCGTGGCAACCGGAGCACGAGACAATCTCGCCGGGCATCGCGGTGAACCAGCTCCGCATCACCTGCATCGCCGCGCCGTCCTTGTCCAGCGGAAGCACGGCCACGGGAGTATTGGCCGGCACGCGGAACCAGACCGAACCGTCGGCCTTGACCGGAACGGTTCCGAGCACTTCCTTGACGTCCCACGGCCCGTCGTTTCCGACCACGCCGGGCAAGCCGCCGATGTTTCTGAAGCCGTAGTTGTACGTAAATACGCGTAACCCCTTGACCGCGCCGCGTTCGACGCCCTTGAGGCCCGGTCCTTCGTAGATATCGGTAATAAACACATCAGCGTCTTTCCGCTTCAGATCGATTCGATCTGCGATCACGGGCGGTTTGCCCCTGGGCTTCAGCGGGACAGGCTCGAACAGGGCGTAGGTCTGATGTTCGGCCAGCAGCAGCATATTGTCGAAAACATCCACCAGGTACAACCCCCACAGCGAGGTCTTGTCGGGCCGGGCGGCGACCAGGAACGTGGTTTCGCTCAGCGGATAGGGGTGCAGGAACTTCGGCCAGGAGAATACCGTCAACTGGTCCTTGATCACGGGCTTCACCTTCTTGCCGTATCCGGGGATCCGCTGGACGGCTCCGTCGGCCTCGTGTCGGCCGAGGGCCGGATCGAAGATCACCAGTTCCCCCTGCCGCGGGGGGTCGTGGTGACCGCCGACGATTGCGACAACCCTGGTCGGATGCCCCGGGATCGGGCGGGCGTAGAACATCGAATTGGGCCAGTAAGAGTTGCTGCCGTAGTACTCAGTCTGGTTCGTGCCGTCGGGGTTGCAGTGGAACAGGAGGCGGGAGTAGGTGTGCGGGGTGTCGGTGTACTCCCATCGCTGGTACAGCAGTCTGCCGTTGCTCAGCACGGTAGGCGACCAGGCGTGGGCCTGGTCGAAGCCGAGCTGCCGGGCTTTCTTGCCGTTACCGTCGCAGACGAACAGGTTCGCCACGTGCGGATCGCCGTAGAGGCACGGCACGCCGGTGAACGCCGCGGTCGAAGTGTATGCGATCTTGCCCGAGGGCAGATAGCAGGCGTCGTAGTTGTCGATCTCCGGATCGCCGCCGGTTACGGGACGCGGGATGCGCTCGGTAAGGTCCATCTCGTGGATGTCCCACTTCGGGCGGCGCTGATAGGCCGGGTCGGTGTAGTCGAATGTGGAGAACAGGACCTTCTTGGCGTCAAAGTGCAGGTCCACCTCACCGATGTAACGGCGATAGGACTGGTAGATCAACTCCAGCGGCGCCGCGCCGGGCTTCCGACGGATCACGTCGAGCGAAACGGTCATCAGCGCATCGTCCAACCGCCTCAGCCCGTCTCTCCTGTTCAGCGAACTGTTGGACTCGAAATTGTTCGGCAGCGCCAGGTTGTGAGCCTTGCGGCGGACCAGCAGGATCTTCTCGAAATCCAGCTTCGGGTTAGCCAGCAGCGCGTCGGCCTTGAGCCGATCCAGTCTCGCCCGGCGCCCGGCGGTGTCGGCGGGCTCCTTCTCGATCGCGGTCATGCGGGCGAGGAACTCGCCTCCGCGCCGATACTTGCCGCCGTGCGTCTTGATCAGAGACTCGATCCCCCGTCGCAGCGCCGCAAGTTCGTTCGGCGCGATCTTGTCCGACGGTTTCCGCAGGTAGCCACCGTAGCGGCTAACGTACTCGCGGGCCGACAGCTCCCGCTTGGGCCGCTTGCAGGCCCACCCGCCAGGCAAGGGACGGTCGGCGACGAAACGCAGGTCCGTCATCCTCGGCAGGAACCGCTCGGCGCGGATGTCAAACGTGTGCTTACCGGCCGGGAGTTTCAATGCGGCCACATCCTCCCACTCGGCGTACTCGCTGCCGAGAAAGCCGGTTGAGCGGGCGCAGATGTTCTCGGCGAGCTTCTTGCCGTCGACCCACAGCGACACAGGGTAAGACTGCCTGAGGCTGTATTTGATCTGCAGCGTGTACGTCGCATCCATGGGCAGCACGACGTCGTATTCGGCGTTGGAGGGTTTTTTCTGCCGCCAGGCCGGCTTGGGCGTGCGCACGCCCGGTCCGGCGTTGGCCTCGCCGGAGACCTCGTGACAAGCCTCGACAACGCCTCGGTCAAAGTCGATCGCCTTGAAAGAGAACGAATTCGCCGGCGGGATCAACGACGCCAGCGCCTTCTTGATTGCCGAAACTACATGCCCGCTCAGGTCGGGCAGATCGTGGACGTCGGGCTTTTTCGGATAGCCCTGATCAGAGGCGGCTTTGTGCAGGTCGTTGATCGCCACACGGTGCTCGGCCATGACCTTCGCGGCGATGGCGTTGTACTTCGCGGCGTCGCCGACCTTCCGTCCGGGCTCGCCTTGGGGAACCGGCGTGGTATGCGCCCAGATCAGGACCGCGCCGGTCGCCTTAAGGCGTTTGACCAGTGAGCGAAGGTGAATTCCATACTCGTTGGACGGGGTCGTCAGCTTGCCGGACTTCTTGTCGAGCCGTCCGAAGTTCTTCGATTCCGGATTGCGGTAGGCGATATCCCACAGACCCCAGTTGAAGTGGATCACGTCCCATTTGGCCCGTCCGAGCCAGGAATCAAGTTTGGCCATCCCGGTTCGCGTGTGCTGACCGTTGCCGGGGATTTTGACAACTTCGGCGGCCCCTTCCAGGGCCTTTATCACACGCTTGTGATATCCCCCGCAGATCGAGTCTCCAATCAGCAACACTCGCGGGAGCTTCTTGCCGTCGGCTGGCGTGTCGGCAAGGGCGGAGGTTGTCGCAGCAAACAACATGCCCACACAAAGGACCGTAAACTTCGCATTCTTCATCGCAGTACTCTTTCTATCTCAGGCGCCCCGGAAAATCCGGGTTGCCTACTTACCGGTCTTGGCCAGCGGAATCACAATCAGATCGTCGAACAGGCCGGTTGTCTTGAACGCGCCGGCGCCGACTGCGCCTGACAGGATCGGATCGTCTTTGTCGGTGTATTCGATTCGCAGGCCCTTGCTGGCCTCGCCGTGTGTGCGGTTGAACCAGATGCGGAACTTCGGACCGATCGCTTCGATGCGGATCAAGCTCCACTCGTTGACTCGCGACTTGGTCTTCAGACCAGTCAGATCACACGAAGCCATCTCCTTCCACTCGCCGCCGGAGAATTTGCCCAGCACGAGTTTCTTTCCGGTGTGGCTTACCGAGTAGGCTCGCAGGTCTTCGAACTCCTGGCCCGGTTTGTTCACGCGGAACAGCAGCCCGGCCGTCGGGTCGCCCTCTTCGGTATAGACCGGCGTCTGGGCGCCGCGACGCTTCCAGGGGATCTTGACGAGAACTTTGCCCTCGTAAATGTAGTCGGTCCACTTGGCGTCGCCTTTCACCGCTTTGCACTTGTGGGGCACATAAAGCGCGTGGTTGGAACCCATGTGCTTTACGCCGTAGAACTTCCAACCTTTGGCGCCGGACTCGAAGCTCTCAAACAGCGCCGCATCCGACTTGCCGGTAACGTACTTCTTGCACGCGGCGGCCTCGGCCAGCGAGACCGGCGTGGCGTCGGGCCACATCAATCCGCACCAGGGAATCTCCGGTTCGGGATCGGGCTTGCCGGCCTTGTGACCGTTATCGACCCAGTGCCAGCGGCAGTTGGAGTTGCCGACCATCAGCTCCCAGGTCAGGTAGACCCCGGGCGTGGATTTGCCCGCGGCTCGGCGTTTCTCCAGCCAGGAGATAACGTCAGTCGCCCCGCCGTGGATTCTTCGCGTGGCTTTCCAGCGGGCGCCGGCTTCTGTGAACACGGTCCCTTTGTTCTTCTCGGCTCCGATCTTCGAAAACGCCTCCCAGAAGCCCCAGGCGTTGTTATAAACGTGGGAGTCTACGATATCCGAATCTTTGCAGTCGCCCCATCCGGAGGTCTTTTCGCAATTGATCACCGGCTGGGTGG
>CAYMSH010000483.1:0-3930 GCA_964392945.1 uncultured Planctomycetaceae bacterium | reverse complement strand
AACCGCCGGCACAGAGGATATCTACATCATGATGGGCCGCGGCGGCATCGATGACGCCCTGCTGACCTCGCTTAACATTCTCAAGCCGGCCGGCTGGGATTGGACCGGCGTTGCCATCAAGTTCGTCGGACCGGGCATGGAGGCTCTGGTGCTGGAGAATGCAGTGTTCGGAGTAGCGGCCCAGAATCCCGGCGACACCAACGCCGACGGGATCGTCGACGAGGACGACATGGATAACTTCCAGCTCGTCTTCGGCCTGGCAGGCCAGGAGCTGCTTGACGCAAGCGAATTGCTGCCGGAGGATCCGTTCGACGCCGACTTCGATGATGACGGCGACGCGGACCTGGACGACTTCGTTATCCTGCGTGAGACCTTCGGCGACACCTACAGCACAGCTCCGGTGATTCCGGATCTGTCCCAGACGCCGGAACCGGCGACGATGAGTCTCCTGGCGATCGGCACCCTGGCGATCCTTCGCAGACGCCGCCGGAAGTAGTAGAAAAGAGTAATATGGTAGTCTGCAAAGTCTCTCCTCAAGGCTTGCTGGTTTGGAGCTTGTTGCTCCTACGGTTTCACTAATGTGATTGTCAGCCGTCGCCGCCAAGCCGAACATACCCGGTGAGTCGGGTCTGCACACTCGACTCATGACCACGCAGACTATTATTCGCGGGCGAGCCTGTTAATACGGGCTCGCCCGTTCTTTTATGACCGCAATGGCGATCGCCTGCCGACTAGTTCCTTGTCCAGGGCGAGATCGGATGTCATACTGCCTGTACTCTACCTCCAAATGCAGCATCCGACACAAGGAGAACAACATGGATCTTTCACGCCGCGGCTTTCTGCGGCTATGCGCGTTGACCGGCGCCAGCGCCGCTCTGGGGCGGACCCATGCCGCCAATGCGCCGAAACGACCGAACGTGTTGTTCATCGCAATCGACGATCTAAACGATTGGACCGGCTGCCTGGGCGGACATCCGCAGGCCAAAACGCCGAATATCGATCGTCTGGCGAAGCGCGGAACCCTCTTCACGCGCGCCTATTGCGCGGCTCCGGCGTGTCTGCCGTCACGCGCCGCGGCGATGACAGGCGTCGCGCCCTACCGATCGGGATGTTACGCCAACTCCCCGACCCAGACCTGGCAGGACATCCTCCTGCCGATAGCCGACCCCCTGCCGGCCCACTTTCGAGCAAACGGATACGAGACCGCCGGCGCCGGTAAGATCTTTCATCACTACCAGAATCATCCCGACTCGTGGGACGATTTCTGGCCCAGCAAGAACCTGCAGTTTCCCCCCACTCACGTACCGGCGAAAGAATACCAACCCGCGTTCGACAAAAAGCCGCGATCGAAGAACTGGTACATGGAGTTCAACTGGGGACCGCTTGACAAGAAAGTCGAGAGAACCGGCGACTGGATGAGCATGAAGTTTGTCTCCCAGAAGCTCCGCGAGAAGCGTGACCCTTCGACAGGCTCAGGGCGGGCAAAACCCTTCTTCCTGGCCTGCGGGATATATCGGCCGCATGTGCCGTGGTTCGTGCCGCGGAAGTTCTTCAAAATGTTCCCGCTGGACAAGATCAAGCTGCCGCCGACAAAGGCCGACGACTACAGCGACATCCCCAAAGGAGCCCCGCGCAGAGGAGCATGCCGCTACTACAAGGTCCTCGAGGCCAACGGATATCACAAGCAGGCCGTGCAGGCCTACCTGGCGAGCATCGCTTACGCCGACGATCTCGTCGGGCGTCTCCTGAAGAATCTCGACGCCAGCGGCCAGGCCGACAACACTATCGTGGTGCTCTGGTCCGATCACGGCTGGCATCTCGGCGAGAAGCTCACTTACCGCAAGTTCACACTCTGGGAAGAGGCCTGCCGCATCCCGATGATATTCGCCCTGCCGAATAAGATGCAGGCCGCCCGAGGCCAGGTAATCAATTGCTCGGCGCCGGTGAATCTCCTGTACCTTAACCCGACGCTGGTGGAACTGTGCGGCCTGCCGAAACCGCGCCAGCGTCTTGACGGCCATAGCCTCGTCGGCCTGCTGAAGAACCCCGCGGCGGATTGGGAACACGGCTCGATCACGTCACACGGTTTCAAGAACGATTCGCTTCGCACCCAGCGCTGGCGATACACCCGTTACGCCAACGGCGGCGAAGAACTCTACGATCACGACAAGGACCCGCAGGAATGGACGAACCTCGCCGGCGATCCGGCCTGCAAGGAGATCATTGCCGCCTTGCGTAAACGCCTGCCGCGGGACCATACGCCTATGGTCAAGACAAAACCGTTCGACTACGGCGCGCATACGAAGAAGTACTACAGAGAATTTCGCGAAAATAAGCTGATCAATCGCATCAAGAGAGACTGACTCTGATGACGATGGACAAGATGCGATGCATTACGGCCCGTCGGTAGAACGTTAAACAAGAGTTGCTTTACCTTATAAATTGGAGATCCCTCCACCTGGTACGAGGCTAATACTATGAAACGACGAACATTCATCACCGCCGCCGGAGCGGCCGCCGCCAGTACGGCATTCCCGAAATTCACGCTCGGCAAATCATCGAAATCGGCGAACGGGAAGCTGAACGTGGCGTTTATCGGCTCGGGCGGCTGGATCGCCCAGCAACCTTATAACCAGGGCTGCAAAGATGAGAACCTTGTGGCGTTTTGCGATGTGGACAAGGCTGTCTGTGCCGAGAACATGAAGAACTGGCGCACGAAGAAGCAGCCCTTCTACGAAGATTTTCGCGTAATGCTCGACAAGATGCACAAAGAGATCGACGCGGTCGTGGTCTCCACGCCGGACCACACGCATTTCGCGGCGACTCTGGCTTGCATGGAGCGGGGGATTCACGTTTACACGCAGAAACCTCTGACCCACAATATCTGGCAGGCCCGAACGCTGCAGAAGGCCAAACGCAAATACAAAGTGATGACGCAGATGGGCAACCAGGGCCACGCCGGCGACGGCATCCGCAAGTCGGTTGAGGCCTATCGCAGCGGCCTGATCGGCGAGGTCAGCGTAGTCTACGCAGGCAACGGCGGTCCGGGCATGGGCGGCTCGCATTTCTGCAATCCCAAGACCATGCCGCCTCCGGTTTCGCAGATTCCCGACACGCTGAACTGGGACCTGTGGCTCGGGCCGCAGAAGAAAAGGCCCTTCTGGTCGGAGTACCTGCCCAAGAAGTGGCGTGCGGTTTACGACTTCGGTTCCGGCATGCTCGGCGACTGGGGCTGTCACACCATGGACACCCCGGTCTGGGCTCTGGACCTGGACCCGCCTACGAAGATCGAGTGCGTGCAGCGCCAGAAGTCGCTCGACGGGATCATTCCGACCCGCAGCCACATAAAATACACCTTCCCGGCCAAGGGCTCCCGCGGCCCGGTGACGCTGCACTGGTTCGACGGACCGCAGGACTGGAAGAAAGTCGGGCGGATCGACAAGTTCGGCGTGGAGCACGCACGCAGCATGGGACGCGCCTGTTGGATGGTCGGCGCCAAAGGCCTGATCGGCTGCGGAACCCATGCCGGCCACCCGGCAATAATGCCAGTCGAAGTCCGCAAAGCCTGGAAGGACAAACCCGCGCCCGAGACGATTCCGAGAGCAAAAGGCGGATCCTTCCGGGAATGGATCGCCGCAATCAAAGGCGACGGACCGGAACCCGGCTCGAACTTCGACTATGCCTCGAAGCTGACGGAAATATCACTGCTGGGCGTACTGGCCCAACGCTTCAACACCACGATCGAGTGGGACGCCAAGGCCGGCAAGATCACGAATCACGACGAGTTGAACGCCTTCGTCAAGGAGCCCGTGCGCAAGGGCTGGAGCTACGGCGAGAATCTGTAGGAAGATAATGCGCCAGGCGTGCACGCATTCAACCCGGATTTCCTGGTTTAGGTTTTGTCCTGGAGTATAATAGAGCATCGTTCGA
>CAYMSH010000482.1:0-3958 GCA_964392945.1 uncultured Planctomycetaceae bacterium | reverse complement strand
CATGCGGATAGTAGACCCCGCCGTCCCGGTTGGTGTATGTAAAACGCTTCATCGCCGTTCTCTGTCTCCAGTTAAGTCTCTGTATTGTCAGCCTCCGGTCGGGGGCAACGTCAACTCTCGTCGCAGGCGACCGGCGGGCGTACATACCGATAGTCTCCGTCGGATTGTTTATTGCCCCGATCACCACGACTTATCCGACAGCCTTGCCCTCACTCTCGGCCAGTACGGACTCGAAGAACCGAAAGTGATGAGGGTGGTGAAGCTGGAGGTATTCGCTAAGAACCGGACGCGTAACGAGCTGCCGTATGTAGATGGCGAGTTTCAGCAGATCGCCCACGTACTGGCGGTAGAGAAGGCTATAGAAATCATAGTGCTTTTCGACCTCGGTGAGTTTTTTCACAAGATCGCGTTTTGTCTTGTGCCCGCGATTCCAGGGCGTGTTGACTCTCTTCTTCTTGCTGCGCAGGCCGGGAGGGGTCTTGAGGACCTGCGCCTTGGCGAATGCGAGGCTCCAGTCGCCGCTTTCGGCCATCATCTCGATTATCTCGACCTGACGCTTTCGGAGCACGTAGGTCAATTCCCTGGCCACAGACTGCAGAATCAGCCCTTTCTTGAGGGCGTCAGCCGCCTTGGGGTGAATATCTTTGTACAGGTTCGTGTTTAGTCGCGTCTTGATCGAATCCATTCCGAACGCATGGGCGATAGTCTCCTCGTCGAGCTTCTCCAGGGCCTTTCGCAGCATCTTGACCTCCTGCTTGGTCGAGAGGTGATTAACCTGTCGGTTGGGCGTGTAGAGGTCCCTGCTTTCAAGCACCAGGCACGGCACACTGTCGACCCCCAATTCCAACAGCGCTGTGTAACGGATGTATCCGTCGAGAATGAAGAATTCATCACCCTCCCTACAGATGCAGAGCGGCTCAATCAGCCCCACGGCCTTCAAGTTGGCCAGCAGCTTCTTGTAGTTCTTAGCGCTAACCTTACGTTCCCGCAAAGGGCTGAGTTTAACGATGGGAACGTCCATTCCCTTGACTTTGGCTGGCTTCAGTTTGCTCATTGAGTTTCTCCTTCGTTTTCTCTTGGAACGGTCATACGGTGTACTCTCCCTTGAGTGCGGGCGCCTTGGCCAACTTCTCGACTGCAAGAAGCTTGGAGAACTCCTTGTCGTGCTTCAACTCCTGGAGAGTCACGAGAATTCGCATCAACCGGTTCTCACGCTGGCCGGCCTCGTAGACGAACGACTCCTTCTGGCGCGTGATTCTTCGGATGTCCCGCTTGAGTCGATCGACTGTGTACGGACCGGCGGACTTCTTGGAGTTCAGGTCCTTGCCCTTCTCAAGCCTGTCCTCGATGATTTTTCTGACACGACCGAGATTGTTAGCGTTGACAATTCCGCCATCAAACGCGTCCATCAGGAGATGTTGAATCGACCTGTCGGTGCTCTGAGCCACGTTCATGGCGAACACCAGCGGAAATGCGCCGTCCTCTACGCCCTTGACCAGACGTTCTTCGCCCTGCTCGATAAGGCGTATGTAGTCCTGGATATAGGGTTGGCTCCTGCCGGTGATTGCCGACAACTCCTTCCAAGTCATGCCGTAGTCGCGCATGTCCTTCAGAACCCGAGCGAACTCGATTGTCTGCGGCGGCGTGCGAGCAATGTTCTCGCCCAAGGTCATCAGGTGCGCCTGGCGTTCGTCGATATCCAATATATCCGCCTTGATGTGAGACTTGCCAAGCTCGGCGTGAGCAAGCAGACGCCCTTCACCGCAGATCAGCTCGTACATGCCGGTGGCCTTGAGATTGCGGCAGTTGACTAAAATGGGTTTGTAGAGGCCCATTTGGTCGATGCTGCGGATGTTCTCATTGAACTGTTTCTTATCTCGTGTCCGGGAGTTGACCACTTCGATCTTATCTATCGGAACCATACGATAGTCACGCTGCGACATGCTTCGAATCGGAATCTTGTCCATGGGGGCGTCTCCTTCACTCTAAGAGTTCTCGTATCAGGTCCAGGCCGTTATAGCCTTGCAGTTCAATGCGAGCGTCGCTGCTGCCGGACAGCCTCACCCATCGCTGGGGAACCATCAGACGCGGCAGTGCGAGGTAACCGAGGATCTCGTGCCGCCCGCCATTGGAAAGCGGCACTCCGAGCGTGATGTCGATCGCAGGCCGGTGGTCCGGCCTGAACGCCCAGAAGGCTCCGTAGCCGTCGGGGATCGGAACGGCCGGCTGGATCAGAACCGTGAAGCTCTGGTTAATGACCAGAAAATCCTCGTATTCATCCACCAATTTCGCCTCGGTGCTGATGGCCTGGAACACATCATTCTTGACTCGCTTCAAAACGTCTGCGAACAGCGTTTGGAAGGCTCCGCTCAGGCCGCCGAACTTGCTGGCGTACGTGCTGGGCGCCGGGCACTCGTTGTCGCAGTGGATAATGCGGGATGTGACCACGTTGTATTTGTCATAAAGGGCCTGGAGGCGGGCCAGCATCTCATCGCGACCGTATCGACGCTTGCGGCCGTCGAGGATATCCTGGGCTCGCTGAAACAAGTCCGGAGATACTATCGGCTCATAGGCGTCGGCCGTGACGATCCACTCTTCTTTTGGGTTGCGACGAGGCTTCGTCTTCAACCGTTGCGTTGTCTTGTTGTAGACCACGCACCCGGCGTATTCCTGGTTGGCCAGGATATGCCGTACAGACCCGCCGCTCCATCTGACACCGCCCGGCGACGGGATTTTTCGGGCGTTGAGTTGTCCGGCGATCTGCCGTTCGTCAAAACTCTTCTCGACAAAGAGGACAAAAACCTCTTGGACAACCTCGACCTGCTTGGGATCGCCGGGTACCAGGATCACGCGTCCGTTCTGTATGGCCTTGCGCTGGCCGGGCTGCAGAATACGGTCCGGCTGCTTGTTCTCGTCCAGCATCAAACGGTGGAATCCGTAAGGCGGCGCGCCTCCGGGCCGATATCCCTGCATGGCGACCTTCGCGGCGCCTTCGAAGACCTTCTTGCTCAGAGTTCGGCTGTATTCGGCGCTCTGGTAACGATCGATGCTCTTGCGCAACTGGCTGATGAGCCGATCCTCATCACGCGGAAACCCAATGTTGGTGTACACCACCTGCTTGGCGTTCTGTGTGCAGAGCGATTCGTAGTGAGCAGAAAGGTCGGTATCCTGAAATCGTCCCCATCGACTTACGTCCAGGACCAACACAAGGTCAAAATCGCCCCGCGTCCGCACCCATTCCATCATCTCGTTAAAAGCCGGTCGGCCCTCGGCGTTCAGACCGCTCTTCCCCCGGTCAGCGAACTCGTGAACGATCTCGATATCGTGCCGACCGGCGAAAGCTCGAACGGCGTCCTGCTGTATTTCGACAGAGTTCTCCTGCCCAATCTCAGCCGAATGGCGATAGTAGGCCACGGCCTTCATTCGAAGCCTTCGTGTCAATTCATCGCTTTCTTTCGTCCACCATGCATCCATCAAAGTTCCTTTCTCAAATTGCACCCACGCGGTGTTGAACCAGCCGCCCGATCCTGCCCGCGTGAGACCCGTCGAACAGGTACCGGGCTCCCCTCAGCCCTCCACTGGCAAGGCAACTCGATCCGGCTGCTCATCAGCATGTTGTCCCGGTCCTGTATATGCATTAAGTCATTTACCTAACATTATTTACATCAGAAGAGACGCTGGTCCGAGCCACAGTACCTCTGTTTCGGGGGATTACAAGGGCTTTCTCAACTTTTTTTGACAATAAGTTCTTTAATGACAATGATTAACTGTAACAAGAGATGGACAACACCCGGTCGCTAGGCAATCTGCTTTGGAGTCCCCGATCTGGAGGCCAGCATATGACCGATCGTTCTTAGAGCGAGTTTATACTTGGTCTCCGTTTGCTAACCAGCCACCCTCTGCTCGCTACTTGTTAACCACGCAAGACAGGCCACTACCGCAACTTACAATCCGCCCA
>CAYMSH010000481.1:0-3967 GCA_964392945.1 uncultured Planctomycetaceae bacterium | reverse complement strand
CAGATGTGTCTCGATATGGACACGGAGGTTCTGACGGAGACGGGCTGGGCCAAATGCGACGGTGTTCGACGGGGCGACCGAGTTGCCGCGTTCGACATGGAAACCGGTCGTATCGAGTGGTGTAAAGCCTTGGACAAGGTCCACCGTGGTCTCGCGCCCGGCGAGGGCATGTACGGTGTTCAATCACCCCACCTGGACATTCGTGTTACCGATCGGCACGAGATGGTGTATCGAGGACGATCATACTCTTGCCGTCACTGGCGGAAACGGGAAGCTCATGACTTGGCGGCATTGCGGGATTCGTACTATATTCCCGTGGCTGGCGAAAACGACGGGCCAGGGCTGCCGCTATCAGACGATGAGATACGCTTCATCGGTTGGCAACTCACCGACGGGCACACCAACCCGCACAATCAGGCCATAGTCATTGTTCAGTCATCCCAAAGCCCTTACAACGATGATATCCGGTCCGTGCTGGACGGTTGCGGTTTCGGATATCGCGTCTACCGCCACAAGAGAAGGGGGCGTTTCGCCCAATACGCCGACAACCTGACCTATGTCGTCCCATTTGGTAATCCACGAGGCGGCAATAAGGGTAAGAAGGGATGGAGGCATCTGGCTCGATTCTTCCTGTCGCCGTTGCGCGTCTCCCTGCGGGACATTTCCCAACGCCAATTGGGCGTCCTACTGGAAGCCATGAACTTGGGCGACGGCTGTAAACGGAAGAACCTCCCGTGGACTTCCAAAACGATCACGCTGTGCCTCGGCGAACATAAGCATTTTGCTGATGAACTACAGGCATTGCTGATTCAGCGAGGCTATCGTTGCAACATTCGAGTGCAGCGACAGCGCACGAACTGGCACGTCAGTGATCCCAAGCCGCAGTATATCCTGCATATTCGTCGTCAAACGAGGGCCTCGATTGGCGGGAGCGTTCAGCGGCCAACCCGACTGGTCAAGCGTAGGTCACAATTCAAACCGGCGCCGTTCGATCCCTCTGAGGAGGTCTGGTGCCTGAAGACAGAATACGGAACCTTAGTGACTCGTCGCAATGGAAAGGTCGCTGTCTTGGGGAATTGCGGTCGCGGTTTTAGGCTGCATCCTCAAAAGACCGACTGCCTTGTCCTGGACTACGGCGGCAACATTGTCCGGCACGGACCGGTCGATGATCTGAAGATCAAGGAGCCGGGTGAGTCCAGCGGCGAGGCCCCGGCCAAGGAATGCCCGGAATGCCAAGAGTTGATTCACGCCGCATATTCGGTGTGCCCCGAATGCGGTTATGAATTCCCGCCTCCGGAGCGCGAGAAACACGACGCCAAAGCGAGCGACGCTGGCATACTCACCGGGCAAACCACCGACACCGAGTACGACGTTCAGGATGCGGCATACCATCTCCACGTCAAGCGAGGGGCGTCGCCGGATCACCCCAAGACGATGCGTATCGACTACCAGGTCGGATGGAATGAGTGGAAGTCCGAATGGGTATGTCCGGAACACACCGGCTACGCCCGCGAGAAGTTCAAGGCCTGGTGGCGAGCCCGAAGCAACGAGCCCGCCCCCGATACGGCCAGGGACGCCGCCATACTGGCAAGCGCCGGGGCGCTGGCCCCGACAACGCAGATAACCGTCCGGTCGGTCACCGGCGAGAAGTACGACCGCATTATCGCCCACAGCCTCGGCCCGATCCCTCCGCGACGCGTTAGCGACCATGATGACAACAACCTGCCGGACTACGAATGGGCCGGCGATGAGATACCATTTTGACAGAGACACAAGCAACATCAGACATGAAGAATGCCGCCAATGCGTACCTCGCCGCCGGACTGTGCGTATTGCCCGCCAGAAGGGATCAGAAACGCCCGACCGTGCCATGGAAGGCTTATCAATCGCGTCTGCCGCTAGCCAGCGAGATCGACGGTTGGTTCGCCCAAAACCCCACCGCGCTGTGCGTGCTGACAGGCGAAATCTCCGGCCGGGCCGAACTGATCGATTTCGACAATCGCGGCGAACTCTTTGAGGCGTGGTGCGATAAGGTTCGGGCCAAGGCTCCGGGGCTGCTTGAGCGACTTGTACTGTCCAAGACCCAGTCCGGCGGCCGTCACACCGCATATCGCTACGAAGGAAAGGTCTGCGGAAACCTCAAGCTGGCCCAACGCCTATCCGAAGACGGCAAGCCGGTCACGCTCATCGAGACTCGCGGCGAGGGCGGGTTGTTTCTCTGTGCGCCCACCTACGGGTACGAAGTGATCCAGGGCGATTTGTGCAAACTGCCCGTCCTGACCGCCGACGAACGCGGTATTCTCCTACAAGCCGCCTGGGAACTGAACGAATACTTCCCGCCCGTGGTGGATGGTCCGAAAGCCGCGCCCAACAGCGGCCACAGTGCGCCACTGTCGGCCCACAGTGCGAACAATCCGCCATTGTTGGGCCACAATGCCAATAATCCGCCGACATACGCCCACAATGGCGACAGGCCCGGCGACGATTTCAATAATCGTGGAGATGTGCGGGATGTGCTCCAGCAGCACGGCTGGACATGCACCAAGGGCGGCGAAAACGAATACTGGCGGCGTCCGGGCAAGACCTCCGGAACATCGGCTACGCTGAAGGAACGCGTTTTCTACGTTTTCTCGTCCAATGCGGCTCCTTTTGAGCCCAACGAGGCTTACTCTCCGTTCTCTGTCTACACGCTGCTGGATCATGGAGGAGATTACGAACAGGCCGCCCGATCGCTTCGACATCTCGGATACGGCGCCGATTCTCCGACCGACATTCCCACGGGCGTGGACATCTCGGGCATTGTGGAAACAGCGGACGATTGTCAGTCGGACAACACCGACAATGGCGACTGTTGGTCCGACACGCCCGATCCCGGTCCCATACCCGAACATCTCTTTCGTATCCCCGGCCTAGTGGCGCAAGTCATGGACTTCACGCTGGCCAAAGCGCCCTATCCGAACGTCGGCCTGGCGTTCTGCGGCGCTATCGCATTGCAGTCGTACCTGTGCGGTCGGAAGGTCCGGACATCCACCGACCTTCGCCCGAACATCTATCTGCTGGCGCTGGCCAGCAGCGGGACGGGCAAGGACTTCCCGCGCAAGGTCAACTCGCGGGTGCTGTTTGAGATCGGACATATCGCTGCGTTGGGCGACAAGTTCGCATCCGGCCAGGGCATTCAGGACGCCCTGCTGCGGTCCCCGGCGATGCTGTTCCAGAATGACGAGATGGACGGCGTCCTGCGCCAAATCAACTTCGATCGTGAGAACAAGCACGAGTCGATCCCCAATATCCTGCTTACGCTCTACACGTCGGCCGGCGACGTCTATCCTGTCCGCGTCAAGGCCGGCCAGAAGGAGGCGTCCCACATCGATCAGCCGCACCTGACGCTGTTTGGAACCGCAACACCTCAGTACTTCTACGAGGCGTTGTCACTCCGGATGCTCACCAACGGTCTGTTCGCGCGGATGATCATTGTCGACATCGGCAAACGCGGCCATGGGCAGTTGCCCGGCTCGGCGAGAGATCTTCCCGAGGACATCCTGCAGACGGCGCGCTGGTGGGCCGAGTCATCACCAGGCATGTCCATGCCGGGGAACCTATACAACATGCACCCGGACCCGAGGGTCGTACCGTTCACGCCTGACGCCGAACACGCCCTCAGTAAACTCCAGCGGATGGGTGAAGTCGAGTGGGACAAGGCGCACACAGACAGCAATGAACCGGCTCAAACCGCGTGGAGCCGCACCTGCGAGAACGCCACACGCATGGCGCTGCTTTACGCATGCAGTGAGAACCATGAGGAGCCCGTCATCGGCCTTCCGGCCGTCGAGTGGGCCGCGGCCTTCGCAATGCACCAAACACGCCGCCAACTCCACTTAGCCGCAACCTATGTCGCCGAGAACCCCTTCCACGCCGAATGCCTCAAGCTGCTGCGCAAGCTCAAGGAAGCCAAGGGCAGGATGGCGCG
>CAYMSH010000480.1:0-3972 GCA_964392945.1 uncultured Planctomycetaceae bacterium | reverse complement strand
GCCCTGAGCCAGTTCGGTCAGCAGTTCGGCGAGTTGAAGTTCACCGCTCGAGCGCCCGAAGCCCAGAAGGCCCGCTGGCGTGAAGCCGGCGTTATGCCCCGCGGCATCGATCGCGAAGTGGTCTGCCTGCTGCACAGCACCCACGTAGGCGGCGACTCAAACGCCAGGAACCTGATACTCTCCAGCATCCGCGCCGCACTCGGCGACGGCTGGGGCGGATCCATGATCGCAACTGAGCTCCAGGACATCCTCTTCCAGACTCCCGGATGGCTGAAGTCCAGGAGTAATCTCGGAGTTATCGATCCCAAGTGCGTCAACATCGTCGTCCACGGACACGAGCCTATTCTCTCTGAGATGCTGGTGGCCGCGTCCCACGACCCGGACCTGGTCGATCTTGCCAAGTCCAAAGGCGCCGAAGGCATCCAGCTCAGCGGAATATGCTGCACCGCCAACGAGATACTGATGCGGCACGGCATTCCCGTCGCGGGCAACTTCCTGCAGCAGGAACTGGCGATCGCCACTGGCGCCGTAGACTCGATGATCGTCGACATCCAGTGCGTCATGCCGGCAATAGGCAAGATCTCCGAGAAGTTCCACACCAAACTCATCAGCACGTCCAAAAAAGCCAAGTTCCCGCTGGCCCAGCACATACAGCTCGACGAAGCCAACGCGCTGAACATCGCAAAGGACATCATCCGCGAATCGGTTGAAAACTTCGACAAGCGAGACACAGCGCGAGTCAGCATCCCGGACGTCTCCAGCCCGCTGGTGGCCGGTTTCACCGCAGAGAACATCTTCACCGCCCTCGGCGGACGATACCGTCCCAGCTACAGGCCCCTGAATGATGCGATAATGACCGGACGCCTCCGCGGAGTAGCCGCAGTCGTCGGCTGCAACAACCCGCGATACAAACAGGACGCCGGCCACGTGCTCATGACCCAGGAACTGCTGAAGAACGACGTCCTGGTCGCCACGACCGGCTGCACGGCGATCGCCGACGCCAAGGCCGGGCTCCTCTGCCCCGAATCGGCGGTCGAATTCGCCGGCGAAGGGATCAGGGAAGTCTGCGACGCTGTCGGAATCCCGCCGGTGCTGCACCTGGGAGCCTGCGTAGACATCAGCCGCGTACTCGTGATCCTCAGCAACATCGTCAAAGAAGGCGGACTCGGCGACGACTTTGCCGGACTGCCGATAGCAGCCGCCGCTCCGGAATGGATGAGCGAAAAAGCTGTCGCCATCGGGTTCTACGCGGTAGCATCAGGAGCGTTCACCGTTCTTGGCGAGCCGCTTCCGGTTGGCGGATCGCCGGCGTTGGAGCAGTATCTGACCCAAGGGATCGCCGAAGACTTCGGCGGCAAGTTCGCATTCGAGTGCGATCCTATCAAGGGCGCGCACATGATGATCGATCACATCGACGCGGCGCGCGAAGCTTTGCATCTGCCGGCGGTGATGTATCCCGTACCTTACAGTAAAGACCCCGGCGCCGAAGTCGCCGCCGAAACCGCGTGATACGCTCGGCAAGGAGTTTTCTTAACCATGACGACGAAGATAATTGTAACTGATCCTGATCGATGCCTGGGCTGCAAGACCTGCGTTACCGAATGCGCTCTTGCACACAGCGACGCCGATGGGATCTACGACGGACTCGTCCCGGGCACATCGGCGCGGCCGCGAATACACGTCGAACCGATCGGCGGGCCCTGCGGAGCAATCCCGGTCCAGTGCCAGCACTGCCAGGACGCACCGTGCATGTCAGTATGCCCGACTGACGCCATAAGCCGCGAATCAGACAACGCCCCGGTCCTGCTGAACCAGGATAAATGCATCGCCTGCAGGCTCTGCATGAGCGTCTGTCCGTTCGGGATTATAGACCTCAGCGGCGACGGCAAGGCAATGATAAAGTGCGATCTGTGCATAGAACGGACCCAGGCCGGGCTGGAGCCGGCGTGCGTGGCCGGATGCCCGACCGGGGCGATGAAGTTCCAGGAGATCAACGAGTGGATCGCCGAGCGCCGACAACGCGGCGCCGAGCTCCTGCGGGACGCCACGGCTAAGAAACCTTAACTCTACCAGGGAGATCGGCTGATGATCACGGTGACGGTATGCGTAGGAAGCTCCTGCCACATCAAGGGTGCGCGCAACGTGATCGAGTGCTTCAGCGATATGCTGAAAGAAAATAACCTGGCCGACAAAGTGGAGCTCAAGGGTTCGTTCTGTATGGAGCAGTGCGGCGGCCGGGGCGTTAACTGGCGAATCGACGACGAACAGTTCACCAGCGCCACTTGCGATGACGCAGTGGCGATCTTTCGCCGGAGGCTGCTGGAGACCCCGGCGGCCCAAGGAGCCGACGAGCAGGGAGAACGCGAGCTGAAATGAGCGAGATTCATGGCGTAGACATCTCGACCAAACTCACCAGTGCGATTCTGGAGCACACGCCTAACGGCGTTTTAGTCGTGGACCACGACACTCTCATCCGGTACGTCAACCCGGCTTTCCTGAACATATTCGACTGCGACGGCGAAGAGCTCCTCAACAAGAAGGCCGAAGAGTTCGTACACTGCGACTGCTTCGATCGGGTCATCGCCGCCGAAGGCAACGTGATGATCCAGGAGACGATTCCCCAGCACGATCTGAGCTTCCGCGTGGGACTGTTCCCGATCGAAGGCAAGAACCTGTTTTGCGGCATCTTCATAGACACATCCATAGAAGAGAAAGCCAAGAAACGTCTTCGCGAGCTCAGGGCCCAGACGCTGGATCGGGCCCAGGAAGTAATCTCGCGACAGATGAAGACGGCCCAGGAGATCGCCGCGCTGCTTGGCGAGACAACCGCCGAGACCAAAGTGCTGCTGGTGAAAGTGATGTCCCTCTTCCGGGAAGGGGGCGGCCAGTGAGACTATTCTACGAGTGGAGCATGAAGCAACTCCACAAACACGACGAGGAGTTATGCGGCGACAGCGTTGCAATCTCGCGCCATGCCGACGCGGTGACCATGGCGCTTTCCGACGGGCTGGGCAGCGGCGTCAAAGCCAATATCCTGGCGACGCTGACCACGCGCATCGCGATGCACATGCTGGAAAACGAACTCCCGCTGACCGAAGTAGTCGAAACGCTGGGTCAAACTCTACCGGTCTGCCGCATACGGGAACTGGCCTACAGCACGTTCGCCATCGCGAAATTCATGCGGGACGGACGTGCGCGAATCGTCGAATTCGACACGCCCCAGGCTATTGTCCTGCGGGACCGCAAGCAACTGGACCTGGTCTCCCAGGAGCGGGTCATCAGCGACAAGACCATCCGCGATTCGGTAGTGGACCTCAAACAGGGCGACTGGGTGATCTTCGTATCCGACGGTGTCCTGAACGCGGGGATAGGCGGTTGCTATCCCCTGGGCTGGGGATGGCGCCAGTTAGTAGACTACCTCGAACGGCACGCACACGAGAAACTCACCGCCGGCGATCTGGCCCAGAAGCTCACCGAAACCGTCGCAGACCTTTACTCCAACTCACCGGGCGACGACGTGAGCGTGATCGTAATAAAAGTACGGCGCGAACTGAGCGCCACTGTGCTGGCTGGACCGCCCCAATCCAGAGACAACGACAAGTCCGTACTGGAAGGCTTCCTGGACCGTCCCGGGCTGCACATCGTCTGCGGAGGGACCACGTCCAAAATGGTCTCGAGGCATCTGGGACACCCGCTGGAAGTAGACCTGAAAACAATGAGATTCACCGTTCCCCCGCTGGCCAGGATCAAGGACGTGGACCTGGTGACCGAAGGAATACTCACGCTTACTGTAGCGGCCGAACTGCTGCAGTCCGGAGCCGACAGGGAAACCGTAAAGTTCGGCATAGACGGAGCCTCATCCCTGGTGCGGATGCTGCTTCAGGCCGATCGCGTGCATTTTATCGTGGGCCTGGGCGCCAACCCCGCACACCAGGACCCCAACCTGCCTTCGCACCTGAGCATGAAGCTTTC
>CAYMSH010000479.1:0-3983 GCA_964392945.1 uncultured Planctomycetaceae bacterium | reverse complement strand
TCTTGAAATAGAGCTTGACACCGTTGCAGCGATTAACTATAGTCTCAACCCGATCGCCGCTGTAACCGTCGCCTTGACGGGTTCGTATGGGGGCGGCCGGTCGGACCCGCAGTAAATGGGAATACGTAAAACCAGTCGAGTAGTAAACATAAGAAACAAGGCTCAATGTACATGACCACAAAACTAAGACCTAAGGACAGGCACAAGGCTATCGTAGACGCCGTTATATCCGACAACCTGACGGCCAAGGAAGCCGCCTCACGTTTCGGGCTCACCCTGGCGGGTATCTACTACATCTGCCGCAAACATAACATCAAGCCGCGCAAGCGACGCAAGGACTACCTGCCCAGCAAGTACCCCGAAATCGCGGACAAGGAATGGCTCAAGCAGAAATTCGTCGATGAGTACATGACCTACCAGTCCATCGCCGATATCGTCGGATGCTCCAGGCAGAGAGTTCACCAGAGGGTCCTGGAGTTCGGCCTGACACGCGAGAAGATCTCACGGGCCAAACCCAAGAAACCCAAGCGAATCATTCCGCTTAAAGGGCTCCTGAAGGACAAGAGAATCCGAGCGCTGCACAGGGGCAAACGCTTCATCGCACACGTTATGCCCTCCGGCGCCATCAAGCGTCGCGACACGGGTGAAGTGTTCGATTCGCCGTGCGAGGCCGCACGCTCCATCTCCGGACGAAAAACCATAAACGGTTGGACCTTCTGGAAGTACAGAGTCGACAAAGGCTGCTGGGAGCATCTGGCCGAGCTGAAAGAAGCCTGATCGCCAAGGGCGCCATATTATGCTCGCCTATGTCCTGACTATCGGCCGGGTCGTCCTGGCGGCGATCTTCGCCGTTCTGGTCGCGATGCTGGCGCCTGACGGACAGATATCGACCCTCGCAGCAGCAGGCCTGATCGCACTGGCGATTGTCACCGAACTGACCGACATATTCGACGGTTGGGCCGCGCGCAGGTTCGGGACCGTAAGCAGGCTCGGAGGAATACTCGATCCGCTCGTCGATTCATTGTCGAGGTCCGCGATCTATTTTGCGATGGCCCTGGTCGGATGGATCACGCTGGCGGTCCCCTTTGTCATGATCGCGCGCGACATCGTCGTCGCCTACACCCGCATCGCAAACGCAAGCCAGGGCGCCGCGACGTCGGCCAGGTTCAGCGGGAAATTCAAGGCGATCATCCAGGGCGGCGGCATCCCGGTTATCATCGCACTGGCCGCGCCGGCGGCGACAGACGTCCTGGGCCGCGAACTGACCGGAACTCTGCCAATGATCGCCGCGGCGGTGCTAATTGTCGTGACGCTATGGTCCATGATCGACTATATTGTCGGCGCCTGGCCGGCGATAAAAGAAATGAAGAACTCTTAACCTTTGGAGTATGACACGATGAGCGAAATGCTGGATAAGCTTGGACAAATCAAACTGATCCCCGTTGTGGTGATCGAAAACGCGGCCGACGCGGCGCCGCTGGGACAGGCCCTGATCGAAGGCGGACTGCCGTGCGCCGAAGTTACGTTCAGGACCGCCGCGGCGCCGGATGCGATATCCGCGTTGAGCAAGATCGACGGGCTGCTCCTGGGAGCCGGGACCGTGCTCACTGTGGACCAGGCCAGGCAGGCCGTAGACTGCGGAGCCGAATTCATCGTGACGCCCGGGTTCAATCCGAAAGTCGTGGGATACTGCGTCGAAAACGGAATCCCGATCACTCCAGGTGTCTGCACGCCTACGCAGATCGAAGCGGCGATGGACTTCGGACTCAACGCCGTGAAGTTCTTCCCGGCGGAGGCGTTTGGCG
Organism: uncultured Planctomycetaceae bacterium; assembly: GCA_964392945.1. Lineage (GTDB taxonomy): Bacteria > Planctomycetota > Phycisphaerae > SM23-33 > SM23-33 > BS750m-G57. Next base: position 2,178 of record CAYMSH010000479.1, on the reverse strand, counting down.
GGCTGAAGACCCTCAAGGCCATCAGCGCACCGTACCCGATGTTGAAGTTCATCCCGACAGGGGGGATCAACGCGGCCAACATCAGCTCCTACCTGGCGTTTGAGAAGGTCCTGGCCTGCGGCGGAAGCTGGATCGTCAAGAAGGACCTGATCGCGGCCAACAATTTCGCGGAGATCACCGAGCTTACAAGCTACGCGATGTCCGCTATCGCCGAAGCGTAGATCCCGGCGACCCCGGAATTCGGAATTCCCCTTGACGCCCGGGCGGCGCAGCGTTGCAATACGCTGGTCGCCCGGGCGTTTGTTTACACATGCGGCCCGCATGGGAGTTCTTGTAAGCAGTGCGGGTCATTTCAGGTAGTGTCCCTGGTGAATGGAATCGAGGTGCATCGTGAAATCACTTTCTCTCGCCAGTCTTGTTGTCGTCATGGCCTCGGCGGCCGGCTCGCTGGGGCAGGAGGCCCAGGAAGACAAATACCAGGCCGCCTTCGGCGCAGAAGAACGCGCCGTCAAGAACACCCTCAGCTCGGCCGCCGATCTCAAATTCGCCCCTAAACATCTCAAGACCGCACGCTCTTCGACCACCTCGACATCCTACCGAACAATGCTCTACGAGAAGGTCTACGAGTATTCGGTCCGCTCTTCCAGCGGGTACCGAAACGCGATGGAGGCCCTGAGCTACCTGACCCGCGCCGCGCCCGAGCGCAAGTGCGAATGGCTCGACAAGAAGCTCAAGGCCATGACCACGCGATACGTAAACAGCTTCGGTGTCGGACGAAAGCAGATCGCCGAGGAGTATCTCAACACCATGCTGGCGGTGGCCGACGAGCGACTGGCCGCCGGGAAAGTCACCGAAGCCGAGGGCATATACCGCCGCGCGTATTCCGTGGCGATCCAGTCCAAGTCGCCGCTGAAAGATGAAATACGCCAGAAGAGCGCCGAACTGTCCGCAGCGGCCGCTCTCGAACGGAAGACCGCCCAGTTCAAGCGGGCCCTGGCGGCAAAACCGTCAGCCAGGAATCGCGCGAATCTCATCTACCACTACCTGGCCGACCTGAACGATCCGGCCCGAGCCGCGGCGCTGGTTACCGAGGATCTCGACGATACCCTGGCCTCAAACGTTGCGCTCGTGGCTACTCCCGGCGCGACGCTCGAGCCGGAAAAGTGCCTTGCGCTGGCCAGGTGGTGCGAGTCGATCGCCAGGAGGCCGATATCCGCCAAGGGCAAACTCAACGTCTACATTCGCGCCAGGGACTACTACAATAAGTTCATGACGCTCGGAAAAATGACCGCTCGGGAGGCGGCGCTGGTCAAGAGAACTGTCAAACGCCTCGACAAGCTTATCGACAAGATGGACCCCAGCGGGCTGATGATAGACTGCGGCCAGGGCGTCAAGATGAAGCTCAGGCGCCTCAAGCCGGGCAAGTTTATGCTCGGCAGCCCGAAGACCGAGCCCAAACGCGGCTCGGACGAAGGACCGCAGACCCTCGTGGAGATTGCCAAACCGTTTTACATCGGCCTGACGGAAGTCACGCGAAAGCAGTATAACGTCGTGATGGGGACCGTAGCCGATGTCAAGGATCCCAACTTGCCGGAAGTCCGCGTCAGTCCGGCCGCGGCGAAGGTCTTCTGCATCAAACTCTCGAAGCTCACTTCCAAAACGGTCCGCCTGCCGACTGAGGCCGAATGGGAATACGCCTGCCGCGCGGGCAGTTCCACGGCGTACTGCTTCGGCGACGACCCGGCCGGGCTGGGAGCATATGCCTGGACAAGCCTGAACAGCGCCGTCGACAAGAAGCTCACGCCCCACGCGGTCCGGACAAAGAAGGCAAACGCCTGGGGCCTGTTCGACATGCACGGAAACGTTCGCGAAATAACGATCAGCCCCTACAGCAGCTCCAGTTACGCCGGAGCGGCGACAATACCCACGCAAAACGCCGCGGCCTGCACGCACTCGTCAAAAGCCCGCGGCGGCTCGGCCGGACGAGACCCATCATTCTGCCGCTCGGCCAACAGAGTGTCAATCTCAGCAGGCGATTCACTGACCGGCTTTAGAGTTGTAGTGGAAGTGAAAAAAAAGCCGCTTAAATAGAGAAGCCTGGCAGTTGGGAGTTGGGCGGTGGCTGTTGGGGACGGCCACATAAACCGGCGCGGCGCGGAAAAATACGATCATGAGAAT
>CAYMSH010000478.1:0-4042 GCA_964392945.1 uncultured Planctomycetaceae bacterium | reverse complement strand
GGTCGATCCCGAGATCAACACCGAGATCCACGACGCCGGCAGACAGATAATCGGCCAGCCGAACCCCAGCCGCAAACCCGGCGAGAAGCTGCAGAAGAACGTTAGTGTCGGCGGGCGGTCGTACGCTGTTGTTCCAGGAACTCGGGGCAAGATCCGGGTCGGCAAGAAGACATATCGCTTCGACGACGGCTTCGACGGAGTGATGGGAACGGTTCACACCATGCTGGCCGCGGACGGCAAACTGTTTGTCGTCACGCGCGAAGGCGGGATCCACTGTTTCGGACCGAAGCGCATCGAGCCGAAGCGGCATGTTGATCGACCGGTTCCGATAGAGCGGAAAGACGATCAGTGGGGCCTCCGTGCCGCAAAGATACTGAAACTGTCCGGGGCTGACTCGGGCTACGCGCTGGCCGCAGGACTCGGCGACGGACGCCTGGTCGAGCAACTCGCGGTGCGATCGAAGCTCCATATCGTGGCTGTCGATCCCGACGCTCGGAAGATCGCCGCTCTTCGCAAGCGTCTGGACGCAGCGGGCCTCTACGGCTCGCGGGTCGCCGCGCGAGTTGGCGAGCTGTCTTCCATGGATTTCCCCCCGTACTTTGCGAACCTGATCGTTTCGCAGTCTCCCCAATTGGCGGGGAAGCTGTTCGGATCGTTGCGGCCTTATGGGGGGGCGATGTGCCTGGACGTTCCCGCCGGCAAACACGATTTGATCGTCAAACAGTGCCCCCACGCCAAGGTGAAGCGAGCCGGCGGGATCTCGCTGATTGTGCGCGGCGGCAAGTTGCCCGGGACGGCGGATTACGCCGGCGAGCCCAACTACGACCAACTCGTCAAGGCTCCGTTGCGCGTACTCTGGTTCGGAGACAGTTTTCACCATCACAAGCTGTTCGACCGGGCTCTGCCCAAGGCTCCTCTCGGACTGCCGACGAACATTCACATCGTCGGCGGCGTGATGAGACATGCGGTGCGGATAACGCCGGTCGGCCCGCGCGGGGGAAAGAAATACGAAGAATTCGTCCGTCGCGTCGTGGCGCCCAATACGTACGGGGAAGGCTATACCGACGTTTATACCGGTCGAAGCCTTTCGAAGGCCGAAGCCGACGAGGCGCCCAAATCCATCGGCCCGAACCCCGCGCCAGAGACATCGGCCGATCGCAGGAATCCGATCACCGGGGCAGTCGAGAAACGAACGTATGTCAAGACGTACGGCTGCGACAAGATCGCCGCCGACTACGGACACGTCCTTACCATGCGTTCGGGCACCGCGGCGTATTACGATAAACGGGTCGAGAGCGGTACGGTGAACATCAGCGGTTCGAGGTCGGGCTGTCGCAACAGCATCATCGCCGCCAACGGCGTGCTCAGCCTGCCGTCCTGGACGGGAAACTGTACGTGCAACTATCCCGTTTTCACCTCGATGGCGCTGGTTCATGCCGGTGACGATTACGAGCAGTGGTCCGCCTGGGGCGACGTGGCCGCCGCCGGCCCGGTGCGGAGAGTCGGGATCAACTTCGGAGCCCCCGGCGACCGCGCCGTTCCGGAAGGAACGCTGTGGCTGGATTACCCGAGCGCAGGCGGACCGTCGCCGAACGTGCCGGTGACCATCTCGCCGGAGACGGCGAAACCCTACTATCGCCATTCCCTGTGGATGAGAGGAGGTCAGGGGCGACCCTGGGTGACCGCATCGGGCATCAGGGGCGTGCGGCGCGTGCGGATCGTCCCGGTGGTTCGACCGGTCGCTGGGGCGGACAAACCCAGGCCTGACAGACCCAAGCGGGACAAACCCAAGCCAATCAAGCCGTACGGCTCGTACACCGTTCGCCTGTTCTTCGCCGCGCCGGACAAGGCGGATCGCGTATTCTCAGTGTCTATCCAGGGCCGCGAAGTCCTGAAGGACTTCAACATCGCCAGGGAAGCCGGCGGCCCGATGCGCGGGATCGTCAAAGAGTTCAAACGCATCGGCGTCGATCGCGATCTTACGATTATGCTGACCCCGAGCAAGGGCGAACCGATCCTCAGCGGTGTGGAACTGATTGCTCATTGATTCGAGGGCGGAGTAGTGGATGTCGATCCACTGTCCTGCTGCCTGCGATTCATCTTGCGCGACAGTCTTCTGAGTTGGAAATGCAGATAGGAATTTGCCGCAATGCGGCCGCTGATAAAGGCCGTTGTTGCTCCGGTTACGCCAATAACTCGAAATTCAACGATCGCCAGATAGAGAACTGACAGGATTACTGATACTTCGATAACCGTCGCCAGGGTTATCGGGCTGGTCTTGCCTCTCTTTACCAGCAAAGCGCGTTGGAACGATATCAAGACGGTCAGCGCCGGGAAGACTCCCAAGATCAGCAATGGAGTAGTCGCCATCGCCGCCAGTTCCGGATGCAAGCCGCTGACCTGGAGAAACCAGATCTTCGACAGGGGGGTAAGAGCGATAACAACAAGCCCGGTCGCCAGGCCAAGCCCCAACACAGTGGCGAATCGCGTGACGAGTCGGTCGTCCTCCTCGTTCTTCCCCAGCAGCGTAATCGCCACTTCCTGGAAAGAGAGCCCTACCCCCCTGAAAAGGAACGCGAAGGAGCCGACTACGGGCAATACGGCCAGCGATTCAATCGCCATGTTGCTCTTTCCAATGAAGAACGTAACCAGGGGATGAACGCCTAACGTGAGCATCGAAGTCAGCGCCAGCGGATAGTAGAATCTCGTAATCTGAAGGAACTCCAGAGGCGTCCTGCCCGGGCGCGGCTCTCGATTCTCCAAATCCTTCAGTATGGAACGAACCATAATTCGCGTAAACAGTGCTTCAGCGGTAACTCCCGCCGACAGGGCCGCCGCTCCGATGTAGACACCGGGAAGATCAGTGGCTCTGTATAGAACTAGAGCTGTGGTGCTCATGTAATATAATCGAATAACCGTACCGTAAGTAACTCGGCGAGTCGCGTGATTGCTGATCAGGACTCCCTGGTAGAACCGACGAATGCCGATTGCCGCTGGCCAGGGAAGGAGGATTATCGTCGCGGTGTAGGTTAGATCGGCGACATTTTGCGGCAGGCCGATCGCATTCATGGTGATGAAGAAAAACACTTTCGGGATCAGCAGGACCAGCATCAGGGAAGTAATCGATGCATTCAGCGTCCAGGCGAACCGTCTGAGTTTGGACAGGGATTGAGAATCTTTTACCAGCGAGGTCGAGGCGGTCATCATCATGATCACCGGCGCTTCGATAATCAGGGCGAATGAAAATGCCACGCCGTAGGCCGCCAGGTTGAATTTGGGATCTGCGAGGCGCGCAATTATCGCTGCGATGAAGGGGCCTTCAGCCGACATCATCAACCAAGTACCTGCCAGGGGCAGCCAGAACTTGAAGATCTTTCCTGTAGTCAACCGTTGCATAATCGCGATCAATCCGTCTTCTGCTTGCGGCAACTAACGCGGGGCGATACTCACCTCGGCGCCACTGCCGAAACCTGTTTCTTCTTCCAGTCAATCTTGCCGATTCGCTTTTCGAGGTCCAAGAAGACCGACGCATGCTGGAACTCACGCCGGAAGGTCCAGCCGGTTTTGACTGCATCGCCTTTGGGCTCGCCCAGGGGCTTGTCGAACTGGGGGTACCAATCAAATGTGCCGTACTCCGGCAGCCAGCCCCACGTGTAGCAGAAATAGCAATGCTCACCGGCTCCGATCAGGAAGCTGGCCAGCGGGAATTCGAGGTTCTTGACCGCCACGGCGTACTGCTCGGCGTGCGATTTTTTCATCAGTTTCTTGTCGCTCCACCAGGTGAAGCCCGGCCAGGCCTTGAAGACGACAATCTCGCCCCTCTTGGCGGCCGCAGACATGGTCTTGATCGTGTCGGCGATGTATTCCTTGCTCTGGCGCCTCTTGATGATGTTCGCCGCCCGGTCGAAGTCATCGACCATCGCGCCGTCGACCACGTCCAGATAGCGCCATCCCAGAGCTTCTTGCTGTTTCTGCCCCTTCTTCGGGCCGTGAAGCGGATTGAGCAGGATGATGGAGTCCTTGCCCATCTTCTGCTTCGCCT
>CAYMSH010000477.1:0-4063 GCA_964392945.1 uncultured Planctomycetaceae bacterium | reverse complement strand
ACATAGAAAGACCGGCCCGGATGTGGATCGGCGGTTGGTATAGAAACTACGATTTTGTCGGCGACATAGACGAAGTGCGAATCTCCGGCGTAACCCGCTCTGCGGCCTGGGTCAAGCTGGAATACGAGAACCAGAAACCGATGCAGACACTCGTCGGCCCGCTGGTCAAACCGGGAAACGCGTTGACGGTCTCGCCGGCCTCACTGACCGTTTCGGAAGGCAAGTCGGGATCAGTCACGGCCAAAGTCGCTGGCGCACAGAAGCTCTATTGGATCCTCAAGCGCGGCGGCAAGGAGACTGTCGTCAGTGTGGATCGCTCCTCGTGCACGCTCGACGCCGGGCGCGTCAGCGGGGATGAATCTATCGTTCTCCAGCTCAAGGCGGTATACCCCGACGGCGTGCGGACAAAGGATGTTGCGATCAAGATCAGAGAAGCAATTCCCGATCCGATCGTTAGCCTGACCGCCCCGGCGAAATGGGACGGGCGAAAGACTATCGAAATCACGCCGCAAATCGCGAACCTGAAACAGATGCGATCCGCCGGCGCCGCGGAGTTAACGTATGACTGGCGCATCTCGGGATTGGCGACGATCAAGAAAATCGAACCGGGCAAGCTGATCCTCACGCGCGCCCAGAACAGCGGCAAGATGAGCGTCACGCTGATGGTAAGCAATGGCGGGACGCCGGTCTCGGCGAGGGCTGCGGTAATGGTAAGCGAACCGCAAACCGACCCGTGGGTTTATCGCACCCCGGGCAAGGATGAAAAACCCCAGGACAATCAGTTCTACGCCCGCGACGATAAGGGAGAAGGGACGCTGCACTGCAACGGAACGCTGAGTGCGGCGGCGGGCGCGGTCTTCCTGAAGATCTACGCCGACGACAAACTCATCGAAACGCTGAAGCAGAAACCCACGGCAAAGAAGGCCTACGCATTTTCCGCCAGGCTGAAACCGGGGCTGATCAAGTACCGCATCGAACTGATCGCAAACGAGAAGATCCTGCACGCAGCGAAGAATATCGTCTGCGGAGACGCCTACATTATAGAGGGCCAGTCAAACGCCCGGGCCACAGACACTCGCGAAAAATCACCGCTGGAGACCAACGACTGGATTCGCAGCTACGCCCGCCGCCGCCACTACAAGGAAGACAAGCCCGCAGAGAATCTCTGGTGCAATCCGGTCTGGAAAGCCGGCAAGGAACACAAAGCCGAACTCGGCTGGTGGGGAATGGACCTGGCCAATCGCCTGGTCAAAACCCACAAGGTCCCGATCTTCATAATCAACGGCGCCCACGGCGGGACGCGAATCGACCAGCACCAGCGGAGCAAGACCGATCCGGAGGACGAGAAAACAATCTACGGGAAACTGCTCTGGCGCGTGCGACGCGCGAAACTCACCCACGGTATAAGAGCGATCATGTGGCACCAGGGCGAGAACGATCAGGGCGCCGCCGGCCCGGACGGCGACTACGGCTGGAAGACGTACGAGCAGTATTTCATTGAGATGTCGGCGTCGTGGAAGACCGATTTCCCGAACGTCAGCCGCTACTACATTTTCCAGATATGGCCCAACTCCTGCAGCATGGGTCGCGGCAACGGAAACATGCTTCGCGAAGTTCAACGCACCCTGCCCCGCCTGTATTCGAACATGGACGTCATATCGACGCTCGGCATCAAGCCGCCGGGCCCGTGCCACTACCCGCTCAAGGGCTGGTCAGTATTCGCTAATCTTCTGCAGCCTATGATCGAACGGGACTTCTACGGCAAGAAACCGTCGGCTTCGATCACGGCTCCGAATCTGAAACAGGCCCGCTACGCCAGCGCCGCCAGAGACACGATCACGCTCCAGTTCGATCAGCCGGTTGTCTGGAACGATTCTCTGATAAGCGAGTTCTACCTCGACGGCGCCAAAGGCAAAGTCGCTTCCGGATCCGCCAGCGGGAACGTTGTCACGCTCAAGCTGAGCCAGGCTTCGAAAGCGACAAAGATCACGTACATCAAGGAGATGTCCTGGAGCCAGGACAGACTCCTGATCGGCGCCAACGGTATCGCAGCGCTGACGTTCTGCGACGTAGCGATCGGCGCGAAATGAGCGCGTGGTTCCGCAGGCAAAGACGCTTCTACGCCGGTTCAATTACGTAGTCGTCATCGGAACCTTCGGCAAGGCGCGCCAGGACCGGTATGACTTCCACGCCTGAGAATCTCTCGCGCAGAATTCCGCAGGCGGTGTCGAGATCGTCGTTGTGCATGGCGCACTCGGCGTCGGCGTCGGGAAGATCGTGCGATCCGTAGGCGCCGCAGTTTTCGTGGTTGACCAGGTAGATCGTTTCGATCTGGTGCAGCGCCACTGAGATTCCAATATCGCGAAGCAGCGTGTTCTCGCCTTCGCCCGCCGGGCGGACGATGTCCTGAACGCCGCCGGCCCGGGCGATCACGTCGCAATCGCATCCGAGTTGATCAACGAACTTCCCGAGCGCATCGCGGCCGTCGGCGCGCCGATGCAGGCGAAAGTCCATACACGTTACGATACAGGCCTGACAGGTATGAGCCATTTCAATGTTTCCTTCTGCAAGATGACCGCCGCCGAATCCGACGCTGCGTCAGGTCATAATGTCACACAGCTCGGCGCCGGTCAAGCTTCGCCGGCGCGCCAAAAAAAACAGACCCCCGCCGAAACGGGGGCCTGTGATAAACACTTTCATTCTGGCTTAAGACTATTCGGCGGCTTCAGCGGGTGCTTCTTCTCTGTGGTGCGGCGCCTTCAGCGCGAACGACGCGATGGCGGCTACCACCAGCAGTCCGGCCGAGCAGTAGTAGGCGAAGTTGAAGCTGTTTGTCGCCTGTCGCACGAAGCTGGCGGCCACGGCGAGAACGAATCCGCCGACGCCCCAGGACGTGAAGACCAGACCGTAGTTAATACCGAAGTTCTTCAGGCCGTAGAAGTCCTTCGTGGCTGACGGGAACAGCGACAGGTTGGCGCCGTAGTTGGCTCCAACCAGAGCCGAGACGATGACAAGCACCGGAGTCGTCGCCAGGGCCGATCCCACAGTCACTCGAGACAGCAGGAAGATCAACCCAGCCTGCATCAGGAAGCAGATGCACATAGTCGCTTTGCGTCCGATTTTGTCCGAGACCATACCGGCCAGGATTCGTCCGCCGCCGTTGCCGACGGCCAGTGCGGCTACGAGAATGAACCCAAGCTCGATACCCGCCTGCTCCTTGGCCATGGGAGCCAGGATGCCGATGATCATCAGACCGGCGCCCGAGCCGCATGCGTACATGAACCACAGGAGGTAGAACTGCCAGGTCTTCATCATCTCGCCGGGCGTGAAGTTTTCCTTCTTGCCGTTGGCGGCTCCGGGTTGAGGAGCCGGCGTTCCGGCGGGAACATAACCCTGCGGCGGCGGCTTGAGCAGCTGGGCCAGGCCGCACACGACTACCGTGAATGCGATTCCGAAGATCAGCACAGTCGTCTTGATTCCGAGGCTGGCGAGCATCGTAGCGGCCAGGGGGCCGATATAAACCCAGGCCAGACCGAAGCCCCAGACCACGATACCAGCGATCATTCCGGTCTTGGCTGCGGGGAACCATTTAACCGCCGGCGGAGTCGCCGAGGCGTATCCAAAGCCCATACCGGCCCCGGCGAGAACGCCGAACCCAAGTATGTATCCCATTAACGAGGTTGTCTGGCTGGCGACGATCAGACCTATGCCTACGAGAATGCCGCCGATAGTGGCCACGATTCGCGGACCGATTTTGTCCTGCATGCGCCCCGCGGGCACCATGATCAGGCAGAACACCAGGCACGCCACGGCGTAAGGCCACAACGTCAGGTGACTCCAACCCCACTCCTCGGGGATGTTCTTCTTGAACACGCTCCATGTGTACAAAATACCCAGGGCGAGGTTAATGCCTGTGCCGGCAAGCGTCACGCGCCAACCGTGGTTGACTGTCGGCGCCGCAGCTAGATCTTGTTCGCTCATACGACTACTCCTTTCGGGAGTTTTTAACAGCGGCCCCCGTCCCTTAATAAGAACGGGGGCCGTTGTTTTATCTTACGTCATT
>CAYMSH010000476.1:0-4065 GCA_964392945.1 uncultured Planctomycetaceae bacterium | reverse complement strand
GGGTGATTCGTACGGACGATTTGCGTTTGATGATTATTACGGCAGGGGCAGTCGCTGGAAACGCCAGGTCGTGCTGACCGCCGAAGGCTGCCTCGTCGTGCGCGATCAATACGACGGCGGGAAGGACGTAGACGGCTACCAGGCCGGTCCCTGCTGGTTGCTGAGCCCCGAGCCCGGATGGAACGAGGATCAACGGCCGGACCGCGGGCCGGCGAAACACGATCCGCGGCAGAACTGGTTCGACGCCCCGTCCTGGGACCAAGCGTGGTGGCAGACGCAGAAGAAGCGGGTCCTGCTCTATGTCCACCCGGGAAAGGGAAAGACTTTTGGCGTGTTCCAGCAGGACACAAGCCGCGATATCACCCGTCCCATGGGCTTCGAATACTACCCGACGAGAAACTCGTATGCCAAGGCGACGGTGAAGGCGGGCAAACCGGAAGTGTTTTTGAGCGTGCTGGTACCTCACCATGCCAAAGAGAAGCCCGAAGTCGTTGTGCAACGCATCAAGAGCAGCGTGAACAACGAAGGCGATGCTGTTGTCCAGGTTGGAGACGTTCACATTCTAATCCGGGCCGACAGGAACTGGGCCGTTAGACGTTGAGGTTGTTTGATGAAGGCATTCAGCCGGCGAGAAGGACGAGAAAGACCGAGAGTCTGGACTTCATGGCAGGAACTTGCCGACGCCAAGTCCAGGAGGCGAGCAGGAAGAGCAACCCAAACGGTTCTGGACGACTGAATCAGCCGTTGGATTGTCAAATCTCGTTGAGTACGCGTTTAGCGCGGGTTCATAAGGTCCAGTTTGGCCATTTTACGCAGCCTCGCATAACGCATATAAAAGGGTTTGCGACAGATCGTTGAACTTCCATCGCTGACGGGAGTTGAATCTACGATGATTAGTCAAGAGGCTTGTTTCAGGCCCGCAGGCCCTGTCGGCCTTTCAGGCCTAAACCGAACGGCACGGTAAAATGGCTAAACTAGACATAAGGCGTATTGCATTTCGGGGAGACACAGGAGGCCTCGCCCGGGAGCAATGAACACTAGACCTGGTCTGCATTACCGTTCTCGGCGTCGGATTCGAGTTGCTCCCCGCCTTTGCGCATGATCGGTACGAGTTGTACGATGAGCAGGCCGCAAAGGATCAAGGCGCAACCGAACAGACCTCGGACAGTAAGGGTCTGGTTCAGCACAAGGTATCCGGCCAGCGCGGCGAATACGGCTTCCATGCTCATGATGATGGCCGCCGGTCCCGGCGGGCAACGCTTCTGGCAGACCACTTGCAGGGTAAAGGCGACTCCGACCGACATGATCCCGGCGTACACAAAGGCTCCGCTTCCGGCCTGGATCTGCTCGAGGGTGCAGCTCTCGAAGAACAGCGCGGATATCGTGCTCAAGACCGCACAAACCACAAACTGGAGGAAGGCGATCTTAATGGGGTCTCCCTTCCCGGCGACATGGTCGATCACCAGGATCTGGGCGGCCCAGAGTACGGCGCAGATCAAGATCAGGCCGTCGCCTTTCGAAATGACAAGGCTATCGCCGGTAATGCTCAGCAGATACAGTCCCGCCAGAGACACCGCAATGCCGGTCCACAGACTCCACCTGGCCTTATGGCCGAAGAACATGCCGATCAACGGGACAAAGAGGATGTACAGCCCGGTGATGAACCCGGCATTGGCGCTGGAGGTGTATTGCAGACCGATCTGCTGGAAGCTCGCCGCGGCAAAGAGGAACAACCCGGCGGCCAGGCTTCCTGCGACAGGTAATCTGGAAATCTCGCCGGCTGGGGGCAAATAACGCTTTCGCCACAGCATGACGGGAATGAGCGCAAGGCAGCCCAGGGCGAAACGGAGCGCATTGAAGGTCATCGGGCCCAGCCCTCTTTCCATGCCGATCTGCTGGGCGACAAACGCCGAACCCCAGATCATCGACATCAACAAGAGCAGTAATTCGTACTTGAGCGGGGATTTCTTATTCTTGTTCGGCACTATAGCGTTGTCTTCCGTTGCATGCGGGGTGAACTAAAACTGTCCGTCAGCAGCCTGCAGGAGCCTTCAGAGCCCTGGTCCTGATGAACTTCATATCGCCCCATCTTTTACCCGCCCGGTAGCTGCAATACAATGGGGGCTCAGGAATAACACACCAACTCGCTATCGGCGATTTGGCTTTCACCCCGTTGGCCTGGTCCCGCGCATGGGCGAGCCAAGGGACTCTATATCTGCGGCAGGTCGAGAGTTGATTCGGCCAGGAGGTCCGTCAGTATGTCGTCGCTCCAGGCGTCGGTCGGCGGATCGTCGGTCAGCGGACGAAGGTCGTGTTCGGCCGTTGCAGCGTAGATCCCCGCGGTGATTGGCTGGGAGTGAGGAGCCGGAAGGTAATCGGACGCCGACGGGAGGACCAGGAGATCGATCGCCGGCAATGACGCCGATTCAATTGAAGATCTGTCTGCGGCGACTGCGGCCGCAGGACGCGGCGGGAGCGGGGTTTCCAGCGAGGGCGCCGGGCCGGCGATCGGGGCAGGAGCCGGGATCGGTTCGGGAACTGTGTTTCCGAAGTTCTCACGCAACGCCACGAAGTCGCCGAGGGTCACCATTCCGTCGTTGTCGTAGTCGCTTACCAGGCCCGGACCGCTCAGGCCGAACTGGCCTATCAATGCGTTCAGATCGCCGGCGCCGACGACCTCGTCGCCGTCGGTGTCGCAGCGCAGAACGTGGAATTCGAACACGTGAGGATCTACGCCGGCCGATGACAGTGTCGCAGTGTAGCGCCCGTCGGTAAGCGGCAGGCCGGAGGTGTCCCAGGTGTTGTTCTGTGAGTCGAACGGGATCGAATCACGTGCAAAACTCTCGTTGGTGCTGTCGTTGTGCAGGGCCAGGTCGCCGGCGCTTAATGTCGCCGGGCCGCTGAGGGCCAACGCGATCGAATCTATTCGCGATCGTTGCACGTGTCCTGAATTGACGCTGACGCTGTCGACCGTGACCGTCCCGTTGGGGTCGATGACGTTAACGCTACCGTCGATCGGCGTCAGGGCGAGTTCGCCCTCATTCAGCGAGCCTTCGAGGTTAAGGTCCGACGTTCCGGACGTCTCGGCCGGGGCGTGGAACGTAATATCGACAATCTCGCCGGAGCGGCTGTCCATCGGATTGGTGCAGAACGCTCCGATCGTGATCAGGCCGTCGGAGCCTTCTTCGACGTTCGGGGTTATCGACCACTGGCCGCCGGACAGCAGATCGCCCAGGACGATGTCGGCGTCGTTCAAGTTCAGCAGAAGCTCGTCGTAGACGATCGTAAGGTCGAACGCCTGCAGATCGTTGGTGTCGTCGATCGTCAGCGACAGCAGTTTCGAGCCGCCGGCGTCGAGAGTAACGCCGTCGGGAACGGTGACTACGGGATCCGGACCGTTGACGGCCCCCGGCGGGAGCGTGCCCGGCAGATCCGGCACGAGGGCCTGGTCGATGCCGACGACCTCGGCGTGGAAGTACGATATGTCCATGCCGTCCAAAACGCCGTTGTCATGCACGTTGGCGATGATGAACGGGTCGGTCAGATCGTACGGATCGAATCCGCTGTCGAGCCCGACGACAACACGCGATATCCGCGAGGCGTCCAGCGAGCTGTAATCGCGATTGCCCGTGGCGTCGCCGAGGTAGGCTGTCTTGTAGACCGCAACGTCGGCGACCGAACCGATCAGACCGCCGTTTAAGCTCAGCGATTCGAACTGGAGCAGGCCGGTCGAACCGTAGTTGTAAGGGGCCTGGGGTTGCAGAACAACAGAGGCGGTGATAGTAACCAGGTCGCGCTGGCCTGCGGCCAGACCGATCTGATCGGGCTCCCACATAGTCACTACTATGTTGTCTTCGTTGATCGTGTAGTTAATGCCCCAGTTCCCCGGCATACCGGGCGCCTTAGACACGCCGGTGACGTGCAGCAGTTCAGGGTCGAACCGCAGCGTGAAGTCGACCGATCGAACTCCCTCGGCGTTGTCGATCCGGACCGGCAGGCCGTTTGAAGTAGCCGGAATGTTAATCGCCTGGTCAGGTCCGCGGGCGAAGTCCGGGATGCTGACTA
>CAYMSH010000475.1:0-4078 GCA_964392945.1 uncultured Planctomycetaceae bacterium | reverse complement strand
CCCTCTGCCGGTTCCGAGGCTCTTGGCCGCCGTTGCGTCGGCGAAGTTGGCGAACTTGCCGTAGTCGCTGTCGACGGCTCCGAATGACATAGCAGTGTTCGTGCCGGCTCGGCAGGCCCATTCCCACTGAGCTTCGCTCGGCAGAGAGATGGTTTTGCCGGTCTTCTTGCTCAGCCAGGCGCAGAACGCGTTGGCTTCTTCCCAACTGATGCGGATGACCGGCTGGTTGGGACCGTTTGCCGGGAAGCCGGGACTGCTCTGGTCCTTGCCTGCACTGTCGATGTACCTGCTGTCGTGATCGGCGTTGAAGGCTGCGTACTGTGCGTTGGTCACTTCCATCGCGCCGATCCAGAACGGTTTGGCGATCTTGACGGCCGCAACGTTTCGCTCGTCGAGTCCGCCGTTGGGATCGCCCATTACAAATTCGCCGGCCGGGATCAGACGCATTTCCATCTTCACGCCTTCGGCGACGTCGATGGTCTGGGTGCTTTCCTTGCCGGCTGCGGCCTGTTTGGCTGCTGCGGCTTTGGCGTCGAAGGGCCAACCGGTGACGCTCGGTACGGTAACCTTCGGCAGCGTGAGCTTAGCCGGCGCTACGAACTTGACATCCGTCGGGGGCGGGTCGCCCATGAATTCCGGATCCACGTCAACGTATGCGTAGAGCTTCTGAAGTTCGCGGTACCGCTTGGCTATGCCGGCTATCCTCGTGCCGCGCGACTCAGTCCAGGAAGCGTGGTAAGGAATGTTCAGATCGATCCACGCGCGAATGCGCTCCATGTCGGCAGCAGCGAGTTTGACGTTGTTGTGACCCCTGGTGAGCATCTGGACAAGTTCGCTGGTCGAGGAGTGATACTCCATCGGGCGGAACATGTGGTAGTCGCTCTCGGGACCCGGGCGGCGGCAGTAAAGCTGCAGCGTGTCGTATCCGCCCCGTTTGGCCATGAAGTTCGGCGCCTTCTTGTTCGTGCCGTCATGGCAGCCGCCGCAGTATTTCTCGATTACCGGCTGCACTTCGCGACGATATCCGAATCCGCGAGCAGGACCGTTCCAAGGCGTGATCTTCGCCGGTGGCTTCAGGCCGGCCATTGTGCGGGTCGGCGAAGGAGCTTCCTTGGAAGCCTCGTGACAACCCACGCAAGACAGCGCCTCGCCGGGCATCGCAGTCAACCAGCTTCGCATGAGCTGCAGCGACGATCCGTTTTCATCCAGCGGCTGGAGCGAGATCGGCGTGTTGGCCGGGACGCGGAACATCGCCGAACCGTCGGCGTGGACCGGGACGGTGCCGAGGATCCGCTTGGCGTCCCATCCGCTCTCGGTTCCGAAACAGGTGTGCCCGCCAACGCCGCGGTAACCGTAGGTGTACGTGAACACTCGCATGCTCTTGACTGTTCCTTTCGGAACGCCCTTGAGACCGGGGCCGTTGTATACGCTCTGGACGTACAGGATCGCGTCTTTCATGTCCGGGTTGAGCTTGCTGGGCACCACGGGCGGCGCCTTTGTTGCTCGCAGGGGAAGCGGTTCGACAAGCGAACTCCCCGGGACAGCCTTGATTAGCAGCATGTTGTCCCACACGTCAACCAGGAAGATTCCCCAGTCTTTGTGGCTGCGGGTGATCGGCCGGGCCGCGAAGTAATACTTCTCGTTCAGCGGCAGCGGGTGGATGAACAGGGGCCAACTGCGATCGACCAGACGGTCGGCGATTATTGGTTTTACTTCCTTGCCGTAGTCGCTGATGCGCTGGACAACGCCGTCGGCTTCGTGGGTGCCTTTGGCGGTGTCGAAGATGACCATTTCGCCGAGCCTGGCGATTCCGTGGTGTCCGCCGACGATTCCGACGAACTTAGTCGCGGTGCCCGGTACAGGGCGTGCGAAGAACAGCGAGTTGGGCCAGTAGGAGTTGCTGCCGTAGTAGGCGACCTGGTTGGTTCCGTCGGGGTTCATCGACATCATGACGCGCGTGAAGTAGTGCGCCGTGTCGGTGTATTCCCAGCGAAGGTACATGACGCGTCCGTTGGGCATGAGCGTCGGGCACCAGTCGTGGTCCTGCTCGAAGCAGAGCATTCGCGTTTTCTTGGTCCTCGGATTGTACAGCGCCATGTTGGCTACGTGCGATTTGCCGCCGATGCACGGTACGCCCTGCATGTTGGCTGTCGAGGTGTACATGACGTTGCCGTCAGGCAGGTAGCACGGATCGTAACTGCTTACGTCCGCGTGGTCAGACGGGGTGACCTGCTTGAGGTTCTTACCGTCAACGCCGACCTCAAAAATCTGCCAGTGCTTGCCGTCTTTGGGCATCGAAAAGAGCATTTTCGTGCCGTCAAAGTGAAGGTCCACGTCGCCGACAAACGCAGTGCCTTCGGGCTTGTAGATCGTGGTGATCTCGCCTTCAGGGCTTACAGGCGAAAGTACTGCGATCTCGTTTGTGTGTCCGCTGGTCCTGATGGCGGTGTTGCTGAGCCAGTTGTTGACCAGGAACTTGTTCTTGGAGTTGCGTTTGATCAGCAGCAGTTTGTCGAAGTCGAGCACGGGATTGGCCAGCAGCGCTTCGTAAGCAAGAGCTTGGAGCTTGGCGGCGTCGGGCGACGCCTTGAGTTTCGTCAGGCGGGCCAGGTATGACGGGCCCTTGGAGTACTTCGTCGGATAGGTTTTCGACAGGTCAACGATCGCCCTTTCGAGCGATTCGACGCTGATATCGACCTTGCTGCTCTTTGGCGGAGCTTTCTTCTTCTTCTTCCTTTTGCGTGCAGCATCCGCCGGGGGCGCCAGCAGCGCCACGAGCAGAAGGACGGTCAATACGGTTGTGAAACGTCTGAAGTACTTTTTAGTCGTTGCTGTCATTGCATTGATTCCATGCTAGGGTTAATAGTCCGTCAGCCGCCAGGCGCGTAAATCTCACCGCGGTAGTAGAGATAACGCTCACGAAAGTCGCTTATTTCTTCGCGTAGGCCTATTTAGCCTCGATGACAACGCGGAAACCGACGTTGTAAACTTTCTGGTGGGCCTGGTAGCCCAGTCGGTATGACGACGTCGATCGCTTGGCCCGATCGTGCCACGAGCCGCCGCGGATGGTCTTGGCGCCGGTTGCTTCGAGCTTGTTTCGCCCGTCGGCGTCATTGTAGGGATACGCCTTGAAAGCAGAAGCGGTCCACTCGGCCACGTTCCCGTGCATGTCCTTCAGGCCCCAGGCGTTGGCTTGGAACTTGCCTACTTCGCATACGACGATCTGGCCGTCGGAGAACGCCTTGTCGGCTACGAACGGGGTTATGTTGCCGCCGCCGAGGCCCTGCTTCTTGGCCGCGGCCAGGTCGGCGAAGTTGGCGAACTTGCTGAAATCGCTGTCCACGGCGCCGAACGACATAGCGCTGTTTGTACCGGCGCGGCAGGCCCATTCCCACTGTGCTTCAGTAGGCAGAGAGGCCTTCACGCCGGCGGTCTTGCTCAGCCAGGCGCAGAACGCGTTGGCTTCGGCCCAGCTTATGCGGATGACCGGCTGGTTGGGCTTGTTGGCGGGAATGCCGGCGTCGCCGTGGTCTTTGCCGGCCTTGTCTATGTAGCGGGAATCGTGTTTGGCGTCGAACGCGGCGTACTGTGCGTTGGTCACTTCCACTGTTCCGATCCAGTACGGCTTGGCGATCTTGACTGCGGCTACCTGGCGTTCGTCAATGTCGCCGGTAGCTTCGCCAATGACGAACGAGCCGGCGGGGACCAACTTCAGTTCCATCTTCACACCGTCGGCCAGTTCAATGGTCTTCGTTGTCTCGGCTCCGGCGGCTGTCTGCTTTGCTGCTGCGGTCTTGGCGTCGAAGGGCCACCCGGAAACGCGGGGGACAGTGATCTTCGGCAGGACGAGTTTGTCAGGCATGATCGGCTTGACCGGTTCCGGCGGCGCGGCGCCCATGAACTCCGGATCGGCGTCGATAAACGAGTACTGCTTGGACAGTTCGCGATATCGCTTGGAAATGCCCTCGACTCGTTTCGTACCGCGAACTTCGGTCCACGAAGCGTGATACGGGATGTTCAGGTCATGCCAGGTCTGCAGGCGGTTCATCGCCGCTGCCGGCAGTTTGACGTTATTGTG
>CAYMSH010000474.1:0-4172 GCA_964392945.1 uncultured Planctomycetaceae bacterium | reverse complement strand
GCTGGTCGTGTGGGCTGGATGCGTCCGGGGAACTGACCGCCTGAACCCCTGACCGTCACGCCGAAGTACACTTTGTGGGCTGAGGCGACCCGGCCGCACACGCGGAGACGGGAACCTGGCTGGACTATGACCGGCGGCTTGTCGCCACGGGACAGTCCGAGCCCCACTGTGTAGATCGTAGGGCCTTGGGGTGCGGTGTATGGGATCGCCCTGAGCTTAGCGCTCCGGGTGTCGGTCTTCGGAGACCACTTCCCTTGTGTGGCGCGGGGCCCTAGGTGCAGTTGGCTGGCCCAGCGATTCACCGAATCGGGGACGGGCACAGGGGAGAGTTCGCGATCGGCCGCGGCGATAACACGATGCTTTGCCGGAACATCGACCGTGCTGCCGTCGCTGAGGCGTTTGATTCGCACGGTCCCTTCGCTGACGTTCAGGGTTGTCGCCAGCAATTCGGCGTCAACTTCAAACTGTGTGCCCAGCACTTCGAGCATCGCCGAGCGAGTGTAGATAAGCATCGGTTTGCCCGCCGGTTGGGGCATTACGTCGCCGGAGACGCCGCCTTCCTTGAGATGCAGTTTCTTCTGTCCGTGATCCGAGAACGTGAGCATCGCGTTGCCGGAGATCGTCACTGTCGATCCGTCGTTGAACTGCAGTTCAAACCACGAGCCGGGCGCCATGCCCTCGATGGTTCCGCCCGACAACTCGGTCCCCAGGCTCAGGTTGTGGAAGACCCGCCCGCCGTTGCCTGTCCATTGCAGAGCCCCGCTCAAGCCCGTGATCTTCGCGATCGCCGGTTCGGCGTTCGTACGCGTCATAAGGAAACCCGCGACTAAGGCGATCAAGACCGCCGCTGCAATACCCGAAAACGCTAACAATCGCGGAAGTCGACCGCGCGTTCTCGAAGAATCCTGGCGCCCTTGGCACGCAATTTCGGCTTCGATCGACGATTCAGGCAGATCGTCGGCCGCCAGAGTCGCGTGAATGCGGGCCATTTTGATGTACAACATTCGCGTATCGGCGTCAGACTCGATCTGCGCCGAAAGTTCGGCTACTTCGTCCGACGTGGCGATCCCGTCGAGATGGCGGGCGATTACGGATTGCCAATCGTGCGTATTCATGTTGCCGATCTCCTCATTTTTGATTCGATGCACCGGTGCAGTGCGCCCCGAATCCGTTGGAGCATTTTGTAAACGGCGTCCACCGACCGCCCGCTTTGCTGCGACAATTCGCCGACGGAGTGCTCGTTGTGATAGTAACCGTAGAGTAAGTTGCGATGAGATTCGGGAAGGGCGTCAAAACAGTGTTTCAAGAAGCCTTCGCGTTCATCGAGTTCGGCGGCATATTGCTGCTGGTCCTGAAGCACCAGTTCCGCCGCCCGCGCCGTCAACTGGGATCGCCGCGCGGATTTACGCAGAAAACGACGCACTTCCACCCGCACGAAGCCCAAGGCCCAGGCCGCGAACGGACGCTCCGGGTCGTATTCGGAAAAACGTCGCCACAACGCCACAGAACACTCCTGGAGAATATCACGTGCATCGGCCCGATTCGGCACGGCCACCAGCGCGCATCGCAGGAGTTCCGGCTCGTGTTGAATCAGCAGCCGGGTAAAGCGTTCGTGATCGTCTTTTGCTTCCATATAGTCATTCCGCCGTTGACCGCTAAATTGGACATTGTTTTCGGGTTTTCTTCGGATAATCTTATATCGCATTGGCGGTGCAAGTCCAGCGTCGCCGGTTAAAGCCGGATGCTTCAGGGGGCAAGGGATGAACTGGCGAGCAATGTGAAGTGGCGATGTGTCTTGGTCTGCTGGTCCCCCGATTGCGTCATCGTGTGCTGCTGCTAGACGGCGGGCTTCTTGGCGACGGGAGGCGCCGGTTTCTTCGCCACGGGCTTTTTGGCGACAGGAGCGGCGGGTTTCTTCACTACGGGCTTCTTGACCACTGGGGGCGCCGGCGGCTTGGGAGGTGCGGTGTTTATCGAGGCTTTCCTGGTGTAGTGGAGGGTCGGCGGCGCCGATGGGGCGCCTCTCTTGGTCAGGCGCGGGGTCACGAAGAAGTACAGATCGTTGACCTGCTTTTGGGAGCGTTGATTCTTGAAGAGCCACTCGATGAACGCAATGTCGCCGAGTCCGGGTATTTTGCTTTCGCGGCTGACTTTTCGGATCATCTTCATCCCGCCGATGACCAGGGTGTTTCTGTCCTTGATCGTTACGTGGGTTATCGCTTCGCGAGAATCGATAATTGGGTTTATCAGCGTTTGGTTAGGCACGAATGCCGACTCCATCGTCGGTAGGGGCGAAAAGCCCGAGATCGCCGACAGGCTTGTCACCACGTGCAGTTTGATAGAATCGTTTCCCGTGGCCCGAGGCGTTACGTGCAACTGAACACCGATCGGCTTGTACACCAGTTTTCTGGTCACCACGGTGTCGTTCTGATGTATTTCGGCGGTCTGTATGGGCATTTCCTGCCCGGCCTGCATGTAGGCGGTCTGTCCGGAATCGACAGTCATTCGAGGCGCGGCGACGACTTTGACCATCCCGGTGCTGGCCAGTGCCTGGAAGGTCACGTCCAGCGTGACTCCGGCGCTCTGGAAGGCCCGCATGAGCTTCATCGCTCCGCCCGGGTCCGGGAGGTTTCCGACAACCGGATCGGTGACCGCACTGACGAAGTTCTTGGCGCTGAAGGCCGATGCGACTGCCTGGGTGTTGTCCGAGCCGATATGATTGAGGACCGTCTTGGCGCCGTACTGGAAATCGAAATCGTGGCTGACCTCGAAAATCCTGGCCGATATCTCCACTTGCCGCGGCGCGGTGTCGGCGTCGGATATGATCGCTAGCACGTCGTTCATGACCGCCGGGTCGCAAGTGACGGCTATGGCGTTGCGGCTGACCAGCGGCGTGATGACAGCCTTGCCGGCCAGGTCCTTGCCCAATAGGGCGGTGATCGGTTTGAGATCGCCGGCCGCCGTCGTGACGGTGCGTTCTTTCGTTTGCGCGTTTTGCGATGTTTTGACCTTTGGGCCGCCGAGGTGCTTGAACACGTAAATGAATCGGACCTTGCCGTTCAGCAGCCGTGTCACAGGTATCATCTGCCCCGGCGTCGTGGCCGGAGAGAGGTTCGCCCCGCCCGCGGTCCGGGACGCGGCTTTGCGCTGGTCCCGCTGGTTCTGCAGTTCTGCGATTCGCTCCCAGAGCGGTTTCGGGGCGATCTTCTCGAGCACGCGCCAGTCTGCTCGGGACATCTCTTTGAAGCTGCCCTTGAAGGCGGCCGCTTCGGAAGGAGAAGCGTCGGCCAGTATGATCGGTTTGTCAGGCGAGGTCGTCCATCCGGCAAGCTGGACATACTGCTGCATGCCTTCGGTGCAGCCGGATGCGAGCATAGCCAGTATGCACAGGGCCATCGCCAGTGTTATTCTCGCAAAGCATTTCATGGGGCTGCTGGTTAGCTATTGGGCCCGGGCGGCAGGCAATCAGGCGTGTTATTACCGTGGCGCATATCCCTTGGCCTCTTGGGCCTGGCGCCGGCTAAAATAATCTTCCGCAAACAGCGGGGTCTGGAAGCTCCGTAGCTCCAGACGATTTACATAAACAATATCGGTCCGAACGATCAAATTTACTGAGTCTCATTGCAGCGTTCGGATCGTCGCCAGCTCACTTGTCCCGCCCGAACGGGACAACCCTTGGTCTCAGAGCCGTGCGGCGTCGCTTGTTTTATGTAAATATCCCTTTCGTTTGCACCCGTAATAAAGTAGGTCACTGCCCGGGATCATACGCCGGGATCGGCTATTGGTCAACGCAAAAATGATCCGAAAAAACCGTCGAGCGAGAATCCAGGCCGATAATTCGCACCCTCGCCGAGCCAAACTCGTAGCTTCAGACGAGGGCTGGTATTATCCCATTGTTCTACTCTGGATTTATCAGGAGATTTTAGCTAAAATGCGCCTATGATGGGGTGATCAGGCATAATCCCTCCTGGCTTATAGGGATTGGTTCGGATGATAGTTTATGCGTAAAGACAGATTACCTCTACGTTTCGATCGCAACGAGTTTGCCGGCGCCTTCGGTGACGTCGGTACTGATATTCCGCTCATATTGCTACTGATTCCCGCGTGTAACCTCGATGCACGCAGCGTTTTGATGATCTTTGGCGCCTGTCATATCTTCTCGGCTTTGGCAT
>CAYMSH010000473.1:0-4173 GCA_964392945.1 uncultured Planctomycetaceae bacterium | reverse complement strand
AGGTTGAATCCGCCGTCCTGTCCGGGCAACGGCTGCTGGGCGACCGGATCGTGGAGTTCGATATCCATGATCTTCAGCGTGGTCCCGTCAAGGTCGAGGAAGTACCGGTCGGTGATCTGGCTGATCGCTGTCTGGAGTTTCCCTACGACCATGGAGAGCGTATCGCCGAATTTGGCGGTATATTCGTATGTACGGTATCTTAGTCCGAGTTTCCAGACGTCGCCGGGGTTAACCTCCCCGTCGAACTCAAGATCGGCCACCAGGTAGTACGGCGTGTTCGGGTCGATCACCGTGTTGGTCACGTTGCCTTCGACCGGCTCGAACATGTCCTTCGTAAGCGTGAACTTGAAGTGATCGTAACTCCCGTCGCCTGAGCCCTGGACCTTCACGTACGGCGTGAGGAAGTCGATCTGGTCGGCCGGATCGAGGCCCGGCTGATCGGCGTTTCCGATCTGCGGATCGAAGAAGGTGAAGAAGTTGTTGTCAGCTCCAATATCCTGGGCTCCATCTCCGAATCCGTTATTGCCCGTTTCGTCTTCCAGAACGGCGTCGGGGCCAAAGATGAATCCGTCGATCGAATGGTTCTCAATCGATACCTGCAGTTGGTAATTCACGCCCTCGGGAAGCCCGCCCAGCGACAGCGAGTTGGCCACCTCGAGGAAGTATATTCCGGCCTCTGTGAATGTGTAGCGGAGGAAGTCGTCCGATGCAGTGGAGCTTCCGCCGAGGCCAATGCTCGGATCCGACCCGCCGGGACCTTCGGCCAGAGGATCGCCGGCGTTATTGTAAAGCTTCAGCACGCTGCTCCACTCGACCAGGTCGCCGAGTTCGAATCCACGGTCAATATCGAATATCGCACGGACCGCATCGACGCCCGAGTCAGCGAGCATTTTATCGGTGATGGTGAACTTGTAGAAATCGTTCTCGCCGTCTCCGGTGGCCTCGACAGTCACATGCGGAGTTTCCACCGACTCCAGGATGTTCGGATCGAAGTTCCGATTCCACTTGCCCATGTCTATATCCTGGGCGGTGAATCGCGAATCGTGAACCTCGTCGGTTTCACCAAGCACGGAAGTGCCGAAGTCGCCCTCAAAGCGAATCCTCATCTCGCTTGCGATGTCGAACCCTTTGGACAGGAAGTAGGCCCTGAACGCATCGGCTACGTCGTTCAGCGTTTCGGTTTCACTCGCTATGGTGCGGGTGAATGTGTGGGTGGCGCCGCCGGCGACGGTCAGGGTTATCGTCCAGGAGTCTCCGATTTCCGCCGGGCCGGTGAATATCACCGTTGCGGTGTCGAACGAATCGGCCGTCGGCGAGGCCTGTACGGATATCCCGGCGTCCTCGGAACCTGAGACGATGGTCTCGATCAGTATCTGCGGTCCCTGTGCGTTAATGACCAGGGCCGGGTAGACATGCGTAACGAAGCCGCTGCCGAGAATAACCACTGACGTCGGTTCGGTAACGCTGGTGGTCGATCCGGACTCGGTAATCAGTACGCCTGGGGCGTCATCATCGGTAATTCGAACATCAACGGAAACCGGATTCAGCGATTCCCTGTTCGACCCGGCGACGTAACTGTACGAAACCGCCGATTCGGCGCCAGCTTCGTGAATACTCAGGGCCCACTTGTCGCCCTGGAGCACCTCGACGTTCGGGTCGTTCTGGTCAAGCTGGAACGTGGCCGAGGCCCAGTGAGTAGTGCTGAATACGGCGGATACTATCGTTCCGTTTCCGCGAGTGAAGGATGCGTTGAACGTTTCGTCGCCGTCCACCTTGACGTTTACTATCGTCAGCGTCTGCGGCGATGAGTCTATCGTGAGTTCGAACGCCGAGCCTACTCCGGTCTCGATGGCGTCCCTCAGGCCGGCCAGCACGTCGCTGAGTTCGTCGCCGTCCTTTGCGGTGTAGCCGTACTCCGAATCATTGAGCGATACCGTCCAGACGGCGCCCATGGCGATCGGGCCGATATCCGGGACAACATACGTCTGCACTTCGAGTTCAACTTCCGTACGCCTCATACTCGCTGCGAACGGAGCGTCGGCGTCTGCAATGATCTGCAGGTCGGAACCTACGACAATCGCCTGGTAGGCCGAACGCTCGACAACGCCGGCGCCGGAATCGCTGACCAACCCGGGAGCGTCGAATATCGCGCCGTCAGGCCGCTGGACGACTATCGTGTCGCCGCTGACGGTTATCGAGTAGTCATCGAAGTCCTTGGCCTCTTCTCGCAAGCCCTCGGCAACCGTGGCCAGAGTGTCCGGTACGCCGGCCTGGGTGTGGTGCGTATAGACGAAGTCATCGTCGCCGATGCTCAAGGTCCACAGCGAGTCATCGACAGCCAGACCCTGCAGATCGATGCTCCAGGCGTTGATCTGGGTCGCCAGACCTGTCGACACGTCCACCGCCAGATCGCCATCCTCGGCGGTGTACACGTACTCGGAATTGTTCAGGTTCAGCGTCCACTTGTCGCCGGCTGACGTGGGAGTCGACACGTCCGGCCCGATAGTCAGCGAGCCCTGGTAGGCTCGTCTGCCGGTGATGGTAATCGGCGGATCGTCCTGCCCTTCGGGGACTTCGATGTCCACGGTAAACGCGACGGAATTAGATATGGTGACCGTAGTTTCGTCGGTTACCGCCGCGTCGAAGTTCTCAGTAACGTCACCGTTTACTATCGCCGCCAGCCCAGAAGCCACATCCGAGAGCACCAGTCCGAGGAAGTCGCTCAAGTCGGACGGATCCGTAGTTACGATATTGTGCGAAATGCGGGCGAAATGAGTGCTCTCGTCGTCATCGTCGTGAGCGGCGCTGACTCTAATCGTCTGGGGGACATCCCAGTTCGTATCGGTGAAGTGAACGAGAACTTCTCCATCGACAAGGCTGCTGTCGGCTACGACGCCCAGAGTGTTGAGGCGTTCGAAGATCACCTGCGAGTCGCCCGCGAGTTTGACGGTGACATCACCGCCCGGACGCCTGCTCAAGACCACCGAGTAGGTGTCCGAAGCAGGCAGGGCTCCGGCGGGATCTTCAGACACGAGCGTCTCGCCGTCGCTCTGAACTATGACCACCTCGGCCGCATCGTCGTCTATCACGTCAACAACTACGCCTGGGATGATAAGTCCGTCATATTCGCCGCCATCTCCGGGCAAAGCTCCCTCGGTGACCTTGTGCTGGATGTTGATGGAACGGCGTCCCTCGGCCAGATTGTCGTCAATCGCGGTGACGGTGATAATCTGCGGAATGAACCAGTTCGTGCGGTCGAACAGCAGCGTAACGCCCACGTCGCTGCCGTTAAGGGCGACACCCGCCCCACCGGCCTGCTGGTCTGACTCGCTCAGCGGAACAGCCGACGCGGTTATCCGGACGTTCTCTTCGGGCGAACGCGTCAGGACTATCGCGTAATGTGCAAGAACCAGGGTGGTTCGCAAGTCGGCGGCGTCTTCGATGTCATCCATATCCTCGAACAGGAGAAGTCGACCGTCGAATAGTTCCTCGCCGTCGATCAGGCTGACCACAGCCCCGGCTTCGTCGTTGTCCGCCACCTCAGCGGAGATATCCTGGACGAACACCGCGTTGAAGTCGCCGTCGGTGCTGCTGATAGTATGCTCGATCAGGCCGCTGTGCCCTTCGAGGTTATTGCTGACTACGGTAATCGCCTCGCCATCGGCGCCGCCGGCGACATTGAACGTATCGCTTCCCCGCCCGCCCACCAGCTCCAGGCTCACTTCCTCGCTCGTCGAGGCTATGTAGAAGCGATCGTTGCCTTCCTGGGCGTCTACGATAACCCGCTCAACTCCACCGTAAGTAACGAACAGTCCGCCCCCGAATACTCCATCGTCGGTGATGACGAAATCGTCGCCGAATTCCGTGCCGATAACCGTTATCGTGTCGAATCCGTCGCCGCCCTCGATACGCACCGGAGCGTTAACGGTGAACGAGATAAAGTCAGCTCCCTGTCCGCCGTTGATGTTCGTAAACGGAGCCTTCGGGTCTCGCGGGTCGACCTTCACAAAGGCTCGGATGCGGAAGGTATCGTCGTCCTCCTCGCCGAAGAGGAACAGTTCGGCCCGGTTTCGGTATACGGTGAAGCTGTCGTTTCCGATACCGCCGAACAGGCTCGTATTCTCGCTGACGCCGTTACTGAGATAGCCGCGCGTGGTCAGCGTGGTCTCGAAG
>CAYMSH010000472.1:0-4241 GCA_964392945.1 uncultured Planctomycetaceae bacterium | reverse complement strand
CTTGTCCTCGCCGTCATCGAACTGACCGTCGACCGAAAGCCCGGAGACTATCACCGGGGTGATCATGGGCGGAGTATAGACGTCGCCCGTGTAGTTTATCGCCTCGGCCGCAAGGTAACCCAGCGGCAACTCGAACAGGGACGGATCGGCCGCGTCGAAATTCGACGCGCCGTATGTTTCCATACCACCCCAGATGATATCGACCCCATCACCGCCGCGGAGGTCGTCGTCTCCGCTGTTTCCAACAATAAGGTCATTACCCGCCCCGGCGGTTATGTCATCGTAGCCCGGCCCGCCGTACAGGCGGTTGTCGCCGCCGGCCGCCGAGATGGTGTCCCATCCGCCCTGGCCGAGGATCAGGTCGTCGTCATCAACACCCGTCCCGCTGGTGATAACCGTGTCGTCGCCCTCGCCGGCGTATATCGTATTGGATCCGCCGGTGGACTGGATATTGTCGCCTTCGTCGCCGCCCTCAATGTAATCGTTCCCCACCCCGGTGCGTATCGTGTCGACTCCGCCGTCGCCGTAAACCGTATTGTCGCCGTCGAAAGCATATATGGTGTCGTTATCCGCGGCCCCAATGATATTGTCGTCGCCATCGTCGCCGTAAATCGTGTCCACCCCGGCTCCGCCGTTAATATCGTGCGTTACGCCGGATTCGTTTGAACCGTTATCGGCGCGGGCGTCCAGAGTGTCGTCGCCCGGGCCGCCGATAATCGTCTCACTGCCGGTTCCACCGACTACATTATCGTTACCATCGCCCGCGTCGATGAAGTCGTCGCCTGTTCCGGCGAATATCTCATCCACTCCGCCCCGACCGTAAATCTCGTCGTCTCCGCCGTAGGCCCAGATATGGTCGTCGCCTTCCCCACCGTCCATATCGTCATCGCCCTCATCGCCGTACATGTAGTCGTTTCCGGCTCCGCCGGCCATGGTGTGCAGCAGGTCGGGTTCATCGGTCCCGGCTCCCAGCGGGTCAGCCGAAGTGTTGGCGTACATATAGTCGTTCCCGCCGTTTCCGAACAATTGATCGCTGCCCAAGCCGCCGTAGATATTGTCGTTGCCTTCACCGCCTTCGACTATATCATTGCTCCTTCCGCCGTCGAGCAGGTCATTATCGTCGCCGCCCATGAGGTGGTCGTTGCCCCATCCGCCGATGAGCGTATCTTCACCGGCTCCGCCTTCGAGCGTATCCTGTCCGCCCTCGCCGTGGAGGTGGTCCCCGCCGCCGCCGCCGAGCAGGTGATCCATACCCAGGCCGCCGTACAGGTGGTCGTCGCCCAGACCGCCGTCCAGGTCGTCGTCGCCGGGTCCGCCAATAAGCTCATCATCGCCCAAACCGCCGGCAAGAGTATCGAAACCGCCCCCGCCTGACAGATGGTCGCCTTCAGATCCGCCGTCAAGGTCGTCGTCGCCGAAACCGCCGTCAAGCGTGTCGACACCAGCCCCGCCGTCGAGCAGGTCCGCCCCATCGCCGCCGTAGAGGAAGTCGCCGCCGGCGCCGCCGTAAAGCTCGGTATCGCCCGCCCCGGCGGTAAGCACGTCGGAGCCCACGCCGCCATCGAGCATCGCGGTCTGGTCCACGCTGTTATCGACTGTAATAACATCGTCGCCCACGTCACCGTAAGCCACGATGTGCGTAACCCCGTCATATCTCTGCTGGATGCCGAACGCAGAGACCACCACCTGGTCGGCGGTGTAACCGCGAGTCAGATAGACGTGGTCGGCGCCATCGGTCAGATCGCCATGCACGCGGTCGCCGGAGCGGCGTCCTATGTTCAGCGTCATCACGCCGCCCGGATCAACGCTGGCCAGTATCGGAGTGGTGTCCGCCGCGGGAGCCGGATCGGGGCGAGGCAAGGAGAACTCCACCAGCGTAACGTTGGCGATATCGAAGGACTTCTCGATGCTGAACGGGTCGATGCCGATCTTGACGTAGGCGGACAATCCCGCAGTAACCGCACCGCTGATGTCGAACACCCAGATCGGCCCGAGTTGGAGATTCTCCCATATCTCGCCGAGACGAACCTTGCCGTCATTGTTGTTGTCGTGCAGGTCGAAGTCGACTACGACGCCGATCTCGCCCTTGACCCCGCCGCTGACGATGCCCAGATTGACCTCTGCGGCGGCGAACAGACCGCCGTACAACTGCACCTCGACCGCCTCGGGTCCTATCCCGCGAGGATCTTCACGGTCGCTGACGTAGAAACCGTTGAATATCTGAAGGGCGTCGCCGGTGTCGTAGAAATCGAAGAAGCCCTGGGTGTCGTATCCGAAGGCGAAGTCGAATTCAGCTCCGACGCGCCCGCCGATGCGGGCTCCAAGCGGCCCTACTATCGGGAAATACTGGCTGTAGGTGAATTCCATCGCCAGGGCCGGCATGTCGTACGTAACCAGCACGACGTCCTGCTTGCCAAGGAGCAACTGGAAAACGGACATTGGATCTTCGAGTATCCAGAAGCGAAGCGGATCGTCGGCTCCGGGACTCCTTGCCGGACTGCCCGGAAGCGGAGCGGGGGCTCCGCCAGCGTTCATCGATCCGGTGGCGTTGAAGTAATCGCTGGCCGTGCTGTTTCCCAAACCGTTTACGGCGTTGCTCACATTGTAATTAGACGCCGTGTCGTCCAGGTCCCCGGAGGTAAGACTGTAATCCGAGAGACTGCCGTTCACCGGATCGAAACTGGAACCGAGCGTGAAGCCGCCAAGGTCTATCCAGAGTCCATCGTCGAAGCTCGGCATATCCAGGAGGTCGGCGATTGCAGCGACCGCCTCTACGAAGTCGGCGACTTCCCCATACCCGAACAACCTGGCCAGGTCCACCAGGGACGTAGGACCGGCGAGATCGGATATAACGGGAATCGGCTCGGTCAAGACATCAAGTATGGGACGAACCGGTTCGATGATGTCGTTGATCTTCGATAGCGTATCGCCGAACAGATCGCTGAAAAATTCACCAAGATTCAGGCGTATATCGGCAAACTGTATCGTGGGAACAACCAGTTCGTAGTCGGTGGTGTCGCCGAACATCCAGTACAGATGGAGCCGGCTGCTTATCGACGGGAAACTCACGTCTCCGCCCATGCTGGCCAGCATGTCCAGGTGCACCGAGGCTCCGGCGTTCAGGCTCGCGTCAATATCGTATCCGCCGGAGGCCAGTTCGCTCAGCGTCAGCTTGCCGTCATCGTTCTGATCGATGATGTCGATGGCAAATCGCCCGCCGAACATATTCACCATTCCGCCGCTGGGGGCCAGCGACTCAGGCGACAGAGCGCCGGAGCCGACCAGATTCACGTCCAGTTGCAGGAACGCCAGTCGGCCCTGGGCGTCCAGGGAATCGACGCTGACCTCGAAGAACACCTCCAGGTCCGCAGTGTCGGTCGGATCGCCGGGATCGTTGTACACGTCGAAGTAGACTCCGTCGGCCTTGCTTACCCCGAAACCGAAATCAAGCTCGAATCCGACCCTGGCCGAAACCTGCCCGTCAACGTCCAGCCCAAGGGCGGGGACTCCAAGGTCCATGTCAAACGGGATCTCGAATTCGAGCAGATCGGCCCCCAGAACCATATCGTAATCGACTTCGGAACTGCTCATATTGAGCACGACGTCATCCAGGGTGATCTGCCCGTCGTCGGTGCTGTCCTTCAGCCAGTCCAACCCGCCGGGTCCGACGGCCTCGAATATCTTCTGTTGAACGAACAGTGCGGTCTTGTCGCCTGTTTCCTGCAGGTTGGCCAGCACTTCCTGGCGAAGGTCCCTGATGAATGTGGCGGCCTCCTTCAACTTGTCGCCGATCAGGGGCAGATCCACGCCGAGGACCTTCCCGGACAGTGCATCCTCCAGCAATTGCAGAACGCCGGACAATCCGCCGAGCAGCGAGTCGAGCGAACCGGTGAGGTCTATACTGTCGATCATGGCTCCGAAGTCGGGCATGGAGTTAACCACGATCGCCGCCGGGTCAGCCAGATTGTACGTCAGCGACAGATCGTCGAGCCTGTCGCCCAGTGTGGGGAAGAATATCGGGAGGGTGATGTCGGCCTGTCCGGTCACGTTGGCGTCCAGGAGGGTAGACAAATCGCCGGCGCCGAAGAGTTCACTGAAGTAGACCCGGTCGTCCCCGTCGCCGTCGATCAGGCCAATCGTGAACGACGCCGCATCGGTTGATGCGCCCTGGCCGTCGGAGTCGACCTTGAGCGATCCGTTGTTCACCCCGTCGCCCACAAACAGGCCCAACGCGCCCAGTG
>CAYMSH010000471.1:0-4275 GCA_964392945.1 uncultured Planctomycetaceae bacterium | reverse complement strand
CAAGCTGCTCGCGGGGCATTCCCGAACGCAGCAGTTCGATGTACCGCCTTCTCAGCACGCCTTCGGTATGCCGCGCCGCTACGCCTTCGGGCAGATCGAATTCGGTGTTTTCCAGCAGGTATTCGGAGACCTGACCCCGCATGCCGCGTGTGGTTTCGCCTTCGACGCGTTCGACCATTCGACCCTTGACGAATTCGCGAAGCTCGTCCATGGTCTCGAAACCGAGCTGGCTGGCGAATTCTTCGTTGGCCTCAGGCAGCACTCGCGAGGTCAGCGACTTTACGGTAACTTCGATCTTGGCCTTCTTGCCCTTCCAGTCTTCGTTGGGGTGCGCCTCTGGTACATCAATCTCCAACTCGGCGGTGTCGCCGACGGTCTTTCCGACCAGTTCGGTTCCCAGTGCGACAAGGGGGAGTCCCTCAACCTGTCCGGGCGCGGCGCGGAGTGCGACGTCGTCTTTTTCGATCGGATCGCAACCTTCGACAGTGACCTTCGTCGAGGCCACGAGGCTGTCTCCGTCGGCCGCCGGACCTTCAGACGGCTCGAATGTCGCTCTGGTTGTGCGGAGTTCGTCAACGTACGTGTCGATCTGCTCGTCGCCGACTTCGACAATTCGCTTCTCGACCGGTACGCTCTTGAAGTTGGGCAGGTCGAACTCGGGCGCCACTTCGACCTCGAACGAGAAGACCATCTCGCCGCTGTCGGGCAGTTCGATTTCGTCCAGGTCCAAGTCCGGCTCGCCGAGAACTTCCAGATCGGCTTTTTCGATGGCGTGTCCCAGCGACTCGCCGATCAGTGCGTTGCGAACGTCGGCGGATACTTCCTTGCCGAATCGCTTTTCGATCAGTCGGCGCGGGGCGTGTCCGATACGGAAACCGGGAACCTGGGCCGATTCGCCCAGTTCGCCGTACATTTCATTTCGTTTCGCGTCGATCGTGTCCTGGGGAATCGTGACGGTTACTTTCTTCCGCAGTTTCCCGGCGTCTTCAACGTCAACGGTGTTTTCGTCCATCAGGTTATCTTCGGCGTCCTCGAGCATTCCTTCCAGTCCGGCCGTTTCAACCTGTTCTGTGGTTTCTTCGATTTGTTCGTCTTCGGTCTGTTCGTTTTGCACGTTTTCTTCGTCGGCCATCATTATAAAGCTCCGTATTCTCTGCTCGGCGGCCAGGTGCATCAACGAGACACACCCCCGGCCGGGCTAAACTAAATTCGACTGCTGA
Organism: uncultured Planctomycetaceae bacterium; assembly: GCA_964392945.1. GTDB lineage: Bacteria > Planctomycetota > Phycisphaerae > SM23-33 > SM23-33 > BS750m-G57. The sequence goes on along the minus strand of CAYMSH010000471.1, from coordinate 3,055 downwards.
GGGTCTGTAAATACAGCTCGACCGCAGCAGTCGGGCAAGTAACTGTACGCAAACACGGCCTCATAGTCAACATTAAGAACAGATCGCAACAGTATATGCGTGCGTCTATATCGGATAATATTGGAAAATATCAGATCATCGGCAGCGAGACCGGTCGGTTGGTGCGGTAGCATTCCTGTGCCGCCAGTGCGATTTCGTGGGTCACTATCGCGTCTTCGAAGTTGCAATGCGATTCTAAGTCGTCATTTATGCACTGGACGAAATGATCCAACTGCCCCTGGAACGGATGGTGCGATACATCGGAACTGTCGGGCCGGACGCCCGGGATCTCCCGCCAGTCGGGCTGATCGCCGTCGCCGGGGCGGTAGATGCGATTGTCGCGAATTGTCCCGGCGTCGCCGAAGATGCTCAGCGGGAAGGTGTAGGGCTGGATGCACTCGAAATTCACCGAAACCTTGCCCAGCACGCCATTACTGAACCGCACCAGGGCGATCTCCAGCCCGTCATACTCCAGCGGGGCGCCGTCTGACCACTGACCGGTCATCGGATTATACTCTCGAGAGATTCCCTTTCGGTTCCCGCCGGCGTAGGCGAACACCTCAACGGGAGTAGCGGCCGCCAATTCGCCCGGCTCGGCGAACCAGCGAAGAGCTTCTATCGCGTGGCATCCGGCGACCAGCATCGCACTGCCGCCGGTATCGAGCCGCCTGCCTTCGGCGTAACCGCCCCACCATCCGCCGAGATAGCTCTGGTAGTCGGTCTCGACCGAATAGATCTCGCCGAGTTGACCGGCCGCGATCAGCGACTTGCACTCCTGGAACATCGGATTCCATCGCAGCACGAAGCTGACGACGGTTTTCACGCCGGCCGTTGCTATGGCATCCCGCATCGCCTTCATCTCGTCGAGCGTCATCGCCACGGGCTTTTCGATAGCGATATGCTTGCCGGCGTTCGCCGCGGCGATAGTATTCTCCGCGTGAACGTGCTGCGGCGTACAGACCGAAACGATATCAACGCCCTCATGGGCCAGCGCCGCATCGTAGTCGTCATAGCAGGCGACATCGAGCCCGGCCTCTTCGGCCCGTTTCTGTGCACTCCCCAGCGTGCGACTCGATATCGCGACAACTTCGGTGCCGGGATTAGCCGTAAACGCTGCGATATGCTGGGTCGAAACCCATCCGGCCCCATGAATCAAAACGCCAAGTTTCCGATCAGCCATATGATATCTCCCAATCACCGCACACGATTGTATCCAAACCGTGAGTGTTGACAAGGTTTTGTGTTCTCTCCAGCGGGGGAATGTCTCCTGGAGTCGGACGTTACTTGCGGTTCGCGTCGATTCGGCTTATCCGTTGGTAGATATCCCTTGCCGCCGGATCGGCTTTCAGGAGTTGCTCGAGCTTCTTGTCTCGCGCCAGCTTTGCGTCGTCGCGAGCTTTTCTTTCGCGGGCCAGGTGCTTTTCGTAGACCTGGCGGTATGCCTTCTCGGCGTCCTGGACATCCTTGTACTCCCCCAACGAATGGGCCGCCTCGTCACGGGCCTCGCGGGCGTTCTTGTAGATCTGGTATTCGGTGATCCCCGTTTTCATTTCCTCATAACTGCTCTTGGCTCGCTCGTAGGCGGCTCGGGCTCCGGCGTATCGATCGCTGTTCTTGTCCGTCCGACCCAGAACATCTCTGGCCCGAGCGTAGGCCTTGTACTCGGGCATGTTGTGATAGGCGTCGTAGTGAGCCTTCTTGGCCTGTTCGTATGTGCGGGCTTCGGGCGTCTTGTCTCGGGCCTTCTCGTAAATCGCCCGAGCCGCGTCGTACGGCTTGCGGGCTTCGACGACAACGGCGCCCTTCTTGGCGTTTTCGTACGCTCGCTCGGCCGCGGCGCAGGCCTTCTGCAGCCCGGCGAGTTGAGGAGAATTGTAGAGTCTCTTGCGTATGGCCTCGAGTTGGTCCTTGAGTCGATCACGCTCGGATTGGCCCGCATCACTCCCGCCGCCTTGGCGTGTGGAGCCGATCGACGACACAATGCGCTTCGACTTCGGCGGCGATGCGATCCGCCCGCGAGCGAGATCCTTGTTGGCTTTGACGCGTTCGGAGCCCGATAGCTTTCCATCGGCGTTGGCGTCATACGCCGCCAATGCTCGCCTGCGAAGATCGTATCGATAGGCGTCGGCCTCGATCCAGTCAATCGACTTGTTGCGGTCCTTGTCGAACAACAACATAGCTCGCCACGAATCGAATTTGAGCGCGAAACCGCCGGGTTTGGATCTGTCGGCGTTGAATTCCGATTCGGTCAGTTCGTTGTCGGCTCCCGCAGCCCGGAAGAAGCGGGACTTCTGCATGCTCGGCCGGTACGGATCGATAACGTCTTTACACATGTCGGGAGGCGGTTTGGATTTGGAGGAATACTTCGCGGCAGCAACGCCGCCCAGCAGCAGAACAGTCAGGAATAATGCCGCATACCTGTTCATTCGCGCATTCCCGGATCAACCGCAGTCCAGCATATCGCCGCAATGCGACGGAAACAACACATAACCTTCCGGCGAAACTTCGCAGGTTCTCTATTTTGGAATGTCCGCCACGATCTCGGCGACAAAGATTGATTTCGGATCGCCTCGTTCCGCCAGCGTCTTGGCGATCGTTCCGATTGTGCGTTTGACTGGGGCGTTGTGGAGTTTCTTGTCCTTCGCCGTCACGATCACCGGTTTGTCAAGATCGAGCATTTTGTCGTTCAGGCGAATCGTCTGTTGTTTGGCGTCGTCGGATTTCAGAGTGATCGTCTGGTCTTTGAGTTCCTCGCGCACCACGGCGCCGTTCTGCAACTCCTTGACCGCCAGCCAGTAGAATCGCTTGTGGGTGTCCTGGCGCCATACGATCGTGCGCGGAATCGGGTTGCGTGTGTATTTCGCCATCCACGGGATCGCGGCGGCGTCTTTGCGGTTGAGCCAGTGGCCGAACCCTTCGTACATCGGCGCCCAGTGGATGTAGCCCTTCGGGTCGGCCTTGTGGAGTGAATATATGAAAGGTGCGATTCCAAGCCGCCAGCGGTAAGCTGACGGTG
>CAYMSH010000470.1:0-4280 GCA_964392945.1 uncultured Planctomycetaceae bacterium | reverse complement strand
ACGCCGTCTCGAAGGACACTCTCGTAGGTCGCCCGCAGCACCTGCGGTGGGTCGCAGATCCAAAATACTCCCGCCATCACGACGAGGTTCTCGCCACCAGCGCCATGGTCAGCGGCGGCGGACGGCTGTTTGCCATCGTAGATGAATCGCCGCCGTCAACGTTTCACCCCTACATCGGCGGCAAATTCTTCCTGATCGCGCGGGATGCGTTCAATGGAATGCTCCTCTGGAAGAAGCCTATAAGAGACTGGGGCTGGAAAAGTTGGGGCTGGCGGCAGAACGTCCGGTTCGCCCAGCCTATCCAACTTCCCAAACGAATGGTCGTCGACGGCGACAGGCTCTATGTTACGATGGGTTTCAATGCTCCGGTCTCGGTTCTGGACGCGCGAACCGGATCGCCGATCCGAATCTTGAAAGGCACGGACTACGCCGACGAACTGCTCATGGCTGGCGGCAAGCTTGTCCTGGGAGTCCATGAAAAGCCCGCTCCCCCGATCGAGCAGGCGACAGTGCACTCGGCCGGATCAACCCGCCGCAAGAAACCTGATCCGCCGAAGATGCTCAGGAAGAGAATCGTGGTTATCGATCCGCAGTCGGGCCGGACCATCTGGACCTCGCCGCAGCTTGACGCCCTGGCCGGACGCTTCGACGTGGTGGGCGCCAGGACGCACCTGGAACTCACCGTCCGCTCGCAAAGGGTCTTTGCGATCACGAAGAAGGAGATCGTGTGTTTCGCACTGCAGGACGGCAAGCGTTTGTGGTCCCAGCCGCGAGGTCCGCATCCGACGCATCGCATGATGCTCGGTGTGAACATGAGCGACAACTGCACGGTGGTGGCTGACGATAATCGCCTCTACGTGGCCCAACCGGTGGGCAGTCTGCGTAACACTTTCCACACCATACCCTGCGATCTGTACGCCTACGACGCCAAGACGGGCAAGCCGCTGTGGTCGCTGAGGCGCCGGATCGGCTCGTTCGCGTGGGGCATTCACGCCGACGTATTCCTGATCGGCGGAAAAATCTGGGCTCACGAGCACATCGAGAGCAAGATGAAGGGCGCCGACCCGATGGATCAGGATGACATCAAGTACGCACTTGTGGCGATTGATCCGAAAACAGGCGGGATCGATAAGCGGATCGACACGCGAACCATATTCAACATAGCCCATCACCATCGCTGCTACCGCAACAACGCAACCGAGCGCTTCATACTCACAGGCCGACGCGGAACAGAGCTTACGGATCTCAAGAGCGGCGAGATATCCGTGAGCCACTGGCTCCGAGGCGAATGCCGATTCGGCATGATTCCCGCCAACGGGCTGCTGTATTCGCCGCCGGACCCGTGTTCGTGTCACGCCCGCATCAAAGTCGGCGGTTTGCTGGCTCTCGCTGACGGAGCGGCGCCGAAGGCCGACCCCTCGCCGCGACTGGTCAAAGGTCCGGCTTACCGCAAAGCCCAGGCGGGGCCGGCCGGCGTCAACGACTGGCCCATGCATCGCGGGAACATACACCGACAAGGCTGCGCCGCACAGAAGGTCGGCGCGGTGACCCAAGCGTGGAAAGTCGATATCGGCGATGCGATCAGCCAGGCGATCTGTGTGGGCGACACGGTGTTTGTCAGTTGCAGGAACACCCACCGAATACTCGCGCTGAACGCCGCAAACGGCAAAGAGCTCTGGAACTTCACGGCTTCGGGGCGAGTCGACAGCGCGCCGACATTCAGCACTGGCCGCCTGCTGTTTGGCTCGACCGACGGGTATGTCTACTGCCTGCGCGCAAAAGACGGACAGCTCGCCTGGCGCTTCCGCGCCGCACCGGCGGCGAATTTGATACTCGCGCGCGATCAACTCGAGTCGTCGTGGCCGGTCCATGGCGGCGTTCTGGTCCACGAGGGCCTGGCTTACTTCGTGGCCGGGCGATCGTCGTACCTCGACGGCGGCATGTACGCCTTTGCGCTGGACGCCGCCACCGGCGAGATACGCAAGCAACGCCGCATCACCAGTTCGCACAGCGATAAACATATGCCCCACTCCGACCAGGTCTACGACGCCGACGGAGCCTTGAATCACATTCTGGTCACTGACGGCCAAACGGTGTATCTGCAGAGCAAACCGCTTTTCCCCAACAAGCCCTCAGCAGCAGCCCCCGCCAGACCATTCCTATTGGCCACCTGCGGAATGCTCGACGGAGCGATGTTCAACCGTTTCGGCTGGGCTTTCGTTGGCGCCAGCAAGTTCACCGGCAGCCTGATCGTACACGACGACGAGCGCCTGTACGCCGCGCGGGCTACTAAGAGCCTGAATCGCAGTTCGACGTTTCAGGTGGGAAGCGGGTATTTGCTGATGGAGGCCGTCCTGCCGGCACAGAGCGAGTCGTTCGCGCAATTCGAGAAGAGTGCGTATTCCTATCTTGGCTATCGTGCAGCCAAACCGAAATTCAACTGGCAGGCTAAGATACCCGTGCGCGGCCAGGCCATGCTGCTGACGCCCGACGCACTGCTGGCCGCCGGCCTGCCCGACGAGATATCCGAGAAGGACCCCTACGCGGCCCTGGAGGGCCGCAAAGGCGGCAAACTGCTGATAATAGATCGCAAGACCGGAAAGACGCGCAGCGAAACACCCCTGGATTCCCCGCCGGTATGGGACGGACTAACCATGGCGTCCAAACGAATCTTCATAGCCCAGAAAAACGGAGCACTAGTCTGCTTCAACTGCAAGTAAGCGCCGAAGGCGATACGATCCTTGGTGGATTACGCTCTCCGCCATTTGGCCAGGATCGCATTCACTTCCTCCAGATCGAAGACCTCGGGGTCGAATTCGTCGCCAAGCCAATCGAGAAGATCCGCATGCTCCTCGGATCCGGGGTTCGCCATAGCCGACAGCAAGTCGCCGTAGCCCCACGGACCGCCGCAGTCTTCGGGCGGACAGGCGCGTTTTCCGGCCTGGCAAATCGGATACCCTACTTCAGGATCCGGATCGGTGATCTTCTGGACCTCGATTGTATGTCGCCACCCGTCGCCGAAATCGTACTCGTACGTCAACTTGCTCTTGGCCCGACGGCAGACCTCACCCAGCGTTACGGCGTCTTCATCCTCGCCGTCCATTCCCGTCGGATCGCCCCAGGGCGTGGTCATCTGCACAAACATCCGTCTCCTGCTCCTGGAGCCGCGCGACGCCACGCCCAAGGTGAACTGGTGCATATGGTCATCATCCCAACCCATGACAATCTGTATCAAGATATGCAGCCGCCCCAGAGTAATATCCGAGGGGACCAGCACCCGACGCCATATCGGCGGAGTGATGTCGTTAAGCGATATGCGAATCTGGTGTATCTTGCTCATTCTCTCCACCGAATCAATCGTACCAAAAACACTTAGCTGACAGTAATCGGAAGCTACAGCATCAAGTCCGGTCGAGCAATCCTTATCTTTTTTTCTGTGTCGTTTTTCGTATCATCTGTATCCTCTGCGAGCATGCCCAACTTGTCAGGCGACCCTTCGAGCCTGAACTTGGCTCCGTTTTTGGTCAACATTTTGCCGAATTGCCCAATATGACTGGACTGTACAGCCGGGAGTGTCCGATTCTTAAATAACCGGCGAACCGCTTTATGGCAAACCGGTCGTTGTCCATTGCTGCGCCGCTGGGGCGCCGTGACAATGGCTTTGTGGTCGGCAAGGATGCCCGGGACCGGAGAAGGACGCCAAATGAAGACCATCGCAAGCGTTGGGCTCGTGATCGTAACCGCACTGTCGCTGCTGTCGATGGTTGGGTGCGCCGAACAATGGAAGAAATGGGACCAGTGGAATCGAGACCAATGGAACAGATTTTGGGGCGATATCGCCCTGGCCAGGGGCGAATCGCCAACGGCTTCGACCGACTCGACCGATTCCACCGCTCCGGCGGCCACCGCCACTCCAGTCGCCACGGCCGCTCCGGCCGAGAAGGATGATCTCGCCGACAAGGGCAAAACACTCTCTCCGGCCGCCCTGGCCGACGCCTACAAGAAACGAGGAACGCTCTACAGGAAGAGGGGCGACCTGAGCAAGGCTATCGAAGACTACACCACCGCGATCTCAAAATACTATCCCATGCTGGCCTCGATCTACAACCACAGAGGCATCGCCTACATGGGCAGGGACTCTCTGGACAAGGCTATCAAAGATTTCAGCAAGTCAATCGAATTGAACCCGAAGGACCCCATGCCGTTGGGCAACAGGGGCGTGGCGCACTGGCGAAACGGCGAGTTCAAGAAGGTCATCGAGGACTACACCGCCCTCATCG
>CAYMSH010000469.1:0-4281 GCA_964392945.1 uncultured Planctomycetaceae bacterium | reverse complement strand
CAGAAATTGTGCTCGCCCAGATTCCAGCCATGATCGCCCCAGAGAACGATAATCGTGTTGTCGGCAAGGCCGAGAGTATCCAACGCCTTGACTACTTTGCCGATCTGGGCGTCAACGTAACTCACGCAAGCATAGTAGGCGTGGCGCGCCTGGCGGTGGAACTCGTCAGTCTGCTTCCGCTTTCCGGTAAGAGCGTAACCGTCGATTTCTCGCGAGGTGTTACACGGAGCCTTGAGCCCCTTGGGGGGGTACCTGTTATCCGCCAACGCAATATCTTCGCGCTTGTACATGTCCCAATACTTCTTGGGCGCGTTAAACGGCAAGTGAGGCCGCCAGAACCCGCACGCCAGGAAAAACGGCTTGCCTGACGCCTTCATCCGTTTGAGATCGGCAATGGTCTTGTCGGCGACTTTCCCGTCCTGGTAGGCGTTGTCCGGCACATCGGCGGCCTCGCAGTACGGACCGCGCCTGGTGCGGGGGTTTATCTTCTCGGCCGAACTCTTGTCCCGCCACACGCCGTAAGCGTTGTAGCCGGCCCAGTCTCCCTTACCGTAGTAGATCTCAACAGATCGCCACGGCCGCTCGCTCCAATCGTCCTGGCGATCGCTCATGACGTGCAGTATTTTCCCGTTGGACAGCGTGTGGTATCCGTTCTTCTTGAACAGCAGCGGCAGCGTCGTGTATTTCTCTTTCAGGTTGCTGGACTTCCATTGGCCCGAATTGGTCCGAATACCGGTCATCACGCTCACTCGCGACGGCCCGCAGACCGGAACGTTGCAGTAGGCCCGCTCGAAAACGGTCCCGCCGGCGGCGAGTTTGTCGATATTCGGCGAAAGCGTTTCGGTATGCCCGTAGCACCCAAGCTGCGGGCGGAGATCATCGACGGCGATGAATAGAATGTTAGGCCGTTTCGCCCCGCCCTTATCGGCGGCGCCCCTGGCGGGCAACGTAACGCCCAGAAGACCAAGCCCCATCGCCGAGAGAAAGCCGCGCCTGTTAATATGCATATCTATTATCTTTCCTTCGCGCCCGGCGGCGCCTGCGGTTCTCGTTACGGTTTCTTCAACAGCAGTTGCACGCCGGCGAACAACAAGACCCCTCCGGAGGCCAGCAATACGTACTTAACCCACCCTGCGAACTGGGTCGGGCCGGACATGAGAGGCTCGAAGAACGCGATAACTCCGGCCATCGCAAGGGCGACGCCGCCAAGTATTACCGCGTATGGAATGATCGCCGGCATTTGCGGATGATAGAGCTCGCCGCATTTCTTGCATATCCGATCCTTCATAGGCAGCAGAGCGGCGGCCGGTCCGCTGTCGACAAGCGTTGTCGTGGATTTGGCGAACTTGAACTTCTTCGACCCGCACTTGGGGCAGCACTTGTGTCTCTCTATCTGATCAGGCATGATCGGCTCCTTTCAGCGCAAGAGTGGTTATCGTCAATGCCGCATAATAACCCGCAAGCACCCATCGGGCCAGTACGTTCGAGCGACTTTGACCAATTGTCACACATGGAGCCTGGGGCGGGAAACCGAGGTTTCTTGGCGAAAACATCGAACAAACCGGCCGCTTGGTATTGTCCGCCGCGACAACACCGGATACAATGCCGCTTTCTCAAGCTAATCAAGGACGATAACACATGATCTATCGCGTTGAAATTCGGTCAAAAGAAGGCTTCGGCGACCCGCATGCCGATATGGTCCATCACCAGATAGGCGAGCTCGGCATGGAGTCGGTTACTTCCGTCCGCTCGGCCAGGCTGTTCTTCCTTATCGGACAGCTCTCCGAAGCAGACGCCGCACGAGTGGCTGACGAGTTGCTGACCGACCCGGTGATCGAGGAATACCGCGTCGGCTCTTCGGGGATACCCGAAGATGCTGCGCTGATCGAAGTGCATCTGAAAGCTGGAGTTATGGACCCAGTTGCGGCGTCGGCAGTCAAGGCGGTTACCGACATGGGCCTGGCGATCGAAGGCATACGCACCGGCAGGCGATACGAGCTGCTGGGCGACGTATCCGACGCCGACAAGCAGAAAGTCGCAGTCAAACTGCTGGCCAACGCCGTGATCGAGGACATGTACTTCGAGGACCACACCCCGCCGGAGATCTCGGCCCACTCGTACGAGTTCGAAGTGATCGAAGTCCCGATCCGCGAGCTGGACGACGAAGCTCTGATGAAGCTGTCAGTCGACGGCGACATGTTCCTGAACATCACGGAAATGAAGGCGATCCAGGATTACTTCATATCGCTGGGCCGCGAGGCTCGCGACGTCGAACTGGAAATGATCGCCCAGACCTGGTCCGAACACTGCGGCCACAAGACGTTCCGCTCGGACGTAGTCGTGCGAAACAACGCCGGCGAAGTCGTCGAAGAGATCCCCAATCTGCTGAAGAACACGGTGTTCGGCTCTACCAAGGAGCTGGACAAGTCGTGGTGCCTGAACGTATTTGAAGACAACGCAGGCGTGATCGAGTTCGATGACGAACACGCGGTATGCTTCAAAGTTGAAACGCACAATCACCCGTCTGCGATCGAGCCTTACGGCGGAGCGGCGACGGGAATCGGCGGCGTGGTCCGCGACCCGATGGGCACCGGGCTCGGCGCCCGACCCGTGGCGAATACCGACATATTCTGCTTCGGCCCGACTGATATGCCGCTTGACGACGTACCCAAAGGCGTGCTGCATCCGCGGCGGGTCATGCGGCGAGTTGTCGCAGGCGTTCGCGACTACGGTAACCGAATGGGCATCCCGACAGTCAACGGAGCGGTCTACTTCGACGAGCGTTACCTCGGCAACCCGCTGGTCTATTGCGGGACAGTCGGCATGCTGCCGGCCGACAAGTGCACCAAACGCCAGCCGGCCCAGGGCGACGCGATAATCTGCGTCGGCGGGCGGACCGGTCGAGACGGCATCCACGGACCTACGTTCTCCAGCGGCTAACTGACCCACGAACACGAAACCGAATTCTCCCACGCAGTGCAGATCGGAAACGCGATCACCGAGAAGAAAGTGCTCGACACTATCCTGCAGGCCCGCGATCTGAACCTGTTCACGGCGATTACCGACTGCGGAGCCGGCGGACTGTCCAGCGCCGTAGGCGAAATGGGCGAGCTGATCGGAGCCGAAGTGCACATCGAGCGCATCCCGCTTAAATACGCCGGGCTGACATACGCCGAGACCTGGATCTCTGAAGCTCAAGAGCGAATGGTGCTGGCCGTGCCGCCGGAAAACGTCGATCGCGTACTGAAAATATTCTCCGACGAGGACGTAGAAGCCGTCGTTATCGGCACGTACGGAACCGAGAACCGCAAGCTGCGGCTGTTCTACGAAGGAACCGAAGTGCTCGAACTGGACATGGAGTTCCTGCACGACGGACTGCCGCGTCCGACGAAGGAAGCGATCTACGAAAAAGTCGATACTCCCTCGCCGACCCCGCCCCAGCGCGACGACTACACCCAAACGCTGCTGGGCATCCTGGCGAGCCCGAACGTGGCCTCGAAGGAATGGATCGTCCGCCAGTACGATCACGAGGTCCAGGGCGGAAGCGTGATCAAGCCGCTGGTCGGCGTAACCGAAGACGGACCCGGCGATGCGGCCGTGGTTAGGCCCGTGCTGGGCTCACCCAAGGGAGTCGTGATCTCCTGCGGAATGAACCCGCACCTCGGCGATCTGGACCCCTACCAGAGCGCCCTGCACGCAGTCGACGAAGCGTTGCGAAACTCGATCGCCGTAGGCGGCAATATCGAGCGAACGGCGATTCTCGACAACTTCTGCTGGGGCAACTGCAACAAGCCCGATCGCATGGGCACGTTCGTCCAGGCCGCAAAAGCCTGCTACGACGCTGCGATGACATACCAGACACCGTTCGTCTCGGGCAAAGACTCGCTGAACAACGAGTTCCAGACCGACACCGGCGAGACAATCGCAATACCGGCCACGCTGCTGGTCTCGGCTATGAGCGTTATAGACGATGTGTCGAAATGCGTAACAGCAGACGCCAAGGAAGCCGGAAACAGCATGTTCCTGCTCGGCGAAACCAGCGGGAAGCTCGGCGGCAGCCACTACCTGCTGGCCGAGGGACTCGAAACCGGCAATGACGTGCCGGAAGTAGACACAGCAGCAAACCGCACGCTCATGCTGACACTGCAGAAAGCAATCGAAGCCGGGCTGGTGAGAAGCTGCCACGACCTGTCGGAAGTCGGTCTGTCGGTGGCGGCGACCGAAATTGCGTTCTCTGGGGGGATGGTCGTTGAACTGACGCTGAACGGCGAATCGACTATC
>CAYMSH010000468.1:0-4310 GCA_964392945.1 uncultured Planctomycetaceae bacterium | reverse complement strand
TCACGACGTGCTGCTAAAAATCCTCACCGGATAATCCCACATGCGATCGCCCTGGCAGGCGTTACTTGAGCGTTGTATCCGGCGTCGGAAAGCCTTACTATTCGATTTAACGATGACCAGAATCGGTTCACCAAGCAACGTTTGATTAGAGGACAAGCAAATGAGTGCCACCAATATCACCAGGCGAAGTTTTCTTCAGGGCACGGCCGCAGGGGCGATTGTGCTGCCGACGATTGTGCCTTCCAGCGTTTTCGGAGCCGAGGCGCCCAGCAAGCGAATTAACATGGCCCAGTTGGGCTGCGGCGGACGCGGCGGCGCCGTCTCCGGCGGATTCGGCAGGCACAAGGACGTTCAGTATCTGGCCGCATGCGACCCGTTCAAGTCCAAACGCGAGCGCCTTGCCGGCAGGTTCAACAAGAAATACGGCGGCGGCAAGACAGTAAAACCCTACGCCGACTTCCGCGAAGTCCTCAAGCGCGACGATATTGACGCAGTGGCGATCTGCACCCAGGATCACTGGCACGTTCCGCTGGCGCTTGCCGCCTCCAAGGCCGGCAAGGACATGTACGTCGAGAAACCGCTCGGCGTTTCGATGGAGTGGGCCAAGAAGCTGCGAAAGAGCATCAAGCGATACGGAAACATCTTCCAGTACGGAACCCAGCAGCGATCGGCACGCCAGTTCCGATTCGCCTGCGAGCTGGTGCGCAACGGATACATCGGCGAGATCAAGACGATCGACGCATGGTGTCCTGATATAGCGTCGCAGGTTCCGAACATCGGCAAGAAGTGGGGCGACGGGAAGGGTCCCGAATACGGCAAGAACGTCAAGGCCGACGTGCCGGCGGATCTGAACTACGATCTGTGGATCGGGCCGGCTCCGATGAAACCATACACCCCCGACAGGTGCAGGAGCTGGGGCACGTATCACATTTACGACTACGCGCTGGGGTTCATCGCCGGCTGGGGCGCGCATCCGCTGGACATCGCCCAGTGGGGCATGAACGCCGACGACACCTGCCCGATCACCTACGAAGGCAAAGGCTCCCTGCCGACCCGCGGGCTGTACGACACGATCGATTCCTGGGACGTTTACTGCACGTACGCCTGCGGTGTGAAGATGCGGTTCATGGGCCATCGCGTAGCAAAGCCGGTAGTCATGAAATACCACAAACGCTGGTGCGACCACGGAACCACGTTCCACGGGACCAAGGGCTGGGTAAGCGTAGATCGCGGCGGGATCTTCGCCAGCGATCCGAAACTGCTGAAGATCAAGATCAAGCCTGACGAGGTGAATCTCATCACCAGCCGCGGACAGGACCGCAACTTCCTGGACTCGGTGAAATCGCGCCAGGCCACGATCAACCCGGTAGAGTCAGCGATCCGCAGCGACACGATAAGCCATATCGCAGACATAATGATCCGCCAGGGCAAGAAGACAATCAAATGGGATCCGAAGAAAGAAGACTTCGTCGGCGACCCGCAGGCTAGTGCAATGCTGACCCGCCCGCTGCGTGCGCCGTGGAAGCTGTAGGGATTACGTCCCGGCAAGTTTGCTGCAAGACCCCAAACGGGTGAAGTATGAATACTGCGCGCCTACAGAAAGTCTCTGTCGCTGTATTGCTCTATTTAGGTTCCGTGTCGACCTGCGCTGTGCTCGCCGGCGAGAAGGACTGGGAAGTCCCGGAGGATAGGTCAAAGTTTCACATCTTTGTTTGCCTGGGGCAGTCTAATATGGCCGGCGGGTTCAAGGAGAGCCATCTCTACAATGACAAGGGCCAATACGAGCCCGTTACAGACCCGGAGCCCCGCGTGCTTTCGTTCAGGTCGGGAGGCTGGCGTCCGGCGGCCCATCCGCTGGTCAAACACAACAAGGTCAGCTTCTCACTGCCGATTCCGTTCGCCAAGAAGTACCTGGAACTGCTGGGCGATCCCGAGGTCAAAGTCGGACTTGTCGCCAAGGCCTACGGCGGTAAGCGGATTAGTTTTTTCATCAAGGGCAACACGATGTATCCGGGTAATCTGGGGCGTCTGAAAGGAGCCGGAACGTTCAAGGGAATCCTCTGGCACCAGGGTGAATCCAATACGACCGGCGTGGGGCGATACGTAACTTTCAAGGACAACCTGTTGGGTATCGTTCGCGATATCCGTTCGGACGTCGGCGTGCCGGGCCTGCCGTTTGTCACTGGGCAACTGAGCCGCATGTCGAGCAATTCGATCCCGGAGAAAGGGCATTTCGGAAGCGAATCGTGCGGGACGATCACGCGCGTGCTGGCCGATATCGGCGACTATATCGACAACGCCGCTCACGTGCGTTCGTCAAACTGCGGACTCTGCGTTGAGCATACGCGGAGCCTCGTGGACGAAAACGGCAAGCCCACGGGCAAGACCATGAAAATGCCGAACAACACGATTCACTTCAATCGCTCCGGACTGACGACTCTTGGGCATAGGTACGCTCGGGCCATTCTCGATTATCCGACGTTCAAGAACAATCCAGTGCGACTGCTGGCCGTGACGGGGCGAAACATTAACGCTTCTCTTGTCGGCGAGGTGTCGGATCTTTCCAGGGATAAGCTGACGTTCAGCGCCAGGGACCTGCCGGACTGGCTGACCGTCAAGCCGGACGGCTCAGTTTCGGGAACGCCTCCCGCCGTCGGCCAGTACAAGGGCAAGCTCACTGTCACCGACAAGAGCCGACAGGTCGACACGAGCGATCTTGTTATCGAGGTAATGAAACCCGCCGCGCCGGTATTCAACGCCGATGCGTTCAATCGCTCGCCGGTTATCGCCGGCCGGGCGTTCAGCAACTCCGTCAGGTACGGGTTCCACAAGGTCTGGAGTTCGGAACTGTACGAACCGAATAACGACAAGCTGACCTTCTCCAAGGTCAGCGGGCCGGACTGGCTGGCGGTTTCATCCGGTGGGGTGTTCAGCGGCGTCCCGGCGGGTTCCGACGCAGGCAAGATCGTGAAGTTCACGGTGCAAGTCGCCGACCCCGACGGGTCGGACACAGCCGAGTACTCCATGAAGGTCCTGGGCCCCGAAACGGTATGGTTCGACAGCTTCGATTACCTGCCCGACATCAAGAGCCAGCAGGTCGATGAGACGTTCGAGCTGAACGCCAAATCGCCGAGGGATGTCTATTTTCCCGGCGTTTCGCCCCGCAATACCAAGAAGAAGATATCGGACCTGTTCATCGGAATCGGCGCAAACGGATACAAGTTTCGCAAGGGATCGCTCAAGTCATTTTGCATCCTGCTGGACGCCCGTCGCTTCGACGGCAAGGCCGGCAAGCACCGATTCGGCTTCAGGCAGTACGGTGTGGGGAAGTACGTTCATCTTATCGTCAGCATTTACGGCGTGAACTTCGGTGACTCTCCGCAAGCGGCGCTGAGTGTTCAACGTGACGGCAGGCTGTACGCCGTCGCGGCCCCGGTCACGGCCAAGGGCGGCGCGAAACTTACGAAGCTCGCCGAGAAGAACTACCAGGACACGCCGAAAGCGGGCCTCCAGGCGTTGGACTTTGAATACGGCGGCTTCGGCGATGTCCTGCTCGTGTTCTCGGCTTCGGTCAAGCCGGAGGATCTCGGCAAGATCAAGACCGTCAAACTGAGCAGGTCGCAAAAACGAAAGCAACAGCGAGCAACCGGCGGGGTTCAGCCTCCTTCATTGAAGGAAACCGGCGCCGATCTGGACGACTTCAGAATTATCCGGCTGCAGGACCGCCAGGCGGATTTCCGGTGATCCGCCGTATTGGCCGGCGCATGAAAAAGCCCCGCCGAAGATCGCTCCGGCGGGGCCTTTTGTTGATCAGTTTGCGGGTCTTACAGGTCCAGCGGCGAGACGTAGTCGCCTTTTTCGGCCTGGAGGGCCGTCAGGCGGGCTCGCTGTGCGTCCATGGCGTCGGTCAGGGCCGCCGGGGTGTCCGGCGTGCCGGCGTAGATCTCGCCGATGCGATCGAGCTTGGCCAGGTTCTCCGGGATGCGGATCGTGAACTGATCGACGTACATCTGCTCGGTGTAGTCGAAGTCGCGATACTGCTTGAACAGCTTGGCCAGGTCTTCGTGCTTGGGGATGAGCCCTGTCGGGGCGGGAATCGCTTCGACGTCGCCGTGTACGCGAAGCTCCATCCACTTGACCCAGATGCCCTTGTCGAGCTTGCCGTTGAGGAACTCGCCGTCCTTCTTCAGGAAGTAGTTGACGCCGAAGATCATCGGCTCGGCGTCGAGCTTCTTGGCGAAGTCGAGATTGTTTCCGATGTACTGGCTCAGCGGCATCGACAGGAAGTCCATGTTGCTCATCGGGTTGAA
>CAYMSH010000467.1:0-4340 GCA_964392945.1 uncultured Planctomycetaceae bacterium | reverse complement strand
GGCGGACATCTCAATGCGGAAGTTGAAATGCAATGGAATGAGGGAGAAGTAGGCGCCCAGACAAATAGGTTAAATGTCTATGGCACGGCTTATGTCGAGCAGTTGAAGATGTATGGAATAGCTGGCGATGATATAACCACCGTAGGTAACGGTACTGACGCCGCCACCCTAGTGATAGTTGAAGGTCTCTTGGGCAAAGATGGCGATGCTAGCATTATAATCAACGACAACAGTACTATGGCCATCACGGGAGGCTGGTCAGATGCGTGGAGAATCGATGCCGATAATCTCCCCACCGATTCCTATATCGACCTTAATGATAGTGGTACGCTTCAAGTTAGTACCGCCATCACCACAAGTCTCTACGACCACAGGATCAAAGGCAACGGCGTACTGGATAATTGGGTAATGACCACCGGCACCTTTGACGGAGACCCCGTAAACATCTTTACCGCCGCACCACCCGACACGGGGACGATGGTCAGCGCAGCGGTGGGCGATTGGAACGACCCGGCATCATGGGACACCGTCACAGTTCCCACCGACATCTCCGACGTCACAATCCTCGATTCGCATGTAATTACTCTCCAGCCCCCCGCCGCAAACGCCGGAGTAGCGTACACTCTCGCCATCGACGACGGTGGAACGCTGAACGTTAATAACGTACTTACCGTCACCGAGGAAATCACCATCGCTCCAACCGGAGCCCTGAACATCGGCGCCACCGGAACCGTAAACGCGGGCGCTGCATCGACCGCGAATATGACCTTGGCGGCCGGAGCAACTCTTGACGTCGACAATCTGACCATTGCATCTCTAATCAATCTGGACGACGTTAACGTCGTTATTGCCTCTAACAACATTACAATCGCCGCTGCCGGCGAACTGTCAATGGGCGCTGTTGCTGCGCCTTACGTCTCGACGGGCGACCTCAACGTGCAAGGCACGCTGACCAACGTCACCGACATCACCGTCAGGAACATTACAATGGCCGCCCCATACGCCATTGAAAGCGGACGCACACTGTCGGCAGCCAGCGGAACGCTCGCCGCGATCAACACAGCAGGCATCGCAACAATCGACGCCAGCGACGTATCCGGTGAAATCACGGCAACGAATCTCTCAATCGCAAGCGACGGAACGCTGGTCAAAAACGGCGCCGGCAAGCTCAGCTTCAGCGGAACAAGCACAATTGGCACAGGCGTCGTCATTGATGTCAACGCCGGTCACATCGCACTGGCCTCAGCGCCCACGGGCCTGGATACAATCCAGCTCGATGGCGCAACCTTCGAGACCAGCGGCGTAGTAACCGCAGGCTTCGCGCCCGGCCTGCTGGGCGCGCACCTGGACGGCGACAACTTCAACGGAGTTAACGACGGTAACCTCGGCATGGTCATGGGCCCGCTGGGCGGCCGCAGTAGCGGCGAACACTGGGACGATTTAATAGAAAACCACACCAGTCAACTTGTTTACGAGGGCCAGATCTACCTGGACGGAGGCCCGACCACTTTCGTCGAGTCCATCGACGACGGAACGAGGCTTATCATTGACGGCCAGACGGTGCTCGACAACGGCGGATGGGCCGACACTACGCACGGCACGATTGACAGGCTTGCCGGCTGGTACGATGTGGAAATCCGTTTCCGCCACGGCAACGGCGGATACGGGCCTGTGAAAATGGACGGATGGGATGCGGATTTCGGGTTCGGCATAGACGTTAACGGAAACGACAACGAGGACGAAGCGAATTTCGTGTTCCCGCTTGACCCGGGCACGGGTTCGGGAACGCTGTTCAGGGTTGCGGTTTCTTCCACTGGCGAGATCGTCATGGACACCACTGACGTTGTCGTTACCGCCGACTCCAGCCTCATCGCCAACACCGACTCAACGGCGAGATTCGGATCGTTGAACTTCAACGCCCCGGCAACACTGACAACCAGCGGAGCCGACGGCGCCATTATTTTCGCCGACACCACGCTAACGGCCGGAGCCAACGGGTTAAACACCGAAAGCAATACTCAGACAGGCGAACTCATCGTAGGCGCCGCCGATGCAACGATCGTCAAGACCGGCGTCGCGGATCTGATCCTCGGTCCCAGCGCCCCGACAATCGGAGCCGGATCGCTCGCGTTTGACGTCCGCGATGGACGCCTGATTGCACAACAAGCCGGATCGAACCCGCTGGGCGACAACTCCGCGATCCGAATCGACGGAGGCGAGGTTGTGCTGACCGGCAGTGCACCGGCGACGTTTGACAATCCACTCACCTCAACCGGCGGAACGCTGACTGTGGGAGTTCCGGTGACCCTCGGCAATGCAACAACCAACAACGTTACGCTCACAAGCGGAACGCTCCTTGTGCAGGCCACAGACGATTACACACTGAATATCGCCGGCAATATAACCGGTGGCGGTAATATGACCATTGGCGCCAACACACCCGTGATTACCCAGGGCACGATCGACGCCGGAGTTGTTACAATCAACGGAGGCCTGGAAACCAACGATGCGGTGAATGTCAGCGACCTGCAGGTAATCGGCGGAAGCCTGGAAACCAAAGGTGCGGTGAATAATGTCAGCGACCTGCAGGTAATCGGCGGTCAGTTGGATCTCACCGGCGTAAACATGACGGCCACGACTGTAACGGCCCGCGATGGCGGGATCGACACCAAGACCAACGCACTGGTCGTCTCACGCGCCGCTACGCTTGGTGTAGTGGAGATCACCGCCAGCGACCCTACTAAGCCTTTCGAGCTGTCCGGCGACAACCTGACCGTCGACACGGCCAGAACCATCACGCTTACCGGCGGAAAGGTGACCATGACGGCTGGATACGACGCGAGCATCCAGTCGGCCCCGTCGGCCCCGGCGTCGGCCCCGACCGCTGGCCTGTTATTCTCTGTGGACCACAATGACCTGCCTGCCGCTGGCGAATCCGTGACTGCATGGGGAGACTTCAACAGGACCGGTGGAGATCCGGTGGCCGTGGAAATGGGCGGAGAAAAATGGTATGAGAGTGTCTACAACACCACCAGGTTGACTCACAGCAACGGCGCGTACGGCAATACGCCCATTCCAATCAATGGCGCCACCATTGTGACTGCGGTCAAGCCCGAACGGCATGCCGAGGGCAATTGGAGCTTGGTTGTGGATGTTTTCTACGATCAGTTGTGCTTGGGTATCAATAACCAAACCGGACGGGTCGCAGTCAAAGTCGCCGGCGCCAGCGGAGCCAACCCCACTTGGCAGGGCGGAGTCATACCCGAAGAACCGGGCGTATTGAGCCTTGCCGTCGGAAACGGCGCCAACCCCGCATTCGAGGTCTTCTGGCGCGGCGTAAATGATGAGGCGGCGATATCGATGGGAACTGGAAACGGTAATACGGCGGGCCAGCCTTACACGGCGTTATACCCGTTAGCCAACGGCAGGGGTTACGCCCAATACATGAACATCGGACGCAATGAACCCGATCATTGGACAACCTACAACGGGCTTATCGGTGATACGTATGTATACGGCAGCCAGCTATCCCCAGCGGAACTTTTGGCGTTGCAGGACGAGGTTAGGACGCGATTCGAGCCCCGTCAACTTGCCCGGCACTACCGTCGTTGTGACAGAGGATTCCATCCTGGGGCTGGCAAATATCCCAGGCGCCGTTACGCTTGGCGGTATCGAAGTAGACAGCGGTCAAACGCTGACTGTTGATACGCCTTCGACGGACATCCAATTGACCAACCTGACCCTCGGCATTGGATCGCAAATCGCTTCGACCAAAGCCGTCGCCATCGACGGGTCGATTCCTGCTCCGGTTGATATTACCGTCACCGGCAACCTGGTCGGCGGAAACGGCGTTGCAAATATCGGCGACGAAGGCGATGACGAATCGACCAACCTGACGCTTGCCGACGGATCGACGTTTGACTGGACATTTGGCCCCGGCCCCGACAACTACGTTCACGTCATCAACGGCGACGTAGTGTTCGAAACCGGAGCCCAGGGCATCACGATCCAGTTGCAGGACGGCGGCGGAGAGGCAACGGGGCAAAACGTGGCGATACTGAGGTCCTATAACGAGGAGTTCACCAACTGGGACACCGCGAATATCACCATCCTGGCTCCCGCAGGAATGGAAGGGATCTGGACCTGGGACGGTCTGGCTATCCTGGGTGATCTGACCGGCGGCGCTGGTTTTGAAGATTACGAGTACCTGGTCCTGGAGAACCTGAGCACCGGCGGCGGCGTGCTCACCGAGGGCGACAGCGATGGCGACGGCGATGTCGACATGACTGACTTCGGAAACCTCAAGTCGGTGCTGGGCTTGGAAGGGGCCGCCCTGACCG
>CAYMSH010000466.1:0-4342 GCA_964392945.1 uncultured Planctomycetaceae bacterium | reverse complement strand
CGTGAGCCCCGAACGTTGCGCCAAGGAGATCGGCTGGACGCGCAAGCTGGCCAAACGCATCACCGCCGCCGACGGCAAGCTCACGTTCCAGGCCGAACTGTCGGCGCTTGGCAAGCTTGAAGCCCGGATCGAGACCGTTAAAGATGACGAGGACACTCAAGAACTCTACTTCGCCATTCGCCGCATCAAGCGAAAGATCACGCTGAGCAACCCGCTGGTGAATTTCGACAAGATCCTGCTGCTCGACACGCCGGAGTACCACGGCAAGCATGAATCGGCGCACCGTAACGGTTATTACTACGGTACGAAAAACGGAAGCCGCCTGACCGTGCTCGACGGGCTCGGACCCGACGCCAAAGAACGCGTCCTGAACGATCCCAACGCCGGATATATCATGCGAATGGACCTGTCGTTCGACGGGAAGAAAATAGTATACGGAATGAAGCCCACCCTCGGTCGCAGCTTCCATCTCTACGAAGTCGACGCGGACGGCGCCAATCGCAAGCAGCTTACCAACAGCCCGTACGACGACATGGACCCGATCTACCTGACTGACGGGAAAATCATGTTCTCGACCTCGCGCGGCAATACTTACGTTCGCTGCCTGCCGCCCTCGGCATCGACAGTCCTGGCCCGCTGCGACGCCGACGGAAAGAACATCCGCATCATCTCGCGGAACAACGAGCCGGACTACACGCCCGCTCTGCTTCCCGACGGACGCGTGCTCTACACGCGATGGGAATACACCGAGCGGCCGCTCTGGCGACTGCAGAAACTCTGGACGATTAACCCCGACGGAACCGGGCTCAGCGTTTACTGGGGCAACTCCAGCGCGCACCCGGATGTCATGTGGGAGGCACGCGCGATTCCCGGAACCAGCAAGGTCATGTTCGTCGGAGTGGGGCACCATGACGTTATGACCGGCTGCATCGGAATCGTAGACGTTACCCGGGGTCTTGAGTATCCAAACGGGATCAGCAAGGTGACCGCCGATCTGCGCTGGCCCGAATCGGGCGATTCGAAGGGCCCCAACCCCGTGACCTCGTCTGAGTATCACACCGCCGGTAAGTTCTGGTCATACAGGTGCCCCTATCCGCTGGGACCCGAAGACTTCCTGGTCTCCGCCGCACGCAGAACAAACGGTCGATTCGATCTTTACCTGATGGACATCCACGGAAACCGAGAGCTGCTCTACGTCGGGCAAGGCAATTCGTGGTACGCCCGTCCGCTCAGGCCCAGAGCCAAGCCGCTGGCCCGCCCGGACCGCGTGATCTGGCCCAAGGCCGGCGAACAACCGGTCGGCGGAGTGCTGTTCAGCTCGAACGTTTACCAGGGCGTCGAAGGCCTGCCCAAAGGCGCGGCGAAGTACCTGCGTGTGTTCCAGATGGACGCCAAGACATACAGTTCGGGCTTCAAGTCGTGGCGGCATTCCGGCCCGGCGATTTCGATCATCCAGGAAGACGGCGTAAAGCGCATACTCGGCGACGTGCCGATCGAGGCCGACGGGTCAGTGGCGTTCAAGGTCCCCTCGGGCCAGGCGCTGCACTTCCAACTGCTCGACAAGGACCGCCGCTGCATCCAGATCATGCGATCGTTCACCGGCGTTATGCCCGGCGAGATGCGAGGCTGTCTGGGCTGTCACGGACTGAGCCACGCCACGCCGCAGGCGCTGACGAATCGCAAAGTCGTTCGCCGTGCGGCGGTCGATCTTACGCCTCCTCCCTGGGGCGCCGACGTGAGCATAGGATACGAACGATTCTGCCAGCCGATACTCGACAAGTACTGCGGCAAGTGCCACCAGGGCAAGGGCAAGGGTCGCAAGGCGTTTGACATGACCCTGCGCGGCGGCGTACCCGAACGCGGGATCACCGATCCGAAGATGCTTCCGTTCAAGGAGCCGTACCTCACGCTCGTCGGCCAGGCCTGGGGCGGTCCGAAACCCGAAGGCAAGGGCAAGGCCCTGGGATTCGCCGGTTGCATGAACGTTGAACGCTACCGCCAGTACGGCCCGATGAAGCCGATGACGATGCTGTCGTCTACCAGTCCGCTGATCAAGCGGGCCATGAGCGGCAAGCATCACAAGGTCAAGATCGAGGGCGACGACCTGCTGCGGCTGATCGCCTGGGTGGACAGCAACTGCGTTTACCGAGGCGACGAAGAAGTGCGTCAAATCCCCGACACAGGGGTCTCCAGACGTTGCCCCGTACCCTTCAAAACCCGCACGGCTCCGATAATCAACCGCTTGAGCCCGGTGACCGATCCGCCGCCGGCCAAGCAGACCAGGGAAGACGCCCCGAAATGAGCCTTCTGAGACAGGCGGCGATGGTCTTTCTAGTCGCCGGCGTGCTGGTCGGTTCCAGCGTCGCCGGCGCCAAGGTTACCTCCCGGCGCTGGTTGCCGGACTACGAGGCCGACGTCTACGGTCCGCTTCCGTTTTCAGAGGAAGTCACCGGGTTCATCGAACACGAATTGCGTTATCTTATCTCCCGCCAGAATCGCAACGGTTCGTGGGACTCGGCCCAGCCGATGGGAGGCGGCCGCGTCAGCATGGAGGCCGGCGGGACCGTAGACAATGTCACGCTGACGGCTATGTGCGGATATTCGCTGCGGAAGTTCCGCGAGTACGGCGCGGCTGAGATTGACGACGCAGTGGATCGGGCTCGGGATTTCGTTGTCTACATGATCAACTCCGGCAAGCGGCGCAACAACGTTCAGGACGCCCCGTGGCATTACATTTACGCGTTGCGTTTCCTCGTGGCCGAGTATCCCAACGCCAAAACCCCCGCGGTTCGCAAGCAGGTCTATGACGCGTGCGCGTTCATAATTCGCGAACTGCAGGACGTTCAGCAGGGCACCGCCGGCCAGCGATCCGTCGAGTTCGCCTGGGACAGGGGCTCTGACAAGTATCCCGGCACGCTGGGTCTTGAAGTGCGCTCGGACTCACGCGGCGTTGTGTTGAGCGGTTTTGAATTCCTGAGCAATCGGGACTCGGCGCCGCTGAAGATCGGCGATCGCATAATGGCGATCGACGGAAAGAAGATCGCCGCCAGGGCGGATATCGACGCTCTTGCGTTTCGCGCCGGACAGAAGGTCCGACTGCTCGTTCGGCGCGGTGACAAGACCGTTGGCCTGGACTACATCTGCGCCCCGATCCCGGCCGCCGATTTCGGCGTTTCGATTCGCAAGGGATACGATCAGGGCAGTATCGACGGGTTCGAGATCGACCAGGTTTTCAAGGGGTCGTGTCTGCGGACCGCCGGCCTGGCCAAGGGCGACAGGCTGCTGAGTCTCGATGGCGCCAGGATTCTCAATCGCCGCCATTTCACCGAGCTTTCGAGATCGATCTGGGCCGGTAAGAAGGTGCGGGTCGCTTATCTGTTCGGCGGGAAGAAGAAAGAAGTCCAGGTCACTCCGCCGGCGATTTCGAACGAAAAGTGGCTTCGCGGTTATCACGGAGTGAAGATATTGGTCCGCGGCGCTGCGGTTTCTTCAGTCGCATACGGATCGCCGGCCGGCAGGGCCGGGTGCCTCGTCGGCGACAAGATCGTCCAGATCAGCGGGCGATCGATCACCAGCGGGCGCGGGGCGGTGTCGGTGCTTTCCCGAACGCCCGCGGGTAAGATCGTAGACATGATCGTCGTTCGGCGCGGCGAAAAGAAGAATATAAAGTTCGCCATGAATCGTACGATCGAATCGATCTGGTATTCGAGAAATCGCGACAGCGGCGGCGGATGGGGATACCTCAGGAGCGTTAAAGGCGGCAACTCCTTTACGACTGCCGACGCGATGCGGGAACTGCTCAAAGCCAGACGCGCCATGCCGAAGCTGGATATCCCAGACCAGATGATATACCGGGCGTTTCGAATGCTCAGCACGCTGCGCAAGAAGCAGCCCAACAGCGACGTCGAGTCGTATCGATATGATGCGGCCGGGAGTTTCTGGAGGTACCAGGACATCCGAGCCGATATCGGCCGCCTCTGCTCGGCGGAACTTGCCTGCCTGATGTATACCGACGCCGGCCTGAAGACCGATGGTATGCCCCGCACGCAGAAGCACCTGGAAGAAACGCTGGCCGAGTGGCTCAAACATCGCGGGATTCTCGATCTGGTCAAGTTCCCCAAAGGCCACGGCAAGCTCTCGATCGCCCCGTGGTTCTGGATGTACGCCTACCGCACCACGGCAGAGGCCGCCGACTACCTTACGATCAACGATGCGCTGCGTGAGAAGGTCCGCCGCAACGCGCTGAATGCGTTCTTCAAGCACGCTGAATTCCGCTACGAAGAGAAGCTCGGCGCCAAAGGCTGGATCATCGGCGGCGATCTGACGAAGGAACTGCACGATT
>CAYMSH010000465.1:0-4354 GCA_964392945.1 uncultured Planctomycetaceae bacterium | reverse complement strand
ACTGCGCTACGGCCAGTCGGCGATCTGGACCTCTACGGCCAATCCTACCGGCACGCAGAATGCGTTTACCGTGGCGGTTATGGACGGCTCGAACGCTACAAATCCGGTGGTCGTCAAGATCAGGATCGATCCTTCTACCCAGCCGATAGCGGTCGACGATTCGATAACCATCGAGCAGAACGATTCGGACGTTCATATCGACGTGCTGGCCAACGATACCCTCGATTCGGGCGGCGTTGTCGCCGTTGGCGTTGCCTCCCACGGCCTGGCCGAACTGGTCGGCCGGCAGGTCCGATACACCCCGGCCGAAGATTTTACCGGATTCGACGTTCTCCATTACGCAATCGAGAACTCGTCGGGCGCCACAGACATCGCCGCGATCTCGATATCGGTGGTGGCCTATGACCCGGTGGCGGCCAACGGTTCGTTCAATTATGAAGCGATCGAACTGTCGGCCCCGCGCGGCTGGCTGGGCCTGCCGGAGGAATGGGGCGCGGATTACCTGAACTCGCTGCCTGACTGGACATCCAGCTACGGGACGGACATTCGCGAAGACGGATACGCGTTGATAAGCATCTATCGCCAGGACCTGGGCAATGACGACCTGTGGTACCGCGGCGGCAACCGGGCCAGTTACCTGTGGCGTCCGGACCTGGATGTGCCGGACTGGGCCGACCTTGTCGAGGTCGACGGCGTTGTGGCCTCCAGCAACAACATCGACGTGCTGATGCACCAGACCGGCGACCCGATCCCCGACGACCCCGAGGGCCGCAAGATCGTCTACGGCTTCGAAGCGACGAGCATAGATCACCCCGAACTGATAACGGGCATAGAATATCGCGACCCTGACAACGCCCTGGAGCCGTACCTCAAGGGGCGAGTTGTAAGAAGGGCCGGCGAATCCTGGCACGAGTTGGAGGAAGGCGGCGTCCTTCCTCGCGACATTAGCGCCAACGGCATGGCCCTGGGCGACCTCGACGACGACTTCACCGGCGAGCATGCGACGATACAGGTGTTCAACGAGACCAGCGGAGTCTACGAGACCTACTCAACCCTCTACGGATTCGACGGAGACGAAGAGTCCAGCGGGCATGCGATCAACCAATACGGACACGTGGTCGGGTCGGCCGAATACGGATACGATGCGGGAACTTTCGAGATTCTCTACCAGGCGTTCCTCTACGACGGGGTCGATATGATCGCCATCGCCCCGCTGGACGGCGACACCCAGAGCCGGGCGTTTGGCATAAACTCTCTCGATCAGGTCGTAGGCGCTTCGGACACCGCGCCGTACGCATTCAACAGCGACGGAGCCCAGGACCCTCACGGAGACGCCTTCTACTGGGACATCGCCGGCGGTACGGTCAGACTCGACGCCCTGTCGGGATACGCCCACAGCATGGCCTTCGACATTAACGACAACGGCGTGATCGTCGGCGTGTCGTATAACTCGCAGACCGATTCGCGGGCTTGCATCTGGTCGATCGGCGACAGCAACGGACCCTACGAAGTAAGAGATCTCAACGCAGAGGCCGGGGTCTCGGGCTTCGTGCTGACCAGCGCCGCTGCGATCAACAACCACGACCAGATCATCGCCACTGGCGTAGTCGACGCAACCGACGAGGTCCGGGCCTACTACCTCGACGTTAACCGGGTGGGCGTGGACGCCGAAGACGACATTTACATAGCCCAGGAGACCGAGCCGCTCGATATCCCTGCAATCGCCGGCTTGCTGGGCAACGACGCCGACGCCGAGACCGTATGGAGCGTGGATACCGACACGTACAGCACCAGGGGGCAGGTGACCTGGAGCGTCGACGGCGGATTTACGTATGAATACCAGGGCCCCGACCTGGTGTTCGGACAACCGGACTTCACCGACAGGTTCATCTACGAGGCCAGCGGCAACGGCAAGCGGGATTCGGCGCTGGTGACCGTGATTGTCAAGCCGGCCGCTGACACCCTCCACGTCGCCGAGTTCCAGCCCAATAACTCCGGATTTGATGTGATGTTCAGCCGCGAGATCGACACAGCCGTTCTGAACCTCTACGACGGACAGGACGCCTCGGACGATGCTGCGGACATAATCGTAACAGGCCAGACGACAGGGCCGGTCCGCGGTTCGATCGTTTTGGACGCGTCGGATGGTAAAAAACTGAGCTTCATCGCCACGGGCGGACCGCTGGCGGCCGACGACTACACCGTAACGTTCATCAGCGGCGCCGACGCCTTGGTCGATATCGAAGGCGAACTGCTGGCCGGCGGAGATGGCGACGGCGACAAGACAGTCGGCGAAGATCATACCGAATATTTCACCATCGACGCCTCCTCTGACCGCGTGGTGAGCATACCGGACTTCGCCCGCGGACCGGACCAGGCGGTTAATATCCCTGCGACATCCCTGGGCCTGCCGATCCGGATCGACAACGCCGACGGCGTGGAGTCAGTTACTTTCTCTATAGACTTCGATCCGGCGCTTCTGAGCGTCGCCAGCATCGCGCCGGCGCCCGGCCTGCCCGGCGACTGGTACATCACGTACAACCACGAACTCCTGAACTCCGGAACAGTGACCGCGACGGTATGGACTACCGATGCAGCCCTGCCCGCCGGGCCTGCGAATATCGCGGTAATTACCACAATGGTCCCGCTCGATGCTCCTTACGGATCAGTCAACGCACTGCGGTTCACATCCCTGATGCTCAACGATGGAGACATAGACGCAAAAGCCGACAACGCGGTCTGCAAGACAGCATACCTCGGCGACGCCACGGGCAACCACACGTACAGTTCGATGGACGCCTCGCTGATCTCGCGGGTGGTGGTCGATCTGGACAGCGGTTTTGATGCATACGGCCTGACCGACCCGCTGATTATAGCAAACGCCCACGACAACGATGTGCTGGGCGGAATGGATGTGGCGTATGTCCACCGCAAGGCCGTCGGACTGCTCCAGCCGGAAGTTCCGGACCTGCCGGGCACGCTGCCTGCCGGATTCGTCGATGGACCCGATCCGGTTGTTACGATTCCATCAGGTACGGTGGTCAGCGCCGGCGATTCGACTACTCTGACGCTGACTATAGACGATGCTGATGGACTCCAGGCGTTTGACTTCACGATCGACTACGACGCGAGCCTGCTGGACCTCAGCGATGCGGATATCGCTCTGGGATTCCTGCTGCAGAGCGACGGGTGGTCTCTCAGGTCCCGCATAGACGACATCGCCGGCCTGATAACCATAGGAGCCTTCGGCAGCATGCCGATAACCGGTCCCGGCGGCGGCGATATACTTGAAATAACACTTCACGCCGCGCCCGGAGTCGACGGAACATCGAACCTGGACCTCGAAGGCCTGCTCAACGAAGGCGCCCTGGCCCTTACGCCGATCGACGGCGACATCAGCGTTATCGACCCCAACGGGCCGGCCAGCGTCGAGGGCGTAACGATAAACTCAGGGCAGGATTATCGCTCGAGAATCGATTCGATCGCACTGACGCTGAGCCGTCCGGCGACGCTGTCGGCCGGTGCTCTCACGCTGCACAACGACACAACCGGCGAAGATTTTGCATTGGACACCCTCCCGTTCGACGATGCGACCGACACGTGGGACTTATCGATCCTGGCGCTTTCCGACGGTCGATACACAGCCACTCTGTCAGCGGTCGGCGTGGAGACCCACGAGTTCGGTTTCCACGTACTCCGCGGCGACGCTGACGGCGACCAGGAAGTCGGCGACGGCGACTATGAGTTGCTCAAGAGCCAGTTCGGCCTGCGCGGATCCGCCCTGGCCGGCGACTTCAACAATGATGGTCGAGTTAGCCTGTCGGACTTCGCGGCTCTGCGGGCGAACTTCGGCAATACGCTGCCCGCTCCCGCCCCGGCTCCAGAAGCGCCCGCTGCTTCGCCTCCGGTATCTTATGAACCGATTGAAGCGGCCGCCGCACCGGTAGCATCACCGGTCGTCAGTCAGCCGCTGGAATCAGCTGATGAGGCGTATGATGATTTGATCACAGCCGCCGCGCCGGTTACGGCGGTTGGCTTGTCGCCGGCAGCTACCCCAATGCCGCACATCCGCATAACTGAATCCGGGACGATATCGGCGAGCTTGCCCGCCGCATCACTGTATCTTGCTGCGACAGCCGAGCACGACCTGAGACCGCTGAACGACGATCCAATCACAGGTGACGGCGATGGTCTTCTGGCGGACATACTGGCCGAATCGGAGCTCGTTCTTCCGCTGTAAGGTTGGGCCTCAGCGGGCAAGGGCGGTGCTATTCGGCTTTCAGATCCAGGCTCTCGAAGAGTCGTCCCGCGGCGGTCTTGATTTGGATATTCGCCAGTTTCCCCGTCAACGACC
>CAYMSH010000464.1:0-4354 GCA_964392945.1 uncultured Planctomycetaceae bacterium | reverse complement strand
GACCCCGACGATGCGATCACCCTGCTTACGACCAATAAGCACTTCCAGTTCTGGTCCGGTACGCTGAACATCGGTTCATCGACCAAGACTGGTAAGATCCTGGTCACCGAGAACAGGGCGATTCACATCGGTCGCGGCAACAACCGTCACGCCCACCTGAATCTTATCGGCGACACGACTCCCGGCGCCTACGCAATTGAAAGTGTCGGAAGCCTCTACTTCTTCAACAGGAACAACCTGAACGGCGGTGACATGACTACCGCCAACATCGTCGGCGACATTAAGCTGGGACAGCAGTTTGAAGTACGCCAGCACAGTCTGGTCGACGTCCACGGCAATGTTGAGGCAAGGCGTTACTACTTCAACAACGAAGGTTCGGTCACCAACATCTTTGGTGATGCGGTAACCTACTCGGTCGCTGGAAACAACAATGACGGACGTTTCGAGATTCACGGCGGCCAGCAGGTCAACGTACACGGCAACATCTACGCACGACGCCTGCGGGGCGGCACCGGCACTTCGCCGACACTGAGAATGGTCGGCGGCGGCGAGATTCACCTTACCCAGAATGACGGAAACAATGAGTCGAGATGGGAAAACGGCGACAACGGCGTTGTTGGTGATCTGTCGGTCACCCCCGACGACGCGATTACGCTGCTTACGACCAACAAGAACTTCCAGTTCTGGGGCGGTACGCTGAACATTGGTTCATCGACCAAGCCCGGCCTGTTTGAAGTTACCGCGAACAAGCAGATTATGATCGGTCGAGGCGGCAACCGTCACGCCCATCTGAATATCATCGGCGACACCGTCACACCCGGCGCCTACGCCATTGACAGTAATGGGCGACTCGACTTCCAGAACCGTAACGAACTCGGAGCCGAGAGAACCACCGGCAACATCGTCGGCGACATACGCCTCGGACAGCAGTTCGAAGTGCGCCAGAACAGTGACGTTGTCGTAGTCGGCGACGTGACCGCCCAGCGGTACTACTTCCAGCAGAATGGCGGAGCCTTCAAAGACGGTTCAGTAACTCTGATCGACGGTGACGCCACCGCGACCAGAACCAACAACCGCGGCTTCGAAATCTACCAGGGTCAGACAGTTAAAGTTACCGGTACGATTACCGAAAGGCACAGATTCGAACTTGGCGCCAACAATGTTAACGCCAAGCTGGTCGCCAACAACATCCTGATGAACAGCGGGCAGAACTTCGAATGGGAGAGGGGCATACTGTCTCCCGGCGTTAACTCTGCAGGCGAAGAAATCGCCGGCGTGCTGACCATCACGGGCACCAACAACACCAGAAAGGTTAATCTCTGGAACAGCGCGACCTACGAGTGGAACCTCGCAGGAGCCGAAGGTGTTGGTTCCGACCGAATCGATCTGGTGGGCATCAGGCTCGATGCGGATAACTGGGTGCTGAAGCCCGTCGAAGTCGACCCGAACGCGTATGTTTCCGCTGCCACGGAACTCGACCTGTTCACCTACGATACCGGTGGTGAGAATCACAATCTGCCCAGCATCGACTGGAGCGGATTGACTCCGGCGGCCGCACTGCGGTACGACACCACCAACGCCGTCGTCTCGCATGACGATCCTGGTATGAGGTACTTCATCAGCGGTCTCGTTGTCGAGCCCACAGATTTCAACGATGAGTACACCTTCGATGACGGCGAAGTCCTCGACAGCAACTGGGGCAGCGCCGCCAACTGGGATCTCCTTGCTGTTGATCCCCCGACGCCCCCGACTTTCCTGGACAAGGCCAACGTCGACGCAGGCACGGTCAACGTAGTGTCGAACCAGGCGGTTCACACTCTGGAGATCGGCGGCGGAGCAGTTTCCGTCGATGCAGGAACGCTGAGCGTAACCAACGATCTGGACCTCGTAAGCGGTTCGCTGACTGTCGCCTCCGGCGCCGTTCTGGACAAGGTCAACACCCTGACCGCAGCGTCCGGAACCACGATGGACATCACCGGACAGCTTGATGCACAGATTATCTCGATGAGCGGCACGACGAACCTGAACACCGGGGCAGTCGTGAACGCCACAACCGCGAGCATTCTCGACGGAGTAACCACCGTAGCCAACGGCGTCACCGTAAACGGCGACTTCACGCTTGACGGCGGCCAACTGGCGATCACGGGCGATGTGGCCCTGGCCAGCCTGGTATACAACTCCGGTTCGTTCGCACTCGGCGGCAACACCCTGACGCTGGGAACCTACAAGCAGACAGGCGGAACGTCCGCTCTGGCCGGCGGTGACGCGATGGTCGCCGACACTTACGAGCTTGCAGGCGGAAACGTTGGCTTCGCGATGACTGACGGAGTCGGAGCAAGTAAGGTCAGCGTGACCGGCGGAACGACAACCCTCGACGCCGGATTCACCCACACGTACACAGGCACGACCATTGTTGAAGCCGGTACGCTGAACGTGAACGCCGACATTACCTCGACCGATCGTTTTGACGCCAACGCAGGCACCGTAAACATCAACGCCGCCGTGACGACAACGGCTGTCGGACTGCAGTCCGTCGGCGTGATGAACGCCCTGGATCACTACGGATATCACACCGGCCCCAACGGCGTGATGGACCTTAACAACAACGGCGGCATGATGGGCGGCGGCGACCCGACTAACGGTCCCACCTACCACGGTCGCGCATTGCTGACCACAGGCCCCGGCGGACGCGGCCTGGACTTCAATAACGACGCTGATTTCACCGCCACCGGCGCAATCGGTCAGAATGACAACTACTCGAACATGTGGCATGGAATGTTCATCGCTCCGACGACTGGAACGTACGAATTCCGCAACATGGGCGACGACGATCGCGGCGGAATCTGGCTCGACCTCGACCAGGACGGCGTATTCGAGTCCAGCACAGCCGGCCTCGGCTCCAACCGCGGCGAACAGCTGTCATGGGAAAATGGCGCTTGGAATGCTGTCAATCTGACTGCAGGCGAGTGGTATATGATCGCCTTCACCCACGCTGAAGGCGGCGGCGGATCGCGAGCTGACTTCGCGTTCCACACTCCCTCGATCGGCGGCGACACCCGCGTCAAGCCTGGCGACCCCGCACAGGCCGGACTCTGGTTCGCAGGACAGGGCGGTTTCTTCGCCACCAATATCAACGGCGGCAGCACGGTTAACATCAACGCCGGCGGCTCGCTGACCACCGATATGGTCAAGCTCGGCGGTACGTTGAACGTCGCCGCAGGCGGTCTGGTTGACAGCAGCTTGATCCAGGTCAACGGAACGTTGGACCTCGGCGACGGCGACGCAGTCAGCGATATTGGCCTCGTCCGCGAGACTCCGATCGTCGCCAACGCCAACAGCGTTGTTAACATCAGCGTTGCAGGCGGCTTGAACCAGTCGTCGCAGATGTTGATCAAGGAGTTCGGTTCGCTCAACGGCGACCTGAGCAACCTGGTCTACTCTAACACGCAGGGTTCGGGTCTGGTAACGTTCGAGAACGACGCAGTCATCACGCCCACCGCCGGGGCCATCCCGACGGGAGTGCAGCTTGGAGCTACGAAGATCCTGCTGGGTCTGACCACTCCGAGCTCCAGCGTGCAGGCTGGCGAACTTGTTGACGCAGTCGGCGGGACCACCGCCTTCCGCGGAGCATACTTCGGATCAGCCTACGCCGGCGGCGATTACACCGGCACGATCACCAACGAACTCGGCTCGGCCGAGAACCTGGTGGTGGTCCTGAACAGCGGTGAGCTGAGGACGAACAACGCAACGTTCGCCTCCGACACCGGCACGACGACTGTTGAAGTACACCAGGGCTCCAGGCTGGCTGTAGGCAGCAATGCCGCCGGACTGGGCAACCTGAACGTCGAAGGTTTCTTCGATCCGTTTGATGGATCCGGAATGAACACCACCGGCCAGACGATCTTCCAGGTCGATGGAAATGACCGCATGCAGGATGGACAGAACATCCGCATCGACAAGGGTCTGTTCGAAGCCTACAACACCGAATGGCCCGTTACCGGCGGAGCGACAGTTAACTTCACCTTCGGTCCCCTGGCCGGCCTTGCCGCCATGGACCAGAACAATGAAGACTGGGTCTCCGATCGGCTGCGAAGAGGAAACTTCATCTTCGAAGCCGGAGCCATCGCGATGCCCAACCACGTCGATCGCTTCCGTTTGAGCGAGTCGCGGTGGTCCTTCGATCCCGACTCCTATATCGCCCTGCGGGACAACACCGCGATCCAGAACTTTGACCCCAGAGGTCTTGACGGAGTGCAGCGCGAGTTGGACAACGTTAACTGGATCGTCGGCGGAGCCGATCAGCTCGGCATCATGCCGATGGGCGAAGGTCGACGACTGACCAAGTTCTACAACC
>CAYMSH010000463.1:0-4398 GCA_964392945.1 uncultured Planctomycetaceae bacterium | reverse complement strand
ATTGCTTTTCGAGGACAATACTCTTCGACAAACGCTCTTATCGGACGTAAATCCCTGGGGTTCACATTACCGCTTCCCTTAACTTCAATAGCAACTTCACCGTCAGATAACACAAAATCAACCTCGAGCCCTGTCTTGGTGCGCCAGAATGCTATCGGGTATTCTTTTTCCAGATATGATTTATGCGCCAATAGCTCCATCAGCACAAAATGCTCAAACGCCTGGCCAAAAAGCTCTCCTCGCTCGGCTTCTATCTTGCGACCCGAGAGAAAACCGGCTACACCGACATCAAATAGATAGAACTTGGGGGCCTTCCCTATAACCTGGCGACCTTGACGCTTCTTGAAAGGCCGAAGGAACGCACCCAGGAGCGTATCGATGAGAATATGGTAGTACTCCCGAACAGTCTTGGCGTCCACTCCGCATTCTCTTGCGATGTTAGCATAATTGGTCAACTGTCCGTGCGAATATCCCATGGATTCAAAGAACCGCGAAAACGCCGGTATGTTTCGAGTTAGCCCCTCGTTGAAAACCTCCTCCGTAAGGTAATCGACAACATAACCCTTTAGCGACCGCGCCCCGGATTCCTGCAAGTAATGATTGGGAAGAAGACCATTGTTCAAGGCCCGCAGAAGATCAATCTCCGGAAGCTCTGGAGTCGTCAACGGATGCATCTCAAAACGCCAGGCTCGACCGCCCAGCAGGTTTGCATGGCCCTTGCGCAGCTTTCTTGCGTTTGAACCACAGAGAATAAACTGCAACTTCTGGTTTTCTATCAACCAATGGACCTCATCGAGAATCTGGGGAACCTTCTGCACCTCATCCAGAACAATCGGTTTCTTGAGATCCCCGGCAGGTTTCGCCAAGAGCTGCTCTCGCAAAAGGGCCGGCCGCTTGATCAATTCAAAGCAAAGATCGGTCTTTAAGAAATCATACACAATACTGTCGGAGAAGTTTTCTCGCAGATACGTCGTCTTGCCCGTCTTTCTGGCGCCCCAAAGAAATGCCGATTGCCCTTTCGGCAACTTAATATTCAACTGTCTTTTTATATTACTCATATGGATATAGCTCCCATTTTATCTTACTATTATGGAGCATACGCCGCCGTATCGCATAAATCAACAATATATGGGTAAATAGGGGAATTTTCCCTTCAAACCATCTGCCCGGTCGTACATGCCATCCGTGGCTCAAGCCGTTGTCGTTGTCGTAGCCGTAACAGAATCTCCGTCGTTGCCGTTCTTTGTGATCTTTGTGTCCTTTGTGGCAAGAATGCCGTTGCCGTTCGCCGTTGCCGTTCGCCGTTGCCGTAACATCAGTGTGCGACCGGGCAGATGGTTTACGTTTTGATCCGGGGACATGGTTTACATGTCTTCGGGGCCCTCAGGCGTTCCTGGAGCGTAGCGGAAGGGACGCCTGAGGGCCGATTCGCTAATCGACCCCTTCCGTAACGCAACGCTTATATCGTACACCTTGCGGCGGCGTTGGTCCACTATACCCAACGCCTGGCGGCAAAAATACACCGCCCAACGGCCGTCAGCAACCTCGCACAACCCTACACGCTGACGACCCAACGCCTCGCCTAAAAACACGCACTCGCCTCGCCAGTGAATGACCCCGTTGCTCTTGACGCTGCGGACCTCCATATCCGACGGATAACTCGCCGCGGCGGGCTCATGGTATTCACGAGGCGAACGGGTGTAAACACTATCAGGGGTGTGCTGCCCCAACGCCTCGTGCGGACGGATGTTATTGAACTCGTCTCGAAAGGAGTCAAACACACGTTGCTGGCGACGAAGATCCCTGGCCGGAGGATTGGCGGTGGCGGCCTTGAGAGTGCGATGCATTCGTTCGTGGCGGCCGTTTTCCTGGGGCTTGCCTGGAGCGATCCGTTCGGGACGGATACCAAGCAGCAACCACCAGACGCTCAAGCGGCTCAAGCCTCCGATACCGTGACTGGCGAATGGCGGGCCGTTGTCGGTGCGAATAGCCAAAGGAAGGCCATACTCCCTGAATGTCGCCTCGAATATCGGCTGAACCACGCCGAACTTCGTCTCGCGAAGCCCGGTCACACGCTGTAGATAACGACTGTGTGCGTCGCTGATCGTAAGCGGATCGCAACGCCGCTGATCGCCAGTGCGGAACCATCCCTTGAAATCGGCGCACCATGTGTCGTTGGGCGCCCGGCAAGCGGCGAACGGCTTTGTGTAAGGAGGCGTACGACGGCGGCGTTTGCGTCGAACTGTCAGGCCGGCGTTGCTGAGAATCCCGCCGATAGTGCTGCACGCGGGCCAATCCATGCCGGGATAACGCCTGGCAAGCAAGGCACGTAGCTTCTTCGGTCCCCACCTTGGATGGCGGCGACGAAGGGCCACTATTAGCTCGGCCAGTTCCTCGGGGGTCTGGTTGGGATGACGATGCGGCGCCCGCGACATGTCGTCAAGGGCCGCCAGGCCGCCAGCAGAGTAGCGGCCCAGCCACTTGTCGCCGGTGGGCCTACTGATGCGGTATTGCCGACACAGTTCGGCCTTCGACAACTCGCCGCGATGAACATCAATAATAAACCTTGCTCGTTGATCCATAGCACAAGTCTCTTTCCACGGCATAGCGTTCTCCTTGTTGGGATGCTATGCCAAGTTGTAAACTATGTGCCCGGTTCAATGTGTAAACCATGTGCCCGGTTCGTACCTCAGTGCTACCTGCCTGCCGGCAGGCAGGTCCGTGCCATCCGTGGTGGAAAAAAGCCGTTGTCGTTGGCGTGGTTGGGGCATATGAAGCTTGCCCGATTGTGAGGTTTACCATATCATCAGAGGGAACCATATTTGCGGAATACAAGGGCGTTATATCGACATGACCCGGAAACCTGAAAAACCGCGCCGCGTGGCCTTCATGCTCGACCTGCAATGGAACTACAAATACCACACCGACGTATTCGCCGGAGCGCAGCGATATGCGCAAGAACAAGGTTGGGAATCGACCATCGACGAGTATGTCGCCGAAGAACTGCCCGCACGCCGGACAAAATCGATTCCTTATGACGGCATCATCGCCCGGGCTACCAAAAAACTAGTCGAACGGGCCGGGCGAATCGGATTACCGGTGGTTAATATCTGGCTGTCTTCGCCCGCGTGGCAAGAGGCGCCGGGCGTCTTTCCCGACTGCGTAGCGAACGGACGTCTGCGAGCCGAACATCTGATGGCGCGGGGTCTGCGCCGATTCGCCGCTTTAGGACGCAATGAGCGCGGGTTTAGAATCGCGGGCGCGGCGTTCCAGGCCGCAGTGAAAGAAGCGGGATTCCCCTGCGATACGGTCACGCTGCCGATTAACCCCGGACAGAGCTACGCCGCGTGGCTGAAATATCGGCAGCGAATCGAGAGTTTGATTAGCAATTGCCGCCCGCCGGTCGGCGTCTTTGCAAATAGCGAACCAGTGGGCCGCATAGTCGCCCAGATCTGCCGTCAGCGCGGTTGGCGCGTGCCGCATGATGTGGCGATCGTCGCCGGAAAGAACGAGGAATCGCTTTGCGAGCACCCCAGGCCGTCACTGACCAGCGTGGAGTTGGGCTTCGATCACATCGGCTACGAAGCAGCACGGATCCTGGACCGATTGATGGACGGCGATCCCCCGCCAACCGGACCGATCCTGCTACCCGCCCGGGGCATAGTCGTACGCGAATCGACTGACTTCTTCGCCGTCGAAGATCCGGTGATGTCCAAGGCGCTTGAGTTCATCTCGGCAAACAGTCATCGCCATCAACTCGGAGCCGGCGACGTGGCTCGCGCCGTAAACATCGGGCTGCAGACCTTGCAACGTGAATTTCGCAAATACATCGACCGGCCGATCGCCGCGGAGATTCAACGGGTGCGTATCGAGCGAGCCAAGCGTGAACTGGCCGAAAACGAACGCTCCATACAGGAAATTGCCCAGGATGTCGGCTTCGGCCGATTGAAGCGAATGTACGAAGCCTTCCGTCGCGAACTGGGCGTCACACCGCGCGAGTACCGCAAAAAGCGGCAGGTAGAATCCGAAACGTAAGATCCGACGCACCGCAGAAGAAGATGTCAAATCACGGTCAAAGGTGCCGGGCACACTCTTTGCCGACCAGCAAGTTCTGCCCCCGCACAACGCCCAGACAAACACGGCTTCTTGACTATACGGCGTTTACTCACAAGCCTCAGCCAAGCCACGATGATCATCTGCTCCAGGCACCAGTCTATTGGGCCTTTATTCCTTTTTGCAGCAGCCCTTGCGCAATATCGCCAACTCTGCTGCAATGGTGCTGTATTTCAGTAGACACAATCTCACAATCAACTACACACTAAACACTTACGGCATGCTACTCATCACGTTGCCAACGTGAATGTCGTGGGTTCGAATCTCATCGCCCGCTTTTGGACA
>CAYMSH010000462.1:0-4412 GCA_964392945.1 uncultured Planctomycetaceae bacterium | reverse complement strand
AACCCCACCAGGCCCTCAACCTGGCGCGTCTGCCAATTCCGCCACCCGGGCAACGCATTAAACGTATTCTACAGCAGTTTACCGCTCTACGTCAAGCCGAGACGCGGAAAGAACAAAGCTTTTTTTCGCTCCAGGCTTCCAAGCGGTCCGCAATACCATTTATCGGCGAGCAATGCCCATTTCTATAGCAATTCTGCGGCGAATAAATCCGCTCGAAGCGGCGGAAAAATGACCGCCGAAATGACCCCAGAGCATCATCGCCGCTCGCCAGCGCACCGAAACAACCCGCGGTGTGTCGAAGCGCCCCAGTGGGCCGGTCATTCCAATCGCCGGGAGCCATACGCGATCCGCCGTCCCGAACACCAGCGTGCCGAGACCAACTATGAACCAATCGGCAAACGATGACCCGATCACCAGCGAACGGGTCAGCGATTTCAGCGCCGCGCCCAGATCGCGGCGCGGCGAAAAAGCCCCCGCCAGGATCGCCGCCGAATCGACCTGACAGCTCCCGTCCAGCAGTTCAAGGGCCCGAATCGTTATGAATCCGCCGCCGGAATACCCGATCAACCGGATCGGTCGATCGGGATGCTCGCTGCTCAACGCGGTTATATGGTCCGCCAGGCGCCGGGCCTGCCGCTCCAGCATGCCGCGATCGACCAGCGCCGGGAGGACCAGGCACGCTCGCCACAACGAATGCCATTTCCAGTAGACAAACTCGCCCTCGAACCCCGCCTGACGCAGCCCCCGGGCGGCCGTTCGCATGCCCCAACGAACACCCATCCAGCGGATCGATTCGACAAAAATCACCACGCCATGATCGCTATTTGTCTCGAAACGATCCCGCCGCGTCAGGAAATGCGGCGTCACGCTTACCAGAGCGTTAACCCCCGCGGCGATCACGATCGCCCACAATAGCACCTGTAGAAACATCATTACCCTTGCATCAAAGCTTGTGCGCCACGCCCGCCCGGGATATCCTGAACGGTATGAAATACCACGTTGAACAGCAAGCGTATCGGAAAAGAGCACTGCCGGCAATATTGACGGTTATATTCTGCGTATCGACAGGCGCGATTGCGTCCAACCCGTACGATCGACAAATAGCCGAGCAGATCGCCAAACTCAAAGCCGATTCGCCCAGCGTTCGCTCGGCCGCGGCGGAGGCGATCGGGTATCTGCGCGCATTTTCCGCTGAAGACGCTCTGGTCTCCGCAGCCGGCGACAAGGAAGCTACGGTCCGGCGCGAGGCGGTCATGTCGCTGGGCTGGTGCGGCGGCAAGAAAGCCGTCGGCGTGCTGCTCGATCGACTGGAAGACTCCGACTGGACCGTGCGCCAGGCCGCGTGGGTCGCGCTTACGAACATCGCCGGCGTTGAACTGGAGTTCGACGCGCTGGCGAAATCCGAGAAACGCGCCGCACAGGTAAAGGCCTGGCGGGCGATCCGGATCGAATCCCCGGCCGGAAAGAACGCCGCCCCGGCGCCCGCTCCGGCTCCGACGCCGAAATCGTCCGCGCCAACCGGCGACCCGAATCTCGCACTCGGCGCGCCGGTTACCGCATCGAGCACATACAAGGGCCCGGCCGGCATACTCACCGACGGAAAGTTCACAGGCTACTGGCAGACCAAAGCCGTCAAGTTCCCACAGCATTGTATTATCGACCTGCGGGCGGTAAAGAAGTTCGGATGCATCGTGGTCCAGCAGTACGGGCCGGGATTCTGCATGAGCGACTACTCGATCGACGTAAGCGCCGACGGCAAGACCTACAAGCAGGTGTTCGCCGACAAGAACCCTTCTCCCGTGCGGCTGATCGCCACGTTCAAGCCCGTCGAGGCCCGCTTTGTCCGCGTAACATCGAACAACTCGACCAATAGAACCTACCCCACGACTTTCCGCGAGATCGGCGTATACGCCAAGACCCCGCCGAAGGCCCCGCCAGTGCCCGTGACGCCGGCTCCGCGCAAACGCCGCACGCCTCGCGACGACTCAGAGATGCTCGCCCTGGAACGCAAGGCGAGAGCCATCGGCGCGTTGGGCTCGGCCAGCGAAGCAGGCGAAGTTATCCGAATCGTAGAACCGTATCTGGCGACACAATCAGTCAGCCCCGCGGAAAACTCGATGGTGCAGGTCTGCCTGCGAAGCCTCGGGCGCCTCGGCGGCGATCCGGCCCGCAAGAAACTGATCGAATTCCTGGCCAATCCCAGATGGGCCCGCTACGCCGCCGACGCACTCGGCGACATCGGAGGCGGAGCCGACGCACAAGCCGCACTGATCGAAGCATACCCGGGATTCGCACGCTCGCTGAGTCTCGGCAGGCCCAAGACGCTCCCGCGAGACGATCGCCCGGGACTAGACCCGCGCGACCGCATGTACCAGACGCCGTACGCGATCGCACTGGCCCTGTCGCGAATGAAGATCACCGACCCGAAGAACATCGAAGCACTGACCGCCATCGCCCCGCTGCTGCTGGCCAACATGCCAAGCGACTACGACGGAGCCCTGCTGTACCAGCCGGAAGCTTATCAACCGATCACGGCGCACCTGATCGACCAGGCCAAGATTCGCGATGCGGCGCTTACCGCCGCTTTCGAGCACTTCGGACTGGCCGGAGCGAAATCGGAAAACAAAACGCTGGCCGCCCTGGCCACAAAATATGCCGGCGACGTGCCGTACGCGGCGATCTGGCTGCCGACGCTCAGCCGCAAGTCCGACGTGCCGAACCTGATCAAGCTGCTGACCCACAAGAACGGTTGGGTGCGAATCAACACCGCAAAGGCGATCATGTTCCTCGGCGACAAACGCGGTATCGCCCCGATGGCCAAACTGCTGAAGGCCTCCAAACCCGAAGCCACGTTCGGGTACTACGGCGAGTACTTCAATAACAAGACCCAGGGCCACGACGAATACAACGACCCGCCGCCGCGATGGCGCGAAGCTTACGCAAGAGCGCTGGGGCGCGTCGGCTCAGTCGAACATGCCCCGCTGCTGGATTCGATAATGAACGACGACCAGAACGCGCTCGGCGTACGTCACGCAGCGGCGTTGGCGCTGGACGAACTGGGCTCCGGCGCGGCGATCGCGGCCCTGAAGCAGGCGGAAGTCGATCACGTGTTCTACAGCATCCGAATGGTTGCTCGCGAGGCCCTGTGGCGTAGAGGGATCCTGAAACTTCGCGACAGCAGCCCGGCTCCGACGCCGGCCAAAGCGATCGCATCGATAGCGAGCCTCAAGACCTATCCGATCGTGTTCATCAAGGGCGCCAACAAGATGCCCAACTGTTTCCAGATCGACCCGTGGCGCCAGACCTACTCGACAACGGACTCAGGACCCACCTACCGCATCGGCGACAACCTGCACATTCTGCAGACCGACGGAAAAGTCACCCAGCTTACGAACTTCAAGGACGGATACGTCGCCGACTGCGAAGTGTCGTGGGACGCAAAGCGGATTATCTTCTCCAAGCGAGGCGGAAAAACTCAGCCCTGGTGGTCCGTCTGGGAGATCGGGGTCAACGGAAGCGGGCTGCGACAGATCACAAAGGGCCCCTACCACGACGTAGGCCCGGCGTACCTGCCTGACGGGCGGATCGTCTTCTCGTCAAGCCGGATCGGCATACGCGACGAGTACCACGGCTACCACGCCACGGGGCTCACGGTAATGAACGCCGACGGTACGGACATGAACACCAACGGCCTGAACCTCGGCCGCGACAACGAACCGTCAATGCTGCCGGACGGGAGGATCGTATTTTCCCGGCTCGAACTGTTCTACTCGCGACTCAAGACCGAGATCACCGTCCAGGCGATCAACCCCGACGGAACGCGAAACGTAACGCTCTACGGACCCGAACGCCGGGCGTTCTGGCGCAACGTGACCCGCGAAAACAAGGAAGGCTGGTGGGGTGAAGTCGCCCCGCGCCATCGCGTGCTGAGGATGACCCAGCCGCAAAGCTTCCCTGACGGGCGAATCGTCTGCGCAACGACCGCCGGGCTCACGATCATAGGACCCGGGCGCCGTCGCGAAACCGTAATCCCGCGTTACAAGAACATGGCCGTGACCTCGCCGATGCCGCTGGACGCCGACACGATCCTGTGCGCCGCGACGGTGCGCGATGCGGGCAAGCCGCAGCTTGGCCTGTACAAGATGGACGTGAAGACCGGCGTGCTGAGTGAAGTTTACGACGATCCGAAGACCGCCGAATTCGAGCCGCGCCCAATCCGCCCGCGACGGATTCCGATAACGCTTACCGAGTCGCAGCGCACCAACGAGTACACCGGCACGCTGTTCTGCAGCTCGGCCAGGATCTCCCAAGAGGCCCGCACGCGAAACCGAGGTCGGCTCGTTCGAATCATCGAAGGCCAGCCCATAGTCACCCGCCACGAAACCCACATCAACGGTAAGGGCCCGTCGTGG
>CAYMSH010000461.1:0-4431 GCA_964392945.1 uncultured Planctomycetaceae bacterium | reverse complement strand
ACATCCCACACACGCACCGTCTTGTCGAAGGCGCCGCTGGCGATTCGCCGTCCGTCGGGGCTGTATGAGACGCTGCTGACCATATCCTCGTGTCCACGCAAAACGGCTAATTCCGCTCCGCTAACGGCATCCCAAATCCGCACGGTTCTGTCCTCGTATCCGGTAACGATTCGTCGCCCGTCGGGGCTGTAGGACGCGCTGCGAATCGGACGCGCATGCGCGCGGTGGAAGCTCACTTTGGCCCTGACGGCTTCATACTCCGGTGTTCGCAAGGCCGCCAACTCGGTTCCGCTGGGCGCGTCCCATACGCGTAATGCAAAGGCTCCGCTAACGATCCGCCGTCCGTTCGGACTGTAGGACACGCCGTGGACCTGGTCCTCATGTCCGCGCAGAACAGCCAGCTCGGCTCCGCTGACCGCATCCCATATACGCGCCGTTTTGTCCCCGGAACCGCTGACAATACATCGACCGTCCGGGCTATATGATACGCTGGTAACATCCTCTTCATGTCCGCGTAAGACGAGTAGTTCGGCTCCGCTGACCGCATCCCACACACGTATCGTCTTGTCGAAGGAGCCGCTGGCAATCCATCGACCGTCCGGGCTGTATGATACGCAGGTAACGTCCATTTCATGTCTGCGCAAAACAGCTTTCTGAGGCGTGCCCAGATGAACTACTGGTGGTCGAAGTGATCGGATCCAGTACGAGGAGTCTGCGGATTGCTCACGGTTCCTTCGCCATCGCTCCAGGAGCCCATGTAGCTTTGCGCCATCTACTCGAAGCCACGGCGCATCGTCGGCCGTCCAGCCGCCGTTGGGCTCAATGTAGTGTTCGGCCGCATCCGGGCAGTCATACCACCAGCAGAGGTTCCACATGCACTGAAACAGTGTCGTCGGATGGCGGTCTACGAAGTGGATGTCCCGTAGGACTGCTTCTTCGAGCAGTTCGAGCATACAACGCCTGGAATGGTCCGGCGGCATCGCGGCCAGCGTATTGGAGAAATCTTCAGTCAACTCGAAGATCATACGCCGGCCTCCGGCCTGCTCGGCGTGCTACTCAGCTTGCGGAGCTTGGCGCGCATGTCGTAGAAGGCGCCGGAAGCGAACATGCGAGCTGTTTTCCAGGCTGCGGACATAATTCACCAGTTGAATGCGGCTTAATTCCCATTTGTACAGTGCGAACTTCCCGGACGAGTATATTCTGCGCCGCTGCGATTGACAAGCTGTCGGGACGAGGCGGACTAGGGCGTCCGCCGCTGAATGGTGTGCTCTACGGCGATCTGCTCTCCGGCGGCGGGGCGGGTTGCGGGGCTCCGGCGGTTTCCTGGCGGCTCCGACGGGGGCCTTGGGATTCGTAGTCGGGGCCGAAAAGTTCTTTGCATATCTCGCCGATCAGTTCCGGCGACAGGTCGTGCATGATTCTCGTTACCGTCATCGGCGTGATCGGTTCTTCTTTTTCAGGTTCCGGATCGCGTTTCTCTTCGATTTTCTTGATCTTTTCGATTTTGGCTGTCTGGTCCGGGATCGCAAGCATGAACGTTTTGAGCAGGAACTCGCGGCACTTGCGCGCGGTCTCGCCGTCGCCTTCGAGAGCGACTTGCACCTGCTTTTCCAGCAGGGCCTTCATGTGCCGGGCCGCAGATCGGATGGCGGCCTGGCGATAGCCCTCGACGACAGCAGCGATCCGCCGCTGCAGATCCGGCCGGGAAAACCCATTGGCGATCCGCCAGACAGTCCGCCGCGAAACGCCGACAATTTCAGCGATCCGCCTCTGCGAAAACTCAGCAGCAGCAATAAGTTCGACAAGCATGTCTTGGTTCATGGTTTTCTCCTAAAACCTGGCAGTTGGGAGTTGGGAGTTGGCAGTTGGCAGTTGGCAACGGCAACGGCGAGAGGCAACGGCAAGGCTAAAAAACCGCACATCCACCCAAACCGTTCGAAACGCGCCGTAAGACTTTGTCGTTAGGTTCTGCCGTGATGTTTTCGCCGTCGCCAATTGCCAATTCCCAATTGCCAATTCCCAGTCTTCTTTCCATAAACCTACTTACTGGCGAGCCGAG
Organism: uncultured Planctomycetaceae bacterium; assembly: GCA_964392945.1. Taxonomy (GTDB): domain Bacteria; phylum Planctomycetota; class Phycisphaerae; order SM23-33; family SM23-33; genus BS750m-G57. The sequence goes on along the minus strand of CAYMSH010000461.1, from coordinate 2,372 downwards.
CCGTTTTTGAGACAGAATTCTGAGATTCTTGAGAAAAACTTGATCGCGAAAACACCTGAGCGCAACGAAGCGGAGAAGTGTCAAGCGTAAAAAGCAGTGTCGTTCGCCGTTTGCCTGCAGTCGTGGCCGTCAGGTTTTAGCCGTCGCCAGTTGCCAACTGCCAACTCCCAACTGCCAGGTCGTTGTAAACCAAATGTGACATCGCATCGGGTGGGGGTTTTGTTGTAAGCGTTTTGTTTTCGTGATGATGCGTTGGAAAAGATGCGTGATTTGAAGGGCGTCATAGGTTATCCTTTCAGACTGCCTTTTGAGGAAAGGAAACGCAAATGGAACTAGGCGTTTGCAGATGGCGGCCTGACGTTACCGATGAGGCGATTGAGCTTCTCGTGGGCCAGGGCGTAGACATTATCGAGATTCCCCCGTCGTTCGTGATGGAGTTCGATGACGCCGATGTTCAGGTCAATTCCCAGCGGATCGCCGAGGCCGGGATCCGGATTAACGTCTGTCACGGCCCGTTCTTTCACGACGAGGACTTCTCGGTTCTGGACGACGGCGCTCGCGCCGCGGCCCTGGAAAAACAGGTAGTTGCGCTGCGTCGAACGGCGCTTACCGGCGCTCACTGTATGGTCGTTCATCCCAGCGGACCGATCAAGGCTCCCGAGGCGGGGCGGCGCCTGGACAACTTGCGGGCCGGGCTGGAGGTCATGCTGAAAACCGCCGAAGAATGCGGGGTGAAACTGGCTCTGGAGAACATGCTGCCGGACCATTTGTGCAGCCATACGTCCGATGTCCGGGCGATTATCGACGAGTTCGACACGCCGCTGTTGCGTGTCTGTTTCGACATCGGCCACGCCAATGTCGGGCCCGAAGATATCGTCGATGCGATCGAGGTGCTGGAAGATCGGATCATCGCATTTCACCTGCACGACAACGACGGTACACGCGACATTCACGTCCAGCCGCCGTACGGTTCCATGGACTGGCCGACGCTTACAAAGAAGCTGCTTTTGCTGAATTTCGAGAGGCCTTTCAGCATCGAGTGCGATCCGTGGAACCAGGCTTCGCTGTCGGTTCTGCTGCGCGAGATGCGCTCGATATTCGCAGGCCGAATGCCGATCGAAACCGACTGCTGCGGACAGAAAGTCTGGTCTGTCTGCCCCAGGTGCAGGCACTACTTCTTCGAGTCGGAAAACGGCCCGGTCTGCGCCTGCGGGGCGTGAGGACGGAGCTCCCAGCTTGCGGCGACGGCAATGATCAAACTGTTATTAATAGCTATCGGAGGAGCGGCCGGGGCGCTGTCGAGATACGGCGTGGCCCAGGCGATGCGCCGGCTGCTCGGAACGGAATTCCCCTGGGGCACGCTGTGCGTGAACCTCGTCGGATCGTTCCTGATCGGACTGCTGGCCGGAGTGCAGCTAAGCTCCGGTCACTCGCCGAAGACCCAGATGCTGATCGTGCTGGGCGTCACTGGTTTTCTAGGGGCTTTCACCACATTCTCGGCGTTCAGTCTCGAGAGCGTCGGGCTCATCCGCAGCCAGCAGTTTGTTCTCGTCGGCGCCAACGTTCTGGCTAACTGCGCGGGCGGTTTGCTGCTCGCTTTCACCGGCTTGTGGGCGTCTCGATTCTTCGTTGGCGGTGCGGCATGAAGACCTCGCCGAAGCGACTTGACGTTTCGGATCTCTGGAGCCCCGGCGATTCGCTGCCTTCGGGTCCCACGCTCAGGGCCATCGCCCAGCGCTGCGGGCCGCTGTGGGGTCTGCCGGACTTTGCCGACAGGGTCTCCATAGGCTACAACCCTCGCCTTCGCACAACCCTCGGCCGCGCGATGCTCGAAGAGAATCGCGTGGAACTGAACGTGCATCTGCTGCGGGCCCATCCCGAAGAGCTGCTGGCCACGCTGGTCCATGAACTGGCGCATCTTGCGGTTCGTATGCTCTACGGAAACGCGGCGGCCCACGGGCTCGAATTCAAAACGCTGATGGCCGCGGCCGGGGTCTCGGCGGCGACTACCCACAAGCTCGATACCGACTCCCTGGGCCTGCGCCGGCGTCGCTACGCCTACCTGCACCGGTGCGGCGATTGCGGGATGATGTTCATCGCACGCAAGCCTCGCCGCGACTGCTACTGCAAATCGTGCGGGCCGAAAATGTCGTGGAATATCTTCCGGGCCCCGGACACCGCCGCCGGACGCAAGAAGCTCAAAGAGATCATGGAATCGACAGCCTGAACGGTTCAAGGCCCTCGCGCAGCTTGAAAAACACTTGAATCTCCGTATAATAGCCCGGCTGTCTTCCGGTCTTATACTCTGTAATTCAGGAACGAAACCTATGTATGAAGTTGTCTCCAACGAAATAATCGCGCCGAGCATTCAC
>CAYMSH010000460.1:0-4433 GCA_964392945.1 uncultured Planctomycetaceae bacterium | reverse complement strand
TTCTTGGCGCCCTCGGGCCAGGTGTCGCCGTCCCAGTACTTGATCGGCATGTCGCCGAGCGCCTCGGCGTCTTCGCAGAGACCGGGAGTTCCGTGCTCGCGGAAACCGTTTTCCCTGACGGTCTGGCCGACTTCCTGCTGGAACTTCTTTATCAGCTCGGCAGCGAGTTGCGGGGCGTGGAGCGGAGCTTGCTGCGTTCCGCCGACAGCGATCGCTTTGAGGTTCTTGGAGCCCATGACGGCCCCGAGCCCGCAGCGACCGGCGTAGCTGTGCTTGTCGAACGTGATGCAGGCGATGGCGACTTTCCGCTCACCGGCCTGTCCGATCGAGGCAACGCTCAGGCGGTTGTCGCCGACCTTCTCGTTGACGGCGTCTATCGCATCAAACGAATCCATTCCCCACATGTCCGATGCGTCGAGGATCTCGACTTTGTCGTCTTCGATCGTCACGTAGACCGGCGCGTCGGCGGCGCCCTCGAAGAGCAGCACGTCATATCCGGCGTCCTTGAGCGATGGTCCCCAGGCCGCGCCGGCCGCAGAGTCGCCGAACGTGCGGGTTACCGGAGATATCGCGACAACGCTGAACTTGGCGCCGCCGGGAACAGGCGGTCCCTGGAACGGGCCAGTCGTGAAGATCAGACGGTTCTCCGGGCTGTATGGATCGAGTTTGGCCTGGGTCTCGCGGCGAAGGATCTCGCCTCCCAAACCGGCTCCGCCTACGAATCCCTTCAGGTCTTCTTCAGAAATCGGCTCGACCTGCGAAGTTCGAGTCGTCAAGTTGATGCGAAGCAATCGCTGCCAATACCCGTTACTCATAGCCTGTACCTCGATGAAAATGTTAGCGACACGGCGTTAAAATATGTCGATGACTATTGTCCTGCGCGTGGCGTCAAAGTCAACTGTATTTGGGATCAACGCTGCAATTCCACGCCGAGTCCGTCGCGGCGTGCGTTGGCCAGTATTCGCCCCGCTGCGGCGAGGTCCTGGACCGCTACGCCGACGGATTTGAAAAATGTGATTTCCGCGTCGTCGTGCCGTCCGACCTTCTGGCCTAGTACGATCTCGCCGAGTTCGGCGCGTATGTGATCTCTGCTGATCAACCCGTCGTGCATCGGCATGAGAAGATCGCCGGCCTCTTCGAGTATCGCGCTGACCTCGTCTACGACAACGCGGGACCGGACCACGGTTTCGGCCGGTATTTCGCGAACGTTGGGCTTGTATGAACCCACGGCATTGATATGCACTCCCGGCGCCAGGTCGGCGTCGTCGAACACCGGCGTGGCGGATGTCGTGGCGGTGCAGACGATATCAGCCCCGTCGAGATTCTCCGCCGGCGACGCCGCCGCGGTCACGTCGATATGGAGGCGCTTGGACATTTCGTTTTCGAACTCGACGGCCGAGATCGTATTGGCGTCATAAACGCTGGCCCGAGTGATCGAACGAACCGCACAGACGGCCTCGAGCTGGGTCTGGGCCTGTGCCCCGGCTCCGAAAATCGCCACTGATTCGGCGTTTTCGCGGGCCAGCAGATCGGTAGCGGCGCCCGAAGCGGCGCCTGTGCGAATGGCGGTGAGCGAGGCTCCGTCCATTATCGCCAGCGGGCGTCCGTCTTCGCCGTCAAGCAGGGTAACGATCGCCTGTATGAACGGCAGACCCTTTGCGTGGTTGCCTTCAAACAACGTGATGATCTTCATGGTGATCTGCCCGGCGTCAATTCCCGCCGCCGGCATGAAAAGCACGTCGCCGCCGGCGTGCGGCAGCGGCATGTGTATCCGTTGGGGAACGATCGCGTTGCCCGACGAGAGCTGCGCGAAGGCCTGCTTCATCGCTTCAACGGCGTCGCTCATCGGGAGGGCTCGCCGCACGTCGGCCGACGACAGGTAAAACAGTTTCGAATGGGGCATAAAGTCAGTCTTCTCCAATACGTTTCAGCGTAAGCGCCGACGGCGTGATCGCCAGTCCGCCGAGCGACGTGCATCGCAGTTCGCACGGGAGCATCTTTCCGCTCTCGTACACCGCGTCAATAGTTTCATCAAGATCGATCGGGTTGGCGTATCCGCCCAGGACCAGGTCGGCGCAGACAAATGCGCCGGCGGCCGATGCGGCGTTGCGCGTGTGGCACGGTATTTCGACGGTCCCCTGCACCAGATCGCAGATTGAGCCCATGGTGTTCTGGAACGATATCGCCGCGGCGTTCATCGCCTGGGCGACAGTTCCGCCGGCGATATCCACCACAGCAGCAGCAGCCATCGCACCGGCCGCGCCGATCTCGACCTGGCATCCGGCTACTTCGGCGGCGAATGTCGCTCGCGTGGCGACTATCACCCCGATCGCCCCGGCCGCAAGAAGCGCCATCGCCGCGGCTTCATCGTCGAGCCCCTTTTCCTTGGCGCAAGTTACGATCACTCCCGGCAGCGTGCCGGCCGCCCCGCCTGTCGGAGCCGCACAGACCACGCCCATCGCTCCGTTGATGTGCATTATCGCCATCGCACGAGCCGCGGCTCGCAGGTGAATGCCGCCGCCGGGAAGCTTGCCGGCGGCGTCGGCGGCGAAGATCGCACCGGCGCTGGGCGCCAGTAGCTGCATCGCCGGCGGCGAGGGGGCCAGACCCTTCTCTGCAGAGCGGGCCATTATCCCGTATCGCCTCACCATCTCGCCCAACACACGATCTGTAGACTGGCCCAGCAGCGACGCTTCGTACTCTAACCCAAGCTGGCCCAGCGACTTGCCGGATTCTTCGGCCAGTGCGACAGCCTCGGCGGCGCTTGCGAACGTCCGCTGACCGGTGTGAACGAAATAGACCGGGCGAACCGTCTTAACTGCGAGCACGCCGTCGATCGCCATCAGGCGGTCTCGCCCCTTGCCCGAAAGTTCCGAGCCGCGCTGCGCGTGCAGCAGCAGGTGCTCTTCATGCGGGACTACTTTGAGTTCTGAAATCAGATCGTCGTCGAGCGCCACAGCCAGGGCGGCCTCGTGATGGGCCTGTACTTCCACGAGCACATCGTGGCTCTGGCCGGTAATGCAGACCTCCCAGCCGTCGATATTGGTGATTTCGACCGCCCCGCCGCCGATCGATCGGCCGCGCAGCTTCACCGACTCGCCGTACGAGCCGTACAGCTCTATATCGACGGTGTTGGGGTGATCGGCGTTCTCAAGTTGCGAGACGCGGAACTCGACCTGCAGGCCTTGCCCCGCCGCCAGCTCCAGCGCGTTGAAGAAACGCTCATCTGTCAGCGGGATGTCCAAGAGCCCCATCGCAAAAGCACGATCGGCGCCCTGGGGAGCGTACGTCGCGGCGTAGGAACCGTCGATATCGAACGAAAACTGCGCACGCACGGGCCTGTCGCCCAACAGCGACAGCGCCATCTGCGACATGTGGAACGCACCTGCGGTATGACTGCTCGAGGGCCCGCGCATTACGGGACCCAGAACGTGATTAAATATGCTTACAACCTTCATACAATCGCCTTTCTGTTGGCGGCGATTATACGCTAGTTGTCGAGTATCTGGAACCGGCAACTGTGGAAAACGATTGTCGCGTTGTAGGCTCCCAGGCCCAGGGCCTTCGGATCCCGCAGGCGCCAGGCCCGATCGGGTGACAGATCGCTGACCGGACCGGACCACTTGATGTACGGCTTGCCGTCGAGAGTAACTTCGACGCTCGCGCGGGTCTTGTCGGTCAGCCGGACCGTGACCCCGAGCGTATGCTTTACGTTATTAGTCAGCTTCCCGTCGCGTTTGGTTCTGTTGCGGTCTGCGTCTTTCCTTTCCACGTACGCCAGCCCGCTGACGCGCCCGCCCCAACCGCTGACAACCAGAAGCACGCCTCTGTCGCCGACAGGCAGCATCACTCCCAGGCAGTCGCCTTCGAGGCGCGTGAACTGGACCTCAAGCCGATAGTCGCCCTTCGGCGCCGCCGGCAGTTGGAAACGCGCGTTGGCCTGTTTCGGCGATATCATCTGCGAGTCGGTCTTAATCCACTTACCGCGTATTGCGGCCCTGTTGGCGTCAACGGACTTCAACAGATCCGAACCCCACGCCGCGCCCAGAGGCTTGGCGTTGCGAAATGCCAGCGCCTTTTCCAGCGGCGTTGGCGGCTTCTTATCACCGGGACCGTGTTTTTTCAACCAGGCGGCCAGCAGTTTGTCGTTCTGCGCCAGGGCCGGATATCCCTCAAAGTGCGGGGCCATCAGCTTCAAGTGATGCATGGCGTCGTAGGGATTCTCGGCGCATATCGCCTTGATATCGCCCAGGCGAGCGGCGAAACGATCGGCGATCGCATCGCGAATCAGCTTGATCTCCGCGACGGGAGCTTTGCCGGCCAGACCTTTGACAAGCGTATAGGCCGCCCCGTATTTAGTAGCGCCGAACTGCTTGATCGCCTCGCCAAGGGCCGGGTGTTTGACCTTCAAACGCGGTTTGTACAGGTGCTTC
>CAYMSH010000459.1:0-4451 GCA_964392945.1 uncultured Planctomycetaceae bacterium | reverse complement strand
AGTCACACTGTCCGACATAACCAGCGGAGGCAGACCGGTTATCGCCGACGCAATTAGAGTCCAGCAGATCGAAGGCGATCGCGGCCTGGACGATAACTTCCACCTCCAGTCCGGTTCGCCGGGCGTTGATATGGGCGATCCTCTCGAGTATTACCTCGCTGAACCGGGACCAAACGGCGGACGGATCAACGCCGGAGCCTACGGAAACAGTTCCGAAGCGACTGTAAGCCCGTCGCAGATCGTCCAGGTTCTCGACCCCAACGGGTACGAGAAGTTCGAGGTCGGCGACATGGTTGACATTAACTGGCGTACGTCAGGGCTCGCGCCGATTCACACCGACGCACTGGTGAACACAGGCGCTGGCGGAACGGTGGACAACTGGTTGTACGACCGCTACCAGACCGACTGGTATTCGCAGTCGTCCACCAACCAGAGTATAGACCTGAGCGGTGTCGTGAACCCGGCTCCCGAAGCGGTGTACCAGACATACCGCTACGCATATGGGGCCGGCGACAAGCTTGTCTATGAACTGCCCGTAAGCGATGGCGACTACACGATTCGCCTGCACTTCATGGAGCCGACCTACAACTACGCAGGAGCCCGAGTCTTCGACATCAACCTCCAGGGCGTCCTGGAAGCCGACGACTACGACATCTTCACAGACGCCGGGGCTTTCCGAAAAGCCGTCACGCAGAGCTTCGCGGTGACCGCCGCCGGCGGGACCGGAATCCTGTTGGAGATGATCACCGAAACCACACAAGGAGCAGTTCTCTCCGGGATCGAAATAACCTCGATCAACCCGGGAGGAACTCCAGACCCGATGGTCGATCTGGAACTGTCGACCGACAATGGCGGATTGTACGCTCCGATACCCGGAGCCACGGGGCTTGCGATGGATCGATTCGGGCGGGGCTCATTCGCCTGGGCCGCCGGACCGGAAACCGGAAGCAACACCGCGCTGATCAAAGCCAAGTTCAATCCCGAAGACAGTTCAAACGCGCCGTTCCTGATCGCCAACAACGATACGAACTACTACGTTAATATTGCGGGCGATTTGGACTTTGGAGACAACTTCTACACCGGCGCGGCCGGAGACAACGCCAACAGCGGCAAGAGTCCGTCGGCCCCGATGGCGGGGATCAATGCGGTGTTGCTGGCGTACGACCTCGATCCGGGCGACATCATATTCGTCGATACGGGCGATTACACGCTGCTGACCAATATCCGCCTGCTTGCCGAAGATTCGGGCGTTACGATTCGCGGGCGGATGCACCCGTCTCACACGACCGTGCTGGATCGAAACAGCACCTTAGGAGGCCGCTATGCGTTCGAGCTGATTAACGCTGACGATGTGACGCTCGAGTATCTCGATATCACCGGCGGTCAGCGGGGCGTGTATGCGGCAAACGGCTCCGACAGCGATAACTTCACGATTCAGCATTCCGAAGTATACGGTAATTCGTACGAGGGAGTTCGCCTCGATGCGACAAACGATTCTCCCGTACTGCATGACAACATACTGCGTAACAACGCCGACGGAGCCGAGATATACGGAACCAACGCAACCTTAACTGACAATCAGGCCTACGATAACTCCGGATACGGATTATACTTCTCCGGAACCGGAGCCACGCTCACCGGCAACGAAGCGCGAAACAACAATGTCGGCATTAACATCCAATCGAGCGGAGCATTGGGTACGGTTAGTGGAAACACGGTGTTCGACAATGCAGCCACAGGCATATCCGCTTCGAGTTTGGTGCTGGTGAGCAACAACTCGGTCTATGGCCAGGACGGCGTTGGGGACACTGGCATCTATGTAGCCAGCGGGGCCCGAGCGTTCCAGAATCTCTCGTATCTCAACTATGACGGTATCCGAGCGAACTACGGAGGCGTTGTCGAGGCGAATCGCGTTTTCGAAAATGAGCGATACGGTGTCTGGGCGAACCACAACTCACCGGTGATTCGTAATCGCGTACACGATAATTCCGTAGGGATATACGGGTCCTCCAGCTTCTACGACCGGATCGAAAATAACCTTATCTACGACAACTCCAATCAGGGCGTAATCCTCTACGCAGCCAGTTCGGGAGCCAACCCTTACTACGTAACCAACAACACGATCTATCAACTTGTCGGCGACGCCATACGATTGGAGAGCAATACGAATCACAGCCGCATCTACAACAACATCCTGTGGGTCGACTCTGGCTACGACATCTTCGTAGACGCCACAAGCCAGAGCGATTTCATCAGCGATTACAACCTGCTGCACACAGGCGTGGACATTAACGCACACACCGGTTTCTGGGGCGGAGCTGTTCTGGATCTGCTGGCTGACTGGAAGGGCGCGACACTGCAGGATTCCGAGAGTATCGATCCCAATCCGCAATTTGTCGACATAGACGGAGCCGACAACGTTCTCGGTTATACAACCGATGGAGGCGGATATGACGGTGGAGCCGATGATAACTTCCGCCTTAGCGGCGGGTCACCGGCCATCGACAGGGCGCACGCCTGGAAGGCCCCGCTCACCGATATTGACGGTTTTGTTCGAGTCGACGACCCGGGCACGCCGAATCTGGGCTTCGATTACGGCCAAACCGATCTGGGCTCAAGCCTTTTCGCGGCGACCGGAGCGGCGCAGAGTTGGCATGGGTCCAATTCATATTGGACGCTGAACTTCCCAGGCGGATTCACCTTCCCGTTCATCGACGCGGAATACAGTTCGGTGTACGTATCGTCCAACGGTTTCATACAGTTTGACACGACATCGTACGCCAACGACGGGAGCAATACGCCCGAAGAGTTTGTCAACTATCGGCGAATCGCGCCGCTTTGGGACAACCTCCGAACCAATGCCGCAGGCGATGACATATTCGTCGATACATCGCTTGCCGACAGAGTCACCATTCGCTGGGACGCCACCAACGAGGCCGATTCCACCGATGTCAACACGGCCGTCACGTTGTACGATACGGGCGAGATCCGGTTCCACTACGGCGCTGGCAACACCTTGCTGACGCCGACAATCGGAATCTCCTCCGGAGACGGGGAACACTACCTGATGGGTGTTTACGACGGCGCAGCGGTCCTGACCGACGCGAACTCAATAGCGTATCCGGTAGTCGGCGGGATGGTTGATCTGGGAGCCCACGAGTTCACCGGATCGAGCCTTGATGTCACTCCGCCCACCATAACGCACACCACTCCGCCGCAGATACACAACTCCCTGCCTCAAGTCGCCTTCGGTGACTTTGAAGTATGGTTCAGCGAGCCGCTTGACGTGACGGAAGCCAACGCGCCGGCTAACTACGAGCTTGTCTCGCCCGGGCCGGATTCGGATTACGGTACGCCCGGCGACAACGTGACCTATGCTCTCCTTCCGACCTACTCGCCAGGCGCGCTGAATGTCACTATCGACGTCCTGGGCGTTAGCGCACTGGCCAGCGGTGAATACCGCCTGACGATATTCGGAGACACCAGTATCCGCGACACAGCCGGTAACCGGCTTGACGGCGACGAGGACACATCCGCCGGCGGGAACTACGTGCGGTTCCTGGATCTCGACGGAACGCCTCCCACCGTCTCTGGGTTTGCAGTTAACGACGGCCTGCCGCAGAGGTCGTATATCGACTCGCTGGCGATTACGTTCTCCGAAGATGTCTGGGCCAGCCTCGACGCAACTGACCTGAGCCTGCAGAACATAACCTCACCGCAGTGGTTCAGCCTGGCCGGAGTCCCGTTGGGTTACAACCCCGGTACGAACACCGCGACCTGGGTTACTCCGGGAGTGGCGCTGACGGACGGGAATTACGTGGCGACCTTGTCCGCTTCAGCCGTCAATGACGCCGTCGGCCTGCAGCTTGACGGCGACGGTAATGGAACCGGCGGAGACGACTATACATTCGAGTTCTTCGTGCTGGCCGGTGACGTCAACGGCGACCGATCGGTCGACGAACTCGACTTCCAGATTTTGCTCTCGCAGTTCGGCAGTTCCGGAAGCGGCCTGGCCGCCGACATGGACGGCAATGGACGGGTGGGGCTGTCTGACTTTGTGATTCTGAGACGCGGGTTCGGAAATACGCTGGCTCCGCCTCCGCCTCCGGCGCCAACCCCCCAAACGCTTGTCGCCCCTGAAGTGTCGAGCGCGCCTGCAGCTCCGGTTCAGGTCGATGACGAACCCGTAGCGCATATCGCCGAGCCAACGAGTCTGGATATCGCCGATCCGATTGAAGACAGCATCGCCGATGAGCAATCCGCCGTCGCTGTGATTGCCGCCTCGACGATCGATCTGCTTTCGGAGCCGTTGTCATCGGACGGGTATGTATCGGAGTCTCAGCGGGCGTCAGTCGGCTCGGGACCTTTCGCGGTGCGCGCAGCTACGACGGGTTACGATTTGGGGCCGCTGAGCGAAGACTCCGCCAGCGCTGACCTGGGTGATGATTTGC
>CAYMSH010000458.1:0-4482 GCA_964392945.1 uncultured Planctomycetaceae bacterium | reverse complement strand
CGGCGGACAGAGCTACCTCAACATGATCCCTCTCAAACCGGACCGCGCTACCAGCGTGATCGTTCCCGAGGCCGGGTACATACTCGAGCAACGCGCCCGCAATACCGACAAAGAGATCCTGAAGAAATGGGCCGTGGCGATTAAGGCCGACAATATCGATGTCTCGAACTACGGCAACAAGGTCGCCCACGAGGACCTGGCCGAGTTCGCGCGACTCTACGCGTTCTGCATCGATTACGCCGCGGGTCGAGGAATGAAAAACGAACTGAAGAAACTCTCGCCCAAACGCTTTGAGCTATGGGAGCAGATGCTCAGACTTTCCAAGGCCCTGCCGACCCTGCACCTCGACGTGGAGTTCAATCCGCTCGGCGGCCCGCTGCACCAGGGCAAAGGCAACACCGACGGGATGAAGGTCAAGATCATCTCCGGCCCGAAGAAGGTCCAGATGCGACAGTACGATCGCAGCAAGAACAAAGTCGTCACGATCCACGCCAAGCAGTGGCTGGCGAGCCTGGGCGACACGAAGTTCAAGATCACTTTCGAAGACGTAGAGATGAAGCTCAAGCTCGAGGACGCGATCAAGCTCGTCGAGACGCTCCCCCCGCCCTATCGCGCGGGCCTGGCGGCGACTTCGGAGAAGAATGAAACCGGCCTGACGATCTACAAGGCCGGATGCGCCTACGGCGTGCCGGATCGAATCGCAATGGGCGGACACAATCTCAGCGCCACGACGCTCGCACACGAATGCGGACATACGATTGACCAGAAAGCTCGCGAGTATGACAAGAACATCATGAACAAATGGGGCCTGGCGAAAATCCGGGACGGCGTGAGCGTGTCGGGTTACGGCAATGGTCCGATCCACGAGGATCACGCCGAGTTCGCAAGGCTCTACGCGATCAGCCTGGCCCACAGCCCAAAGTACCTGGCCAAACTCCAATCGCTGGCCCCGACACGATTCGCTGTCTGGGAGAAAATGTTGATGCTGACCGGCGGCATGAACCCCAGCGACGCCGAGCCGGCTCCGGACTTCGATTTCGACGCCGAGCTCAAGAAGCACACCGAGCTTCGCGAAAAGACGGCGCCGAACCTCAAGAAGGTCCGCGAAACTATCAAGGCACTGCAGAAAAGTAATCGCTGATAGCGTATAAAACGCTGAAACAGAACGCCGGAATGTGAAAGGAAACTCCTGATGAGGAAAGTAACTTGTATTCTGATCGCGGCCGCGGCGTTTGCGGCGATGTCGAGCGGAGCCCGGGCCGAACTTCACCTGTCTAACACTTTCAACGACCACATGGTGCTGCAGCAGGGCAAGCCCGTTAACGTGTGGGGCCGGGCCAAACCCGGTGCGGAAATAACCGTTACGCTGAGCGAGCTGCGGCCCGACGCGATCAAGGCTGTCGGAGCCGATGCGCTGAAACGGGAAGCGCCGGAGACCAAGGCGCCCAAGTCCGGCGACAAGCCCGAGCCGATCGTGCGGATCGAATACGTTCACGACAATGCGCCAGCGTTCGAAACCGTCACCCGCAAGGCCAAGACCGATGCCGACGGGCGATGGCGTGTGCAGTTGGGCGCGACGGCGGCCAGCTTCAAGCCAAAGTTCCTTTGCGTCTCCGGCGACGGAGGCAAGATCGCGATTCTCGACGTGCTGGTCGGCGAGGTATGGGTCACCGCCGGACAGAGCAACATGGCCTACGCCGGCGACAAGACCGGCTGGCTGAACAAACAGGGCCTGCTCCTGCCGGGCGTGCGGTACGCCCACACGGGCAAGAACTCCAGCTACAAACCGCTGGACGACGTGGTCGAGCGGGCCGAATGGATCCCGGCCAACGGGAAGGACGCGGCGAGATTCTCAACAGTTCCGTATCTGTTCGGCAAGTACCTGCACAGCAAACTTCGCGTGCCGGTGGGAATCATCAACGCCTCCTCAGGCGGGGCGCACGGCAACTTCTGGTGCTCGATCGAGCACATGCGCAAGATCGATTTCTGGACCGTAAAGAAGATGCTCGCCGAGCGCGACAAAGCCGTCGCGATCTGGGAGAACCCCGCCGCTCGCAAGAAACTCATCGACGCCTACGAAGCCGACTACCGGGCCAAACACGCCGAGTGGAAGACTGCGGCCGCCAAAGCCAAAGCCGATCGCAAGCGGGCCCCATCCGAGCCGAAGCACCGCCCGCCGGGCGCCCCGAAAGACCCGCACAAAATATCATGCCTCTTCAACGGGCGCATCGCCCCGATCGGAAAGCTGTCGATCCGCGGAGCCCTCTACCTCCAGGGCGAACAGCAGGTCCTGACCTGGTGCATCTCGCGGTACCGGCATATCTTCCCGAGGATCATCACATCCTTCAGAGACGCGTTCGGCGATCCGAAGCTCCCCTTCGGCGTCATCACGCTCCAGGGCGGCGGACATAACAAAATGCCGATCACCGAACTGGGAGCCTGCAATCGCACGGCGGCCGTTCGAGAGATTCACTACAAGGCCCACCTGGCCGCGCCGAACACCGGCTTTGTCTGCGCACACGACGTGGGCCGAGGCCTGCACCCGAGTTGGAAACGCCCCCTGGCCGAACGAGCAGTACACTGGGCGCTGCGAAGCGTTTACAAGACCATCCCGGACAATTCGATATCAGTAGACAAAATCGAATACGCCGACGGCAAGGCCCGACTGCACCTGGTCAAACAAGGCCAACGACGCAAACGCATAAAGGGCGGCTACAAGACCGAGATCGTCAAGAGCCCGTTCAACCTGGCCACGTGGTCCGGCAATGATTCCCAATACCTCGGCGGCTTCCTGATCGCCGGGGCCGACAAGCGATGGTACCCCGCCAAGGCCGAGCCAAAAGGCAAAGGTAAGGGCCTGGAGATATGGAGCGATCTGGTCGACAACCCCATCGCCCTGCGCTACGGTTGGGGCAGCTATCCGATCGCCAACATCGGCGCGTGGGAAAACCCGCTGCCCCCCTTCCGAACCGACGACTGGCCGGTGATTGAAAGCGTAAACATAGATCCCGATCTGCGCGCCAAGGCCCGCTCGGACTGGTACGTAGAACTACATGCATCTTACGCCAACATGCTCGATCGCATCATTCGCCAGGGCTCCTTCGACGCCGCTCGCAGCGAGATGCTGCTCTATGGCGACGCCGGCAAGATCCTCAATCGCAAGGCCGATCGGATCGCGGCGATTCTCGACGAGATCAGCGCCGAGTTCTACGCCAACGACAAGCTGGGAGCCCTGGACTACCGCGACTGGACGATCCGCCGCTGCAATGAAGCGCTGGCCGGAAAGGCAAGATCAGTTCCCGCCCAGATCGCAGAGGCGGCGGCCGACAAACTTCTGAGCGAGAAGATCGCCAAACTCCGCCAGGCCCTGGCCGAATACCGCCAGGCCGCGGGCAAACTCGGCAAAAAGTAATCCAACGGCGACGGCTTTTACCACAGAGGACACGGAGAACGGCGACGGCGCAATCTATGTTACGGCCACGACAACGGCCTGGATAGACAGCGAGAACACAGAGGACGGCAACGGCGCAATAGATGTTACGGCCGCGGCGACGGGCTATTCGTAGTATTCCATCCTGCCTGCTTCGCCTCGCAGGAGGCCGGCTATCTCCGCCTGGCCCATCTTCTCGGCTGCGTCGGCGGCTGTTGCGCCGAACTTGTCTTTGATGTTGATGAGACTCAATCTCTGACAGCTCATACCGGTGCCGGCCAGAGAGTAGATGATCTCTTTGACGGTCTCGATATCACCGGTCTCGGCCGCGTGGAACAGGGAAGTACGCCCGAAGGAATCAAGGGCGAACAGATCGTTTTTCTCTTTCATAGTGCGCTCACTTCATGCAACAGGCCCGCGGATGACGGGGTTTGGCCTGACAACTCATTATAGCCCGGATTGAATCCGGCGGAACGGCGAACCTGTCGTCTGGTTGCACGCATCGGGCAATGGTGCTACTATGCCCGCACTTGTCAGAGGCGCCGAAACATGGAACAGGAACTGCTGCTATGTTGACATCTACACGCTACCGAGACAAATCCCTGGCCGCCGAAGAGATGATCCGCTCGGCCTTCGAGTTTGAAAACGACACCGCGCCGTACATGATCAACGACGTGAACTACTGGTTGTTCGGAGATCTGCCGGCCAACATTCCGCCGGACTACTGCGGCGAAGATCCCACGCCGATGATCGATTTCCAGGTGTGGAAGATCGAGCGGCACATGGAACAGTACGATGACATCTACATCCCGTTTCTGATGCCATGGTACGGAACCGGCGTTCTGGCCAGTGGGTTCGGCGTGGACATCGTGTTCCAGGACAAGATGGACCCGGCGGTCGACATGTCGAAGATCACCGACGTGGCTCAACTGAAGGACCTTCGAAAACCGGATCCAGAAAAAGACGGGCTCATGCCTCGCGTTCTAAACGCCATCACGCAGATGCGCCAACGGACGGATATTCCCGTCGGCGTAACCGACTGCCAGGGCCCG
>CAYMSH010000457.1:0-4538 GCA_964392945.1 uncultured Planctomycetaceae bacterium | reverse complement strand
TCCTACCGACCAGCCCGGGATTCGATGCGTTCTTCGGCATCCCGTACTCCAACGACATGGGCGGACGCAGCAAGACCAAAGGACGCCCCCCGCTGCCGCTGATGCAGGACGAAAAGGTTATCGAAGCGCCGGTAAAGCAAGACACGCTGACAAAACGCTACACCGAGCAGGCCGTAGATTTCATCAAGACCAACAAGGACAAACCGTTCTTCATCTACCTGCCCCACGCTATGGTCCACCTGCCGCTTTACGCCTCAAAGGCCTTCAAAGACAAGTCCGCCAACGGACGTTACGGCGACGCGGTCGAAGAGCTCGACTGGTCCACCGGCCAGATCCTCAAAACGCTCAAGGACCTCAAGCTCGACGACAACACGCTGGTGATCTTCACATCAGACAACGGTTCGAACGGACGGAACGGCGGATCAAACGAGCCGCTGCGAGGCCGCAAGGGCCAGACGCTCGAAGGCGGCCAGCGAGTCCCGTGCGTGATGCGCTGGCCCGGCAAGATTCCCGCCGGCAAAACGTGCGACGCGCTGACCTCAACGATAGACATCCTGCCGACATTCGCCAAACTCGCAGGCGGAGCGGCGCCGAAGGACCGCATAATCGACGGGCGAGACATAATGGACCTGATGGCCGGCAAGAAAGGCGCAACCAGCCCGCACGAAGCGTTCTACTTCTACCAGATGGACCAACTGCAGGCCGTGCGGTCCGGCAAGTGGAAACTCGAAATCGGCCTGGAGTCGCGAAAGCGAAACTGGGGCAAACCCGAAGGCAAGACCACGATGAAGCTGTTCGACCTGAAGAATGACATCCACGAAGACAAGGATGTTTCAGCGGCGAACCCTGACGTGGTCAAACGCATGCTGGCCCTGGCCGACAAAGCCCGCGCCGACCTGGGCGACGTTAACAAACCCGGCAAGGGCCAACGCCCCGCGGCGTTCGTGAAAAACCCGATCAAGCAGTACTTAAAGGACTAGCCCGGAGCACGCAGGCATTCAGCCTTCAGTGC
This sequence comes from uncultured Planctomycetaceae bacterium, assembly GCA_964392945.1. Taxonomy (GTDB): domain Bacteria; phylum Planctomycetota; class Phycisphaerae; order SM23-33; family SM23-33; genus BS750m-G57. The sequence goes on along the minus strand of CAYMSH010000457.1, from coordinate 3,526 downwards.
TCCCGCCGCCGAGTTGACTTGCCAGGGCGGCTACTTTTTCCGGGTGCTGGCTCAAGAGGCACGTTTTAGTCGGATTCGGCAGCGTGCAGATATCTTCGCGGATGCGCGTGAAGAATTCGCCGCCGAGGATTTCGGCAAGCGATTTATCTCTTACGTTGTCCACGGCGTAATGGCTGAACGGACACGGTTCGACCGCTCCGTCGGCGTTGATGTGCATCATTCCGGCTCCGCCGGCCTGGCAGGGCGCGTCGTCGGCGTATTCGTCGAACGGGAAGTTCATCGCCAGCGGGCGGGCCTCGGCCCAGCGAGCGTCAAGCGCGGCTGTTTTGCGGGCCATGTCGTCTTCGCTCAGCGCCAGCGACTTATCAGGCTTGCCGCCGCACGAAACGTAGTCGATCAGGAACGCGAACCGCACACCGAGATCCCATATGTGATCGAACCATTTCCGCGAGGTAACTTCATCGAGATTCGCCGGGGAAACCATCGTCGAAACGCCGAACGCTATCTCGTTTCGTTTGAGAAGCGCCATAGCGTTGCGTATTTTCTCGCCGACACCGGCACCGCGACGCTCGTCGGTGTGCTCGTCGGCGCCTTCTGTGGAGAATATCGGGAACACGTTCGGCGCTGAGCCCAGAGCGGCCGCGTGCGATTCGTCCATCAGCGTGCCGTTGGTGAACAGGAAGAACAGCCCGCCGGTAAGCGACGCCAACGTTTCGATAAGGCCGTCAACCATTAGCGGTTCGCCGCCGACGATCACGAAAATATAGCTGCCTAGATCGATCGCCTCGCCAAGCACGCGCCTGATGGTGTCGAGAGACATTTCCGATCCGCGATCGTAGTTCCTCGCGTAACAGCCGGTGCATGTAAGATTGCACTCCCAGGTGACCGACAGGATGCAGAATCGCGGCACCGGGCAGTCGTGGGTTTTTTCGCCGGATATCCGGCGAAATTCGCCGGCCATTATCAGTTTCGCCAGTTCATCCGGATCGGCGAAGATCGTCCTGATCCCGGGCTCGGAGCCCAGGGCCAGATCCACGCCTCTCTGAATGTCGGTAACCAGGCGTTCAATATCGTGCATAGTCCGCTCCAGGTTCAGACCCCATAAACTCCGCAGGATTGTAGTCCAATCGCCGCCGATCGACAACCGCCAACCCGACTGCGACAGGTTCATTTCTTGATTATCCGGCCCGCGGATCGGACAATACCTCTGAACCATCGACAACCACGATCCGCTTTGAGGAAAGTACGCTATGGTCAAATCATACAGTTTAGTCGCATGCCTGCTGACAGCGAGTCTGCTGTGCGGCGCCGCGATCGCCGACGACGCCGAATTGATCGCCGATTCGATCAAACAGGTGCGCGACGTCAAGAAGGACATGTTCGAGGGCCAATCCAGCGTCCTGGGCCCGCTGCCGAGCCCCGCGGAAATGGCGCTCCAGCAACTGCGGACCCGTCCGATCCCAAAACCGCCGACGAATCCCAACGCTCCTGTCACATTCGACGCCGAGCGAATCAAGAAGCTGACCGATGGGCTGAAGCGCCGCATGGGAAGACTGTCTAAGGATCGCAAGGGAACGCCGGTCTCCAAGCCGCTGGGGATAACCGGCGTGCGAATCGCCGACGACTACTTCAAACGCCAAGATTTCCTGGTGGTGGACATCCAATCCGGCACGCCGGCTAGCGGCAAGCTCAAAGCCAACGACATTATCATCGGAGCCAACGGGAGACTAATCTCGGACCCCGAAGATCCGCGGCCGGAGATCGGATACGCCCTGATCCACAGCCAGACCCCGAAGCTCGGCGGGATACTGATCCTCCACGTCGTGCGCGACGGCAAGGGTGTAAACATCAAGCTCGATCTGGGCGACAAGACGCCGTACGGCACTAGCTGGCCTTACAATTGCGAAAAGACCAAACAGATCCGCGCCGCAGCGTTGAAGCTGGTTATGGAAAAAGGCCCCGAAGCCAAAGGCCTGATGAGCAGGCACAGGAGCGGCGGCTTCTGGACGCCGCTGTTCCTGATGGCCAGCGGCGACAAGGCCGCAATGGCCAAAGTCGCCCAGTGGATCCGCCTGACAACCAAGCCGACGTCTGAGTATCCCGAGGTCGTCACCGGCGGATCGTCGTGGGTGACGGGGTACGAGCTGATAAACGTCGCCGAGTATTACCTGCTGACTAAAGACCGCAGCGTGCTGCCGCGGCTGCGTTATCTGACTCGCGTATTGGAGAAGAACCAGTTCCCCAGCGGCGGCTGGTCGCACGGAGCCCCGCCGGGCTACGGTGAGATCAACAACGCCGGGCTGGCGTGCTTCATCGGGCTGATACTCTCGCGCGAGTGCGGACTGCAGGGCGATGTGAAGAAATTCGCCAAATCGATCCGCTACTTCGGCAAGTACTGCGGCACGAATTTCGGATACGGACTCGGCACTCCCGGAGGACGGTCCGGGCGCATGGACAACGGCATGCACGGAATGGCCGCGGTAGCCTTCGGGCTGCTGGGCGAAGAGGAGATGGCCCGCCGCTGGGCCCGCCCGCTGTGCTACATGTGGATGGGTCGCGAACGCGGACACGCCGAAGGTATCTTCAGCCCCTTCTGGGGCTCGATCGGAGCCCGCTACGCACCCAAGCCCGAATTCAACGTATTCATGGACCACATGCTCTGGTACTACGAATTGTGCCGCACTCCTGAAGGCGGAATGGTCTTCCTTCGCGGAACGCGGTTCCCCTACCCCGGCGGAGTGACGCCCGCGATGGCGCTGTTCCTCTATATGCCGGAACGTCGCCTGAGAATACTGGGAGCTCCGAAAGGGAGGTCGCTATGACTGCAATGAAAACAGGATTGTACCTCGCGGTGCTGTTGGCGGCGGTTCATACCGCTCGGGCCGGCGTAGGCGGCGGATTCGCACATAGCCCCGAATACATCACCCGGGTCAATCGAATGTCGTTCGAAGGCCAAAAGCCCAAACAGATCGCCAGGTACCTGGGCCATTTCAGCGGCGGAGTCTCGGGCGGAGCGGTCAATGCGCTGGCCGCCGGAGGTGAAAAGAACCTCCCGCTGGTCAGGGCTCTGCTGAAAGACAAGAATCCATGGATACGCGGCGGCGCAATCAGGGTGCTTTGTGCGATGTACAGGCCCGCCGACGATCCGAACTCTAAAAAGAAACAGCCCACAACACCCCCGGAAATAACGCCCGAGTTGAAGAAGATCATGGACCTCGTCGGCTCGATGAGGAACGACCCGCACCCCGAAGTGCAGGCCGGCATTGGCTCGTTCTTCCAGAGTATCCGCGTGGAAAATGAATTCGTCCACAAGATACTGATAGCCCAGGCCGCCGACGTGGACCCCAGCGTACGCAGTAAGACCGCCAGCCTGGTGCGACACTGGATCAAGGACAGCAAGACCAGAGTCCGGGTCGGAATGGAAGTGCTCAACCGCCCCGATGGAGTCTCGCCGCATTCGCTGGCCAAGGCGTCGAACTACCTGTGGCAACACAAAGAAGAATCTCGCTACACGCTGCCTGTCATC
>CAYMSH010000456.1:0-4542 GCA_964392945.1 uncultured Planctomycetaceae bacterium | reverse complement strand
ACAACCGCCGCCGGATCGTTTCCCGAACCGGAGATAATGTCCACGCCGATGCGCTCGGACCAGATCGTAAGCTGCTGGACCGCCGCGGCCCTGAACGTGTCGGCCGCCGCCAGGCAGACCTTCTTGCCCTCGGCCTTGAACCGATACGCCAGCTTTGCAACGGAAGTGGTCTTGCCGCAACCGTTGATGCCGGCGACGAGTATCACCGTGGGCCCTTCGGCCGCCAGGTGTACGCTGCGGTCCGATTCGGGCCAGTATTTCTTGATCTCGTCTTTGAGGAAATCGATCGCCTGATCGCCCTTTTCGATTCGCTTTTCGCTGAATGCCTGCTGCAGATCCTCCCTGATCCGCATCGCCGAGGCGACTCCCATATCGGCCTGGATCAGCGTCTCTTCGAGATCGTCGAGCAGTTGGTCATCGAGCTTCCGCCCCGAAAGCAGCGACTTCAGCGAGCCGATAAACATCTTCCGCGTACGACTCAGCCCGGCCGCAAGTTTCTCTACAGTTTTCTTAAAAAAGGCCATCACCGCTCCAAATCATTACAAACACGTGCCCTCAGCCCCATCGCCTTTGCCGTTGTCGTCGCCGTTGCCGTCGCCTTTGTCGTTGCCGTCGCCTTTGTCGTTGCCGTCGCCGTTGCCGTTGCCGTTGTCGTTGCCGTTGCCTTTGTCGTTGCCGTTGCCTTTGTCGTTGCCGTCGCCTTTGTCGTCGCCGTCGCCAACTGCCAACTGCCCACTACCAACTGCCACGCCGTTTGCCAAGCCGTCAGCCAGTTCTTTAACCACTGAATCGAGCACACCGTTAATGAACCTCGGGCTCTCGGCCGTCGAGAATTCGCGTGCAAGTTTCAACGATTCGGCGATAACCACTTTCGGCGGCGCCTGGCCGCTCAACAGTTCGTGCACACCGAGGCGGAGGATGCCCCTGTCGACCAGCGCGAGCCTTTCCAGGCCCCAGTGTCGGCAGTGGCGTTTGAGGTATTCGTTGCACCTGTCGGTGTCCCCCAGCGCCCCGGCCAGCAGTTCGCGGGCCGACGCGATGGTGTTTACCGGCGCGTTGCAGTCGGCGATGAAGTCCATCATGAGGTCCAGGACATCGTCGCCCTGCACGTCCAGACAGCACAAGCCCTGCAACGCCAACTGTCTGACTCGATGGCGTTGATCCACGAGATTACTGGCCTTTCGTGGGCAGTTGACCGATGAGATTGGCCATTTCTATCGCAGCGCGAGCCGCTTCGGAGCCCTTGTTGCCGGCCTTGGTGCCCGCCCGCTCGATCGCCTGTTCGATCGTATCGCAGGTCAGCACGCCGAAGATGCATGGCACGCCGGTTTCCATTCCCGCCATCGCGATCCCTTTAGTCACCTCCGCGGAGATGAACTGGTAGTGATCGGTCCCGCCGCGCAGAACCGCCCCGAGGCAGACCACGGCCGCATACTTGCCGCTCTCGGCCAGTTTCTTGGCCAGCAGCGGTATCTCGAAGCTGCCGGGCGACCAGACGGTGTCGATATCATCGCCAGGCACGTCGTGGCGGGTCAGTTCGTCTATCGCCCCGGCCAGCAGCTTGCTGGTCACGAACTCGTTGAAGCGTCCCACGAGCAAGGCGAACTTCGCCCCAGCCGGGGCTACTATTTTTCCGTTGTATTCTGTCATGTCCGCAGACTCCTACAGGTATCATGGCTAATCGCGTAAGTATAAGCATTTTCGTGGCCAAAACGCAAGCCCGCAAGACCAAGCCAATATCCGGCCCAGATGTATATCGGGCCTTTGGCCCCACTAAAACCACAAGAAACGCCGCACCCGATCTCCGCCGAGCAGATATCCAAGAAACGACGACAAACCGACCCAACTCACCATCGCACGCCCAGCCCCCTGACGCCCCGCCGCCCCAATGTTCCACGTGAAACATTCCTGTATCATCTGTCACAATCATGTCACAGGTGTCACATGTGACACACCACTGGGGCCTCATGACATGATAGCAAGTACCACTTTTCCGCACCATGGGTCGTCCGCGACCGTGAGGCGGTGTCTGGAACTACCGGGGTGGTGTCTGCAACTACCGGGTGGTATCTGTGACTGCTTGGGATGGCACATGTAACTACCTGTTATAAATACCTTTGGCTTACTTTGACTTGGGGTTGCCTGGGGGGATGGTTGAGGGTTGCCCAGGCATTGGTGGGCCGGATACGACATAAAATCCGCCGGGTTGCATCCGGGATGATTGCACTTCGTGACGGGAAACAGCCTCGATCGGAGGTTCACAGTTCCCCGGCCTGTGACACACCTGACAATCGCTCATTTCCCCCGTCTCACCCGGTCGATTCACCTGCCCGCCGCCAGCCTGCCGAAGGGGTGCGAACCGGGTACATGGTTTACACATTAATCCGGGCACATGGTTTACGTTCTGATCCGGGTACATGGTTTACACACTGATCCGGGCGCATGGTTTACAACGTGCCATAGCATCCCAACGAGGAGAAGGAAGTTTTCGGGAGTTTTGGGCCGGAGCGCCATTACCACTCAGGAATTGTGACCTGGCGTTCATCCGCCGCGAAGGGATCACACCGAGCCAATACCGCAAGAAACGGCGCGCCGAGTAACAACAGCTCGGAAAACCGTGCCACCAGGTTTTCGCCGCTGTCGTTTCTCCTACCGAAGGTCCGCTGGCCGGATCGCCGGCCGGCCTGTTCATAAAAACGGGCGGGCCGTTTTTTATTGGGCCCGCCCGCGAGTGATAATCTGCGTGGTCATGACTCGAACGTGCAGGCCCGAATCACCGGGTATTCTCAACTTAACGGCTACGGCTGACAATCACGTTAGTGAAACCGTTTGGGGCAACAAGCTCCAAACCGTTAAGCGTCGAGGAGAGACTTTGCAGTTATCAGTATTCAGTTATTAGTAACGGATAACGCCAAATCAACTCTTGCGGCGGCGTCTGCGGAGGACCGCCAGGGCGCCGAGGGCCAGAAGGCTCATCGTCGCCGGTTCCGGGGTTTGGGACAGGTCCGGAATCGACGGGGCTTCATTGTAGTTGTTACCGAAGCTCTCACGCAGCGTTACGAAGTCATCCAGATCGGCGTCGCCGTCATTGTCGAAATCCGGATCGAACGCGAATCCCTCGACGGTCAACTCGGCGCCGGCCAGGCCGAAGGCCAGTTCGAAGTTCGCCATGTCCGTATCGTCGACGATCCCGTTGCCGTCAGTGTCGCCGGGGTTCTGGTCCTGACCGCCGGTTGTCAGAGCGGTCAGTTGCAGGTCCCATAGCGAGGCGCTTCTCTGGACCCACTGGAGTGTGCCTGTCCAGCCGGCGGGCTTATCTCCGAGAACAGCCGCCGCCGGATTCACAACGCCGCCCAGCGACCTGATCAGGTATACGTCGTCGCCGTCGGCCGAACCGCCGCCGTCAACTATGTTGACTGTCAGTGATGCGCCCAGCGTCGTCAGGCCCTTGATCGTCAGGTAGCTGTCGTTGTCGGCCCCAACTCCGCCGAAGATCCAGTCGATTGCGGCGCCGTCGCCCAGGGTCAGGTTCGTGGCGTTGCTGTCGCCGTCGCCGAGATAATCGGGATGCTGGCCGTTGTCGCCGAGATAGCTCTTGCCGTCGCCGTCAATGGTTAGCTTGCCGTTGACTGTAACCTCGACGTTCGACGTGGATTCGGCCGTCGTTGATCGGACCATCGATCCGCCGCCGAGGCTCAGTGTCCCGCCAACCTCGACGTTAACGACGTTAACCCCGCCTGTGACAAGCAAACCGTTAACGTTCAGCGTTCCGCCGTCGCCGACGATTACATCAGCAATCACCGGATCGCCGCCGGTGACCGCCAGCGTTCCGGCCGAGGCGATCTCCACCGTTGCGGTCGTGGTGGCCGGGGCCAGGGAGATGATCTCCAGCGAACCAGCCGGACCTTCCGGCGCTCCGCTTACGTCCGTCGAAACGGTCACCGTACCGCCATTAACCACCATTGCCACATCGGCGATCGGTAGCTGGTCGTAGGTCGTCCCGCCGTCGTTGCTCCAGTTATCGGTGTTCCAGTTGTCGCTGACCGTCGCGTCCCACAGCAACTCCAACGGCGCGGGAGTATAGATGTTGGCGCCATCGCCATCGAAGCCGGCAGCGTCAAAAGTCTTTATCCAATTACCTGCTACGCCGTAACCTCTGATCCATGGTTCTGTGTAAATGTCTACTGAGGTGTAGAGTGCATTAACTATAAGCGTACCACCAACAAGGTCGATATAGGAATCGGTGCCCAAGGCACGGCTGTCGACCGTAAAAAGAGCGCCCCCCCAGTCTCCCGCGATGATCATAGTACTGCCGGCGTTGATAGTAATACTAGCATCGCCATCTTTGCCCAACAAGCCTTCAAGTACTGTTAGGGTAGCGGCGTCTGTACCGTTACCTACGGTGGTTACATCATCGCCAGCTATTCCATACATCTTCAACTGTTCGACATAAGCCGTACCATAAACATTTAATCTATTTGTCTGGACGCCTACTTCTCCCTCATTCCATTGCATTTCAACTTCCGCATTGAGATGTCCGCC
>CAYMSH010000455.1:2276-4544 GCA_964392945.1 uncultured Planctomycetaceae bacterium | reverse complement strand
CGCAGCGGCTTGCGGTCGATGAGGAATCGTCCGACAAGCTCGGCCACGATGTGCTGGGCGTCGGCGGCGGACCCTCCGTTTCCAAACGCGCACAGCCCGCCGCCGGCGCGGTAGCTGGCGACGATCATGTTGACGGCCTGCTCGATCCGCTCGGTCAGCTTGTCGGCCGTGCTGCGGACCACGGCTTGGGATTCCCGGAAACGGTCGCGTATGATTTCTTGCATATTGTTCACCTGGACAACGAAGTTCACGCGCCATAATAGTACGGAAGGCGGGTAATTAGCAATTGGTTCTTGGCTCGCCGGCGGTTATGAGCCCCGCAAGCGGCGATCGAGCCGGCAGGTATGTCACACCCTCGACAGGTGTGACATACCTTCAGGCGAGGCAAAATAAGATATGAATAAGCACGGATATGGCATAAGTATTGTTGCTGCAAGCCTATATGGGATTAACGCGTCCGGTGTCCGGGATATAACGGATCGGCAGGGGTCCGCGGGGCGCTGTGACAGGTGTGAACCAATTGTGACATCCCGGCAGGGCGTATTTCCAGCGATATCTGGACGGCGCCGGCAAATCGGATTAGTATGGACGCCCACGCGTGATAGTGCGGATATATAGAATATGGAATCCCATCTTGTAGCTGAAATATCGATCGGCGCGGTTCGCGACAACCTGCGGCTGCTCCGGCGGCACGTCGGGCCCGGGGTGCGGATATGTCCAGCAGTCAAGGCCGACTGCTACGGCCACGGTCTGGAACTGCTCTGGCCCGTGATCGCCGAAGAGGCCGACGCGATGGCCGTGGCGACAGCCGACGAGGCGATGGAACTGCGGCGATTGGGATATGCCGGTGAGATCCTGATGTTCTTCACGCCGTGCAGCCTGCCTGCCGGCGGGGCGAACCAAACGCTCAAGGAACTGATTTCCAAGGATATTACGCTGACAGTTGTAAGCGCCGGCGGGGTCGATGCTGTCGTTCGGGCCGCGGGTGATCTGGGCTGCGAAGCGAAGGTGCATGTCAAGATCGACACCGGCATGGGGCGATCGGGAGTTCTGCACGATGCGGCGGGGCGCCTGGTCAATTGCGTGCGGGCCGCCGGCTCGATCAAGCTGACAGGTTTGTACACGCATTTTGCGACGGCCGACGAGGCCGACAAAAGCTACGCCCTGGAGCAATTGGCCAGCTTCCGTGCCGCTGTCGATGCCTGCGGCGGCGGCGAAGGTCTTACCATTCACGCGGCAAATTCCGCCGCGGCGATAGACTTACCGGGCAGTCACTTCGACATGATACGCCCGGGGATTGCGGTGTACGGATACCAGCCTTCCGATGAAATGCACACAGTCCCGCCGCTTCGTCCCTGCCTGAGGCTCAAGAGCATTTTGATGCAGGTCAAGGACCTTAGCGCCGGGGCCAGCGTTGGTTACGGGTTGACTCACACGTTCGATCGAGCGTCTCGCGTGGGGCTCGTTCCCGTGGGATATGCAGACGGATACCCGCGTTCGGTTTCCGGCCGGATGTCGATGCGGATCGGCGATACCGACGTTCCGGTCTGCGGCCGGGTTGCGATGGACCAGGTGATAGTTGATCTGACAGAGGCGCCGTCAACTCGGATCGGAGACGAGGTGGAGGTCATCTCCGACGATCCGTCCTCGGCCCGCAGCGTCGAGAGCATAGCCGGCATCGCCGGCACGATTCCTTACGAGATTACATGCCGTCTCGGCGGGCGAATAAGTCGTGTTGCTGTCGAGTAAATCCGAATAATGGGGTTGTCATTTTCAGGGGTGTGCGATAGAATAAAACATGAGAGATGAGAGGCGAGGCGACGGTTGCTCACCGGAGCCTGGAGGAGGCACATAATATATGCGACGACGATATTTGCATTTTGCAGCGGCGCTGGGGTGCTGCTTTGTCATATGCGGCCTGTTGGTCCAGCCATCGTTGGGCATGGTCAACACGTCGAGTCACTCGAGTTACAATGAAGCTCCGAACGACGATCCCGGCTGGAACTTCGTAGGGGAGATGCACAACGGCACCGGGGTCTACCTCGGCGACGGTTGGGTCATAACGCCGTATCACGTTTACAGGCACCAGGCCGAAGAGGCCTACATACAACTCGATCAAAGGTATGACGAGGTGCCTGGAACTTCCCAGCGGATCAAGCACGACGTCCAGGCCGACATCGACGCTGATCTGATAATGTTCCGCATAAACGGGGCGCCGGATCTTTATCCCGGCCCCGCGCCGGATCTTGTCGAGATACGTCCCCAGGC
>CAYMSH010000455.1:0-2176 GCA_964392945.1 uncultured Planctomycetaceae bacterium | reverse complement strand
GGCTCCTGGGAGTTGTCGGGGCTGGTTATCGCCATGGCCGCGCCGGAAGGATATCCTCACGAGCAACTGCCCCTGCAGAACCACGCAGTGTACGATACAGGCGCGATGTACGCTGATCTGTCGCAGTATTCGGATCAGATTTCAGCGATTCGCCTGACTCCGCTTCCCGGTGATGTGGATTGGGACGGCAGGGTCGATCTCCTCGATTTCAGCCTTCTGCGGCAGACCTTCGGTCAAATTGGCCCGGATCTTGCGGCGGATTTCGATCAGAGCGGCGTTGTTGACGATGCCGATCTGGACATTCTGCAGCGCAATTTCGGCGTGATCAGCGGCAACGGCGTCAACTGGCCTGGCGGTGTTCCGCTTCTGGCTCCGGTGCTTGCCCCGGAGCCTGCGACTATGCTCGTTCTGCTCGGGTCTGCTCCGTTGCTGCTCAGATCTCGCAAGCGACGCAAGGCCGCCTGAGGCTCGCAGCCTTTGTTCGGCGATCGGCTATACGCCGGGATCAAAACTTCCAACAGGCAATCGCCCTGTAATGCCGATACTGCTAGAGACTCATCGGATAGTTCGTCGCGTATAGGCGCTTACAGGAGCCGTGATATGGACCCGCAGGACACCAAAGACCAGCCGGCCGGAACGAAACAGAGAATCGACAGGGGTAAGCTGATCTTCGGGATTGTTATCGCAGTTGCAGTCGTTGCTGTGTACATGTTTCAACGCAGCGGGGCCGAACTGCCTAAGTGGCCTGGGGATTTGGCTGCGGCGTTGGCCCAAGCCGAGAAGGAGGACCGGAAGATACTGGTGTTTTTTGCGGCCGACCCGCCCAGCACAACGGCCAGAAACATGTCCACAAAGACCCTGAAACACAATGCCAAGAACATTAAGACACGCAAGTTGATCTGCGTTTTGGTTCGGGCCAAGCAGGATAACGAACTGACCAAACGCTACAAGATAAGCAGCAAGAAGCTTCCGGTTTTTCTATTGCTGGATTCCAAGGGCAAAGAGTTGAATCGCAGATCAGGTTTTGTGGGCCAGACAGCTTTCGGCGGTGGGTTTCTCGATTGCCAGGAAGTGCAGGTCGCCAAGCCCTGAATCACTGCTCGGTCTTATCGTCCTGAGAGGGCTTGGGGTGCTGGTGTTCGTCGGGGGTTATCATCCCCAGCTTGTAGAACACCGTCCAGATCATCACCAGCAGGACCAGGTACACGACGGCTGCGTATCGCGCACGCGTTACGATCGACAGGGTGACCCCGAGTACCGCGGCGAATATCGACAAGAGGTAGAACAGGCCCACGACTTGCCTTACCGACATTCCCCTGTCGACCAGTTGATCGTACAGGTGGCTTCTGTCGCCGACGAAGATGCCCTTGCCGCTTCGCAATCTTCGGATTACCGCCAGGGAAGTGTCCAGTATCGGCAGAGCGAAGATCACTGCCGAAGCCAGCAGCCATCGTGCGGTGCCTTCCAGGCAGAACATCGCCATCATTGTCGCAACGAAGGATCCCAGCATCATGCTTCCCGCGTCGCCCATGAATATGCTGGCCGGCGGGATGTTGTACGGCAGGAAGCCCAGCACGGCTCCGGCGATCGACAGGCACAGGACCACTCTAACCTGATCGCTTCCGGGGAACTTGTTCCACATCGCCAGCCAAACCGCCAGGGCCAGGAATCCTAACGATATGATCCCGGTCACTCCTCCGCACAATCCGTCCAGTCCGTCCAGCAGATTCGTGGCGTTGCAGGTGCAGATCACCACGAATACGCAAAGGATGCAACTTGCCGGAATGACGATCCATTCCGAGGCGTGGATTCCCGCGGCCAGGAGGAACGCGTCGGCCATTCTCGTGCCGACCCCGCCAGCTATCAGAATACCGGCAGCAAGCACCTGACCGAGTATCTTCTTCTTCGGCGAGATGTCGCGGATGTCGTCTATGAGCCCGATGAGCATCACCACTGTCATTGCTATGGCGATCGACACCAACTGCCAGAGAGAATTGTCCAGCAGGTCTCCAAACCGTCCGCCGGATATCGATTCGACGACCTGGTTCCACAGCTTCGATGAGTTGGGCATTGTCGCGACATAGTACGTCAGCCCTACGAGCATGCCCAAGCACATGGAGGCTCCGCCCAGATATGCTATCGGTCGCGAGTGTGGTTTCAGCAGATCGTCCGGTCG
>CAYMSH010000454.1:0-4618 GCA_964392945.1 uncultured Planctomycetaceae bacterium | reverse complement strand
CCTGAATGTCAGGGAGAGACACATTCATGCCGAGCGACAGGCCCATATCCTGCAGCTTGCGTTTAACTTCTCTCAGTGAAGTCTTTCCGAAGCTGCGAATCTGCAATAGTTCTGTTTCGGGGTAATTGACGAGTTGCCCGACGGTCTGGATGTTTCCCGCCTCGAGGCAGTTATTACTTCGCACACCGAGTTCCAGTTCGTGAACGCTCATCGAAAGTTTCCTGAGCAGTTCGGAATCGATTTCTTCGTGGTCATCGCTCGGCGCGGCTTCGACAAGCTGCTCGCCGAGTTCGAAGTACTGCACGAACGGGTTGAGGTGCTTCCTGAAGATCTTGGCCGCCTCGACGAGCGCCATTTCCGGCGTGATCGTTCCGTTGGTCCAGATCTCCATCAGCAGCCGATCGTAGTTGGTTCGCTGCCCTACGCGTGTGTCTTCGGTTCGGTATCGTACTCGCGTAACGGGAGAATATGACGCATCGATATAGATTCGTCCCAGTTCCTGATCGGCGTCGGGATCGTACATCTGCTCGCCTGGGACATATCCCCTCCCGCCCTGGACGACCATTTCCATATCGAACTTCACGTCGTCAGTCAGCGTCGCGATCTCCAACTCGGGGTTGATGATCTCGATGGCGGGATCCGCCTCGATCAATTCCGCTGTGACAACACCCTTGACCTCGCTGTGAAGCCGCATAGTCTTGGGGGTGTCGGCGTGCGACTTGACCACGAGCTGCTTGATGTTCAGGACGATGTCGGTAACATCTTCCATCACGCCGGGCAACGACATAAATTCGTGATCAGCGCCTTCGATCTTGATGCTGGTAACGGCAGCTCCCTGGAGACTGGAAAGCAGAATTCTCCTGAGCGCATTACCGACTGTGGTTCCAAATCCGCGTTCAAACGGCTCGACGGAAAATCGGCCGTATGTCGGAGTCGAAACGTCCTGATCGTTAACAACCCGTGTGGGTAATTCTAGACCGCGCCACCTGATTCGCATTACCTATGCTCCCGTCCATTCGGATCGCAAGAAGGATTATTGATTTCGATTACTCTTCCCGACTCAGGGAACTATCGGCTACAGAATTCAACTACCAAGTTAGCTTCAACCGGGATCATCACGTCGTCTTTTGAAGGCACCGCCAGGATCTCGCCAGTGAGCTTGGCCTGGTCAAGCTGCAACCAGTTCTGCACTCGCGGCTCGCCCAGTTCATCCAGATTCGCGCGGATGAGGGCCTGGGACCTTTCTGAAGGCTTTACGGTGATCTTGTCACCAACGCGAACGCGATAACTTGAAATATTCACGCGTCGTTCGTTGATGTAAATATGTCCGTGGGCTATTACCTGTCGCGCCGCAGCTCTGGACGGAGCCATTCCGAGCTTGTGAATTACGTTGTCCAGCCGGCGTTCCAGCAGGCTCAACAGCGCCGCGCCGGTGTCGCCTTTGGTGCGACCGGCCTGGCGGTACAGATTCATGAACTGCCTGTCGCGGATACCATAGTATCGTTTGACTTTCTGCGTTTCCCGCAGGCGCAGGCGATATTCACTGCCTCGTCCGCGTCGCCATGAGTGCATGCCCGGCGGGGTCATTCGCCGTTCGATCTTTCCGCTTTCGCTGCGGGCGCCCTTGAGCATCAGGTTGATGCCTTCGCGGCGGCTTAATTTGTCTGTAGGGCCTGTATGGCGTCCCATTTATCTATCGCTCCACTAGTCGAACTTCTTCTGTTTTCGTCGAGTCTAGACTCGGCGTTTCTTTCTCGGTCGGCATCCGTTATGCGGAATCGGCGTAACGTCTTCGATCGAGGTTATCTTGATACCCGAAGATTCGATCGCTCGAATGGCGCTTTCGCGTCCGCTGCCGGGCCCGTTTACGAGCACTTCGATCTCGATCATACCCATCTTCTTGGCGCTCTGCGAAGCAGTCTCTGCGGCTCGCTGAGCGGCGAACGGCGTGCTCTTGCGGCTTCCCTTGAAGCCGATAGTGCCGGCCGAAGCCGAACAAAGCACATCGCCGTTGGTGTCGGTGATGGTGATCTGGGTGTTGTTGTAACTGGCGCGAATATGGGCCACGCCCTTTGTAACGCCTCTGCGTTGTTTCTTGCTCTTGGCCATGGGTTACCGCATCTCCTTGACCGACTTCTTGCCTGCGACGGTCTTTCGCGGACCTTTACGTGTTCTCGCGTTTGTCTTGGTTCGCTGACCTCGCACGGGAAGCCCTCGACGATGCCGAAGTCCGCGGTAGCAGGCGATGTCTCTGAGCCTGGCTACGTTCTGCTGGACCTGGCGCCGCAGCTGACCTTCAATAATGAAGTCGTCTTCGAGTGTTCCGGCTATCTTGGACAACTGCTCTTCGTTGAGCTCTTTGGCCGGAGTAAGCGGGTCGATGCCCGTGATCTCGCAGATCTTCTCTGCAGACTTCGGACCGACACCGTAAATATACTGCAAAGCATAGTACGTTGCTTTGTTGTTTGGAATGTCAACACCTGCCACACGCGGCATGTTAATCTCCTTGGCTGGTCATATCAGCACTTGCGTCGATCCAAACTGCATCACATGCGGTTATGGCCAACGACGCACGAACCAGGGGCGCCTATCCCTGGCGTTGTTTGTGTTTTGGGTTATCGCAGATCACGCGCAGGACGCCCTTGCGTTTGATGATCTTGCATTTTTCGCAAATTCTTCTAACTGATGCTCGAACTTTCATCGTTCTATCCGTCCCGTTGTCGCCAAGTCACAGGCCCATCAAGGCCGCGACCCGCATCAACATCTAGCTTCCATCTGTAAGCACTGTCGCCCCATCGGGCGTTATTGCTATCGTATGTTCAAAGTGAGCTGACGGAGCCGAGTCGCACGTGGCGACGGTCCAGCCGTCCGACAGACACTTTACGTCGGCCGATCCGAGGTTAACCATCGGTTCGACCGCCAGGACCAGCCCGGGCTCGAGGTTTATGTCTCGCCGCAGCAACTCTCGCGAAACAAAATTCGGAACCTTCGGATCTTCGTGCATCTCAGAACCGATCCCATGTCCGACAAACTCACGGACTACCGACAAGCCTTCGCCTTCGACGTAGCTTTGCATAGCCTCGGCGACACTGGACCACTTTACTCCGGGGCCAGCCATCGCCACTGCCAACGCCAGTGAGTTTCGCGTAACCTCAACAAGGCTCCGCACATCATCGGGCGTCCGCCCTACTATGTACGTCTCGGCCGCGTCGCCGCACCAACCGTCCAGTTCCACGCCAAAATCGACGCTGACAATATCACCGTCGGCGACTGTCCTTTGCGACGGTATTCCGTGAACGACTTCTTCGTTCAACGAAACGCAAATCGCTCCGGGAAACGGTCCGGCCCGGCCGCGGCCTGGAACGCCCTTAAAAAGGCATTTCCCGCCATTGGCCAGACAAAGCCTTTGGGCTTCGGCGTCCAGTTCTTCTGTTGTAATGCCTGGGGCGATCATGTCGCCCAAGCGATCCAGCACAAGGCGGACTATACGCCCTGCCTTCCGCATACGTTCGATCTGGTCCGGGCTTTTTAGCCTGATCGCCACGCAGTGGACCTTCTAAACTACGCCTCGAGAGACTCGAGGGCCTGTATAACTTCGCCCGAGACAATCTCGGCGTCCTGATTTCCATCTACATCTACGATCGCCAGCGAATCGCAGCCGCGATAGTAACCGATCACCGCTTCGGTCTGAGCCCGATAGGTCTCAAGACGCTGGCGAACGGTCTCTTCGCTGTCATCGCTTCGCTGGGTAAGTTCAGTATCTTCGCAATCGTCGCATCCGCCTTCGACTTTCGGAGGCATGAATGTTACGTGGTAACCGCGATTGCATTCCGGACAAGTGCGCCGTCCGGTAATTCGTTTAACTATAATGTCGTCATTAGCCGTCATCACGACGATGGCGTCAAGCGGGCTGCCGACTTCGGCAAGCTGCTTGTCGAGCGCTTCGGCCTGGGCTACTGTTCGGGGGAACCCATCCAGCATCAGGTCGCCATCGACCTGCGTGATAGCCTTGGCCATCATCTCCACAACCACATCGTCGGGCACAAGTTCTCCGGCGTTCATGTAAGACGCCAGCTTCTGGCCCAACTCCGAACCGGAAGCCTTCTCCGCTCGGAAAATATCACCGCTGGAAAGGTGCTTCATGCCGAACTTCTTGATCAGTCGCTCAGCCTGAGTGCCCTTGCCGGCTCCAGGAGGTCCCATTAAAACTATTCTCAACCGTATGCTCCTTTAATCCTTGAGCTTCCGCCCAGGAAACCGTCGTAGTTACGCATCACAAGGTTGGCTTCGATTCGCTGGACAAGGTCCAACGCCACCGCCACAAGAATCAGCAGTCCGGTACCGCCGAGGACCGACGATACGTTGAACGGAATCTTCGCCAGTGTGGCGATAACCATCGGTATTACCGCTATGGCGGCCAGGAAGGCGGCTCCGCAATACGTAATGCGGCCCATGACCTTCTCGAGGTATTCTGCGGTTCGTCTGCCCGGACGCAATCCGGGAATGAAGCTGCCGTGGTCTCGAAGCTGATCGGCCATCTCCTTCGGGCGGAACTGGACGGTCGTCCAGAAGAACGCGAAGAAGAATATCATTCCGACATAGCACACGGTGTAGGTAT